>JAJRVT010000394.1 GCA_024277175.1 Chloroflexota bacterium | reverse complement strand
GGATAGTCCAGGTCTGCGTCCCGGGCCAGGGCTTCCACGCCCACCGGGTCGGCCACGCCGAAGATGGCCAGCAGGTCGTGAAGCTGTTCCACCGTGGTCGCTTCATCCAGGGAGACGCCCACCGCGCCGTCGTCATAGACCCGCAGGTTGACGCCCGCGTCCTGTGCATCTGCGATCAGTTGCAACTGGCTGTGGGGACCGCCGCTGATCTTCAGCGTGTCAAAAACCGGCCCCTGGTTGACCTGGTAGCCCAGGGTTTCCAGCGACTCGCGCAGGATCATTGTCAGCAGACGCACCCGGCGGGCGATGTTACGCAGGCCGTCCGGTCCGTGGTAGACCGCGTACATGGAAGCCATGATGGCCAGGAGCACCTGCGCGGTGCAGATGTTGCTGGTGGCCTTGTCGCGGCGGATGTGCTGTTCCCGGGTTTGCAGGGCCAGGCGCAGGGCCGGCTCGCCGGCGGAGTCATGGCTGACGCCGATCAGACGCCCCGGCATGAGCCGTTTGTAGCGGTCCAGGGTGGCCATGAACGCGGCGTGGGGACCGCCGTAGCCCATGGGCACGCCGAAACGCTGGCTGTTGCCCACGGCGATGTCAGCGCCGAACTCTCCCGGCGGGCGCAACAGGGTCAACGCCAGCAAGTCCGTGGCCACGGTGACCAGCGCGCCGGCCGCGTGGGCTTTGGCAGCGAATGCCTCGTAATCGACCACATCGCCCTCGGTGTCGGGATACTGGATCAGCACACCGAAGGTCCCTTCGGCGAAGTCGTAACTCTCGTGATCGCCAACAATGACCTTGAAGCCGTGGGGTTCGGCCCGGGTGCGCACCACGTCGATGGTCTGAGGGTGGCATTTTTCGGAGACGAAGAAGACGTTGGCGGTGGAGGAGCGCTTCTGGGCCCGCTTGCTCAAGGTCATGGCCTCGGCTGCGGCCGTGCCCTCGTCCAGCAGGGAGGAGTTGGCGATCTCCAGGCCGGTCAGGTCGATGATCATGGTCTGGAAGTTGAGCAGGGCCTCCATGCGCCCCTGCGCGATCTCGGCCTGGTAGGGCGTGTACTGGGTGTACCAGCCGGGGTTCTCCAGGACGTTGCGCTGGATCACCGGCGGCGTGAGGGTGTCGTAGTAGCCCATGCCGATGTAGGAGCGAAAGAGTTTGTTCTTGGCGGCCATGGCTCGCATCTCGGCCAGCACGTCCGACTCGCCCCGGGGACCGGGTAGGTTGAGGGGCTGCTTCATGCGGATGTTGGCGGGGACGGTTTCGTCGATGAGTGCATCCAGGCTGGGCGCGCCCACCACTTCCAGCATGGCGGGCAGATCGGATTGGCGGGGGCCGATGTGGCGGTGGACGAACTGATCGCGAGGCTTGAGCAATTCCAAATTGTCGGTGGAACCGGTGGCGTTCATGGCAGGCGTTCTCCTTTGAGGGTAGTGGACGAAGGGCTGAAAGGGCGCATTCGTCTCTGATTTCCACAAAAAAGCGGGCATCCGCAACCGGCGCCCGCGAACCCTGTCGAAAACCTGAGAGATTGCTCCTGCCGAGGATAGCAGGAATTGCCCCGTCGGTGGCTTTGGCGGCGTTGCAACGGCGATGTCCGCCGTCAAAGCGCTTTCCAGGGTGGCCGCAGCCCGACGATCCTTTTGCCTGAGAGTGTGGTCGCCAGCGTGTGGCCGCGCTGACGGGTTGCCCCTTCGGCTCCCTGCCGCCTGTCCTGGAGGAATGAAGCGCAGAATCTCTCTCGTCGCGTTGATAGGCCAGAATATTTGATTGCAACGTTACGCCCAATTACTATCACGCCAGGGGACATTTGTCAATTGTCTCTGAATACATTTTTGAGCGAACGTTTACAAAATTGACATCTCCCCTTTAAACGCTTCTTACAATGTCTTGCTACACTCTGAAGCACGCGAAGCTTCCCGGTACAGCGCGTTTTCCACAGGCTGGTGTCCATCGTCGAGACCAATGAAAAGATTTTAGGAAAGACCAAAGGGAGAAGAAAACCAATGCTGCTGAAATACTTCTATGACCCAAGACTGGCCCACGCATCCTATTTGGTGGGGTGTCAGGCCACGGGCGAGGCTATCATCATCGACCCGGGTCGCAATATCGAACAATATATCACCGCGGCCGAAGAGAATGAAATGGAGATCGTGGCCGCAACCGAAACCCACATCCACGCAGACTTCGTCTCCGGCGGGCGCGAGCTTTCGAAGCATGTGGACGCCAAACTTTATCTCTCGGACGAAGGGGACAAGGACTGGAAGTATGAGAATCTTGAGGGCTACAACTACCAACTCGTCTACGACGGAGACGTCTTCAAGGTTGGCAATATCGCCATCGAGGTCATGCACACCCCCGGCCACACGCCCGAGCACATCTCTTTCCTGGTGACCGACACGCCCAACAAGGACGCCCAAGGCGAAAACCGGCCCCTGGGCATCTTCAGCGGCGACTTCGTCTTTGTGGGTGACGTGGGCAGGCCGGATCTGCTGGAAGAGGCGGCCGGCATTATGGGCACGGCTGAGCCGGGTGCGCGCCAGATGTTCAACTCTCTGAAACGGTTCGCCGACCTACCCGACTACGTGCAAGTCTGGCCCGCGCACGGAGCCGGCAGCGCCTGCGGCAAGGCCCTGGGCGCGATCCCGTCCAGCACAGTGGGCTATGAGAAACTCTTCAACTGGGCGCTCCAGATCGAAGACGAAGACGAGTTCGTCGAAGCGCTTCTGGACGGTCAGCCCGAAGCGCCTGTCTACTTCGCCATGATGAAGAAGCTCAACAAGATCGGCGCGCCGATCCTGGGCGGCCTGCCTCGGCCCAAGAAACTGGACTTGGTGGACCTCAAGCAGGTGCTGGCCGACGGAGCCATGGTGATCGACACGCGCGAGAATGAGATGTTCGCCGTCGGCCACATCCCCGGCACAATCAATATTCCCTTCACCAGTTCGTTGGAAAGTTCCTTCACCAACTGGGCCGGCTGGTTCCTGAACTACGAGGATCCCTTCTATCTGATCGTGGACGAAGCGCGGCTCGACGCCGCCATGGAAGGGTTGATTTCCATTGGTCTGGACAACGTGGGCGGTTTCTTTGATACGACCATCCTGGGTGAATGGGCCCACACGGGCAATGAAATGCAGTGCTATGAGATCACCACGCCTGAGAAAGTAGCGGACAAGGTGCTCCAAAATGCAGTCACCGTCGTCGATGTACGCGGCGTAAACGAATACGCGGAAGGCCACATCCCCGGCGCGCAACACTACATGCTGGGGTATCTGTTGGAGACATACCAGGACATCCCCACCGACAAACCCATCGTGGTCAACTGTCAGACCGGCGGGCGTTCGGCCATCGGCGCCAGCATCCTCCAGGCCAGGGGCGTGACCAACGTGGCCAACGTCATGGGCGGCTACCGGGATTGGGCCGCGGCCAATCTGCCCATCTCCACCAACGGATCGTAGGGGGAGATTTCAATAGAACGCGGGTATCTATTCAGGTAGGCTCCGTTGGAACGCGGATTTCCGCTGATTCAAATAGATTTTCACGGATTTTTCAGAAAAATCCGTGAAAATCTGGCTTCATCCGGCAAAATCCGCGTTCCAATAGTGGTCGCTGAATAGACACCAGCGTTCTATCCTCAGAATTCCGCCAACAACGCATCCGCCGCCCGATAGGGATCGATCTCCCGGCGACGGATGGCCTCCACCGTCTCATCAAGACTGTCCGCGGGCATGGAGGCGACGATGCGCCGGTTGAGTTCGGCGCGAATGATGTTCTCCAATGTGTGAGCGACGCGGATCCGCTCCCGGGTCACGATCTCGCCCGAATCGTGCAGCCAAGCCCGGTGGGCGTCGATCTTCTCCCGCAGTTCAGACACCCCCTGGCCGTTGACCGCCACCGTCTTCAGCACGGTCACCCCCCACTCGCCCTCTTCGTTCACCGGTAATTGCGCCTGCAACCGGACCACATGGCCGTGATGGTGGATCTGGCGCGGCGTCCCCGCCTCCAGTTCCAACATCAGTTGCAGGGCGCGGATAGTGCGGTCGGCGCCGGGCCGGTCAGCCTTGTTGACCACCAGGATGTCCGCGATCTCCAGAATGCCGGCCTTGATGGCCTGCACCTCATCGCCCAGCCCGGGCGCTTCCACCACCAGGGTGGTGTGGGCCGTGCTGGCGATGGCCACTTCGGCCTGGCCCACGCCCACCGTCTCCACGATGACGCGGTCGAAGCCGGCCGCGTCCAGGATCATGACCGCGTCGCCCGTGGTTTTGCTCAGGCCGCCCAGGCTGCCCCGGGTGGCCATGCTGCGGATGAAGACGCCGGCATCGCCGCTGAGCGCGCGCATACGCACCCGGTCGCCCAGGAGCGCGCCGCCCGTGAAGGGGCTGGTGGGGTCGATGGCCACCACACCCACCGTCAGGCCCGCGGCCCGATAGGCCTGGGTCAGGGCGGTGACCAGGGTGGACTTGCCGGTGCCGGGCGCGCCGGTCACGCCGATGATATGGGCGCGCCCGGTGTGGGGATAGAGCGCGCTCAGGAGTTGGTGCGCGTCCGGGCGCCCGCTCTCGACCCGGGTGATGGCGCGCGCGAGGGCCAGCCGGTCGCCGCTCAGGACTCGGTCGGCCAGTTCTTCGCTGCTGACGAGCGTACGCGAAAGGAGACCCATCTCAGGCCTCGTTCCGGGCGGCCACGGCCTGGCGGATGAAGTCGCCGATCTCGCGGGTGGACGCGCCCGGCCCGAAGATGGCGTCGATACCGGCCTCGCGCAGGCGGGGGACGTCCTCGTCGGGGATGATGCCGCCCACGAGCACGATCACGTCGTCCTGCCCCTGAGCGCGCAGCAACTCCACCACCTTGGGGCAGAGGGTCATGTGCGCGCCGCTGAGGATACTCAGGCCGACCACGTCCACATCCTCCTGAAGCGCGGCCTCGGCGATCATCTGGGGCGTCTGGCGGATGCCGGTGTAAATGATCTCGAAGCCGGCGTCGCGCAGGGAGCGGGCCACCACTTTGGCGCCCCGATCGTGGCCGTCCAGCCCCGGCTTGGCCACCAGCACGCGAATTTTGTCCTCACTCATGGTTGGCTCCTGGTTTTTTACTCCCCTTGCGCTTGTACGGTTCAAGAGCTATTTTGACGCAGAACCGCTGATGGCGCAGAGGGACGCAGAGATTTTGAAGAGCGGAATGATTCACCCACAGGATAACGCAAATCACCGGAGTTGAAAATTTTCACGACCATAAAGCGCAATTCCCGCCACCCGGCGGATCGCTCAGCCCTGGGCCCCACCATCGCCACGGCCAAGGTGACCGTGGTCAACAACGCGGTCCAGGCCGTGGACGAATGTATGCGCGTGGTCGGCGGCGCGGCCATGACCCGCCGGCTGCCCCTGGAGCGCTACTTCCGGGACGTGCGCGGCGGGTTGAGCCACCCCATCAACGATGACCAGGCATTGGTGATGTTTGGAAAAGGAGTGCTGAAGGAGAGTCAAGCGGTTGGAGAGTAAGCGCTCATGTCTCACTGCACATCCAACCGCCACGTCTGGTCATCCATGATGCGGAAATAACGGACAGTGGCGTCTTCGAAGCAGGCGAGAACCCGTCCCTCTTCGAAACGCTGGAGTACGGTATGCTGACAGAGGCGCTCTTCCCGAGGCGTGAAACCCATGACCGACTGCACCTTGGCGTCTTCACACCATAGTTTGCCAAAACCGCGCCGGGGCAGGGGCGGGGAAGTCGCTTTCCCCTCCAAGGGGTTGCAGGTGAAGGTCGGATCGCCCTCCTCCCAGGTGTCCGGGTACTGCCGCCAAGAGCCATCCGGGAAGAGAACATAGATCTGTTCCTCCCAACTGAACCAGAGCATGAAACGGTCGAAATCGGGACCATCGCCAAACTCTTCGATCCCCACCGGGTCAAAGCGCGCCGCCTCCTGAGGGCAGCCCATCATCTCTTCCACCCCCGCGTAGCCGGCCAGATCCAGGTCAGACTCGATGGAACAGTCGCTTTCTTTCGCCACCACGAGCGGCGCGGCGGCGATCGCTGTGGTGTCAGTGACGCCGACCGGGGTGACGTCAACCGTCGCCGGAGTCGGCTCCAACGTCACCACAGGGATTTGCATCTCTGCGCTGGTGAGCGCCACCGTCGGCTGAATGGCCGCGATCTCAGGCACAGTGCCCACCGCAGGCGTGGATTCCGAGTCTCCGTCTTCGCCCTCGGACGCCGGCGTCGGGGGCGCGGTCATCGCCGGGGAAGGCTCGTCGCGCCCACACGCGGCCAGCAGCAGCGCCAGCAGCAGTACGCTCACCGCCACCCACACCGCCCATCGCCCATGATTATCGCGTTTGACTTTCAATGCGTTCAAGTTTTTTCTCCTGGAAAGGGGGAGCATCTATCTTACAGGAAGCTTGGAGCTTCCTGGAAGGTGCATCTATCGGGGCCAGGCCGCTTCGATAGGCCCGATCTCGATGGCATAATCCCCCGGCCCGGCGCTGACCGGCAGCCGCTGTCCGCTGACCGGATCGTATAGCCCCACGACGATAGCATAGGAGCCGACCGGCAGATCCGCCGGCAGCAGCAGCCCATAACGATCCACAATCTCCTCACCCGCCTCCCATGTACTCGTGGGCCGCATCCACTGAACAGGCTGACCATCGCGCTGGTCCAGCTTGGCCCCGCCGGCGTCGAGCAGGTGCACAAAAACGTGATAATTGTAATCCACAGGTTGCAAACTACGCCAAACCAGCGCCAGCAGCAGTTCACCGCCCGGCTCGACGCGCGGGGTGACGCTGTAACCCTCCAGCCGGATCCAACCGTTCTCTTCGGTGACGGGGGCGTCGCTGGCGGGATCGCCAAAGACGGTTCCCAGCCCGGTTTCGGTCAGCGAGTAGGCGTCTTCCAGCGCGTACAGCGCCAAGCGATCGCCGCCTTGGCCGGCGGGATGGCTGTCGACCAGCAGATAATCGTCAGTGCGCAGGGGGCGCTCCCAGCCGGACTGTTCCGGCGGCGTGTAGTCAGGGATCGCCCACAGGCGTTTGTTCCCCGTGCGCAGCCGCGTCAACCATGCCTCGTTGCGGGCGTCCAGTTCGTTCTGAGGAAAGAGGCCATAGGTGGGCAGGTTGCCGTGATAGGCGTTGGCGAACTGCTGGGTTTGCTCCGGTTGCAGATGCAGGATGACGTCGCCCCGTCGTTCCATGGCTTGAATGCGCTGGGCGATAGCCCGGTTGTCAGCGCTGCTCAGGAAGGGCTGGTAGTAGGTCAAGATGGCCAGCATAATGAGCAGCAGTCCGCCGGTGTAGATCCAGCTACCCGGCGCGCCTGAAACCGACGTGGATCGGGGGTGACGCAGTTGTCGTCGCAGCAGGATCAGGCCGACCAGCAGGGCCGACAGGGGCATGATCAGCCCTAGCCAATCGAGTCTACCCAGTTGCAGGCTGGACTGCCACCAGGCCAGATGAATGTGCTCCGGCGTCAGAAAACGCCATTGCAGGAGCAGGGGAGAGTACTGTAGACGGATGAACGTTTCGGGTGCGAAGAGGGGCGTCACCGCCTGGGCAAGCCAATCCTGCACCAGGCTGAAGGGGATCAGCAGGCCTAGCCACTGGACGCCTATGGAAACGAGGGCCAGGATAACGGCCAGCGTCTTGCCAACCCAGCCCGCCAGTTTGCCGCCCATGAGCCAGGCCCAGGCCGGACCACTGAAGATGGCCATAAAGGGCGTCAGCGGCAGCAGAAAACGCGGTCCCCAGCTGTAGCCGCCGTGCCACATGTACCATTTCCCATAGGTTAGGACGTAGACGGCGACGATGGCCAGGGTCAGCCAGAAGATCTGACGCTGTTTTCGCCAGAACCAGATGGCTCCGGGAATGGCCAGCAACAGGATGGGATTGTACCAGAAAAAGCCCCGGGCCGGACCGAACAACAGTCCAAAGACGCCGAAGAGCCAGTTGGCGTCGAAGCGCTCGCTGCTGGCGTAGCCGCTCTCGAAGATGGATCCGTAGCGGGCCCAGTTCCACCACAGAGAAGCCAGCCCAGCCGCAACCACCGGGATCATGAAGCTGGTGAGGGGGCGCCAGTAGTAGGAGACGGCCATGCGCAGCCCCGGGCGGTAGCCCTGGCGCTGTGCGTGACGCTGAAGGACGATGATCAGACCGATGAGGTAGATGGGCAGCGTGAGCAGGTTGACGGTGCGCGAAAGGTAGGCCAATCCCCAGGCCAGGCCGCCCATGCCCAAATAGCGTTTATACCCGCTCTGGCTATAGCTAAGCAGGCCATAGGCCGCGGCGAAAAGCCCCCAGGCGCTGATAGGGTCGCTGAAGAAGGTCTGGGTGTAGGGCCAGGCCATGCTCCCCAGGCCAAAGATCAGGGCGGCGGCGATGGCGGTGTTGCGCGTCCAGTCCAGCCTGCGCCCGGTGCGGAAGATCAGCCCCGCCGTCCACGCGGTGAGCAGGGGGTTGAGCAGCAGCGCAGCCTGGACCAGCCCCACCACTCGCCAATGTTTGGCCAGCCAGACCAAGGGTAGCGCCAGCAACGGCATCCCCAGCCCCTTGCGGCTGTAGAGGTTGCCGTCCGGGCCGTAGCTGCCCTGCTGCACGTCCATCCACAACACCTGATTGGCGTCGATGGCGCCCCGCCGAGCCATGCTCTCAGTGGTGGCGAACATGGCCAGGCCGTCGCTGCTCTGGATCACGCCGGTGTAGGTGAAGAGATAAGCGGCCAGTAAAAACCCGAAGATCAGGAAGGCGATGCTGCGGTCATTCGGTTGGATATCGCGATGTCGCGTTGCCGTC
>JAJRVT010000393.1 GCA_024277175.1 Chloroflexota bacterium | reverse complement strand
GGCATGGTCAACGTGCTGATCGTCGGGGCCATGATTCTATTGGGGATAGGTCCGTCATGATACTCGGCATCTTTGCACAATGGACAGCTTTCGTTCTCTTCACCCTGATCGCCCTTCTGGGGGCGTTGGGCATGGCCACCACCATGAGCATGTTCCGCAGCGGCATCTTCCTGATGGGTTCATTCATCGGCGTCGCCGGCCTCTTTATTCTGCTCACCGCCGATCTGTTGGCTATGCTTCAGATCATGATGTACATCGGCGGCATGTTGGTGATGATCCTCTTTATGGTGCTCTTCGCCCACGATCCCGGCGGCGACATGATGGCCGGGATGGAGATGGCTCCCATCGAAAAGCTGTTCAGCCTCGGCCTGCTACCCAGAGGCCGCGGGACCAGCCACGAAGACATGGCGGGCATGGACATGGCCGCCATGCAACACGAGCATGAGCACATGGATCACGGAGCCACGGTCGAATACACCTGTCCCATGCATCCTGAGATCGTGCGGAATGAGCCGGGATCCTGCCCCATATGCGGCATGACCCTGGTCCTGCGCGATGCGCCGGCTGAACCGGCACATACTCAGCACGAAGACATGGACATGCCCGCCATGCAGCACGAGCATGAGCACATGGATCACGGAGCCACGGTCGAATACACCTGCCCTATGCACCCGGAGATCGTGCAGGACGAACCGGGTTCTTGCCCCATATGCGGCATGACCCTGGTTCCGCGCGATGCGCCGACTGAATCAGCGCATACGCACGACGAAAGCATGGCGAGCATGGATATGGACATGCCCGACATGCAGCACGAAGACATGGACATGGACATGGCCAGCATGCAGCACGAGCATGAGCACATGGATCATGGAGCGGCGGTCGAATACACCTGCCCTATGCACCCGGAGATTATACGGAGTGAGCCGGGGTCATGCCCCATATGCGGCATGACCCTGGTGCCGGTAGGCATGTCCGGGATGGATATGGCAAGCATGGACATGTCCATGACCACGCCGGTCAAACGACAAGCCGTTGTCCTCGGCGTCGTGATCGGCGTAATTCTGGTGGCGCTGCTCCTGCTCCGCCCCGCCTGGCCCACGGTCGCCGCCACCCCTGACCCCGATTCGGCGCGAGAGGTGGGGACCCTTCTCCTGGAAAAATACATGATGGCATTCGAGGGCGCCGGTCTGCTGATCCTGCTCGGCATCTTTGGGGCCGTTTTGCTTGGCCGCCCGGATCACCATCCGCGCGCCGGGGAGCGTGGGACGCCGGTCGCAGTGAACGTCAAGCCCTCTACGCTGGATAACGATCAACTGACGCCGCTCATCGCTGATGTCCAGGATGACATGAACGCGGTCAACCCTGTCGAAGTTTACCAGAACGGACAGACAAGGAGCTGACAATGGCAATTCCCCTCACCGCATATCTGATCGTCGCCGCTGTGCTCTTCGCCATCGGCATCTATGCCGTCGTGGCCCAGCGCACGGCCGTGATGATCCTGATGGGCATCGAGGTGCTTCTAAACGCCGTCGGTCTGAACCTGGTGGCATTCTGGCGCTACGTCGCCCCCGGCGACTACTCGGCGCAGATATTCACCATTCTCATCATCACCATCGGGGCGGTGGAAATGGCGGTCGGCCTGGCGATTATGATGCTGATCTACCGGAACCGCCACACGGTGCGAGTGGACGACTACCAGGAGTTGAAAGGATGAACGAGTTTCTCCTGCTTTCGATCCCGGTATGGCCCCTGCTGGCGGCCTTGACGATCCTCCTGTGGGCGCGTAAATGGTCTGGCGTCGGCTACGTGGCGGTTGCGG
Organism: Chloroflexota bacterium; assembly: GCA_024277175.1. Lineage (GTDB taxonomy): Bacteria > Chloroflexota > Anaerolineae > Caldilineales > Caldilineaceae > JAJRVT01. The sequence goes on along the minus strand of JAJRVT010000393.1, from coordinate 11,992 downwards.
GCAGCGCCCTCTCTTTGCTGGGGTTGCTGCCGCTCCTGGGACAACAACTGCAAATACAGAGCGTGTGGATGCAAACCGGCCCCTTCACCCTGACCGTGGGCCTGCAACTGGACGCGCTCAGCCAGTTTATGGCGCTGCTGGTTACCGCCATTTCCTTGCTGGTCAGCCTCTACGCCGTGGCATATATGGCCGAGGAGGAGGGACAACCCCGCTTCTTCGCCTCGCTCTCATTTTTCATCGCTTCCATGCTCGCCCTGGTACTGAGCGACTCCTTTCTGTTGCTCTTCGCCGCCTGGGAGGGAGTGGGCCTGGCCTCATTCCTGCTCATCGGCTTCTGGTACAGGCAGGACGACGCCCGACACGCCGCGCTCGAAGCCTTTCTGCTCACCCGTCTGGGCGATCTGGGGCTGCTACTCGGCTGGCTGGGGGCGCTGCTCCTCATGCGCACGACCGATATCGCCACCTTCCTGGACGCCGTATCCACCGGGGCCATCGCCGGCGGCGTGCTGACGATCCTGGCGCTGCTCTTCTTTGCCGGTGCGGTCGGCAAGAGCGCCCAATTGCCGCTGACAGCCTGGCTGCCGGCGGCTATGGCCGGTCCCACACCGGTTTCGGCGCTGATCCATTCCGCCACCATGGTGGCCGCCGGCGTTTACCTGCTGTTGCGACTCTTTCCGCTCTTCGCCGCCGCCCCGGCTGCCCTGAACGTCGTCTTTTGGGTGAGCGGTCTGACAGCGGTCTTCGCCGCCCTTTTGGCCACCGTCCAGACGGATCTAAAGCGAATTCTGGCCTGGTCCACCGTCTCCCAGTTGGGGGAGATGTTCCTGGCCCTGGGCGTGGGCGGCCCCTTGGCTGCGGCTTTCCATCTGGCCGCCCACGCCAGCTTCAAGTCCACCCTCTTCGTGACCGCGGGCGCGATCGATCACAAGGCGGGAAGCCGGGATCTACGGAAGCTGGGCGGGTTGGCCCGCCGTATGCCCCTGACGGCGCTGGTCTTCGGCGTGGCTGCCCTGGCCCTGGCCGGCTTTCCGCCCTTTTCCGGCTTCTGGAGCGAAGACGCCATCCTGGCTAAACTCGCGCTGCGCGGCCCCGGCGCAGCCCTGCTGCTGATCCTGCTCATCTTTCTGGCCGGTATCTACATCAGCCGCGCCGGCGTCGCCATCTTCGCCCGCTGGCCGGATATGCCGGCCCCGGAGGCCAAAGACCCCGGCCCGTTGATGATGGGGACGATGCTGGTGCTGGGCCTGCTCGCCGCCGGTGTGGGCTGGCTGTTGGCGGGCCGCATCGAGGGCCTGCTGCCCTTCGGCGAGGAGCCCGGGATCAGCCTGATCTGGCGCGGGGCAGCCGTCACCGCAAGCCTGGCCGGGCTGGCGTTCGGGAGTTGGCGCGTACACACACGAGGGCCAGTCCCGGCCCTGGGAGCGTTTCCGCAGCATCTGGAACGCTGGCTGCTGGCGGGCACGGCCGCGCCGGGTCGGGCCGCCTTTGCCATGGCCGCCGTTCTGGAGCAGGTGGAGCAGGCGCTGGATCGCCTGACCCAGCGTATGGGCCAGGCAGTCTTCGCCGCCGCTGGCGTCAGCGAGCGCATGGAAGTCGGTCTCGATCAGGAAACGCAAGCCCTGGCCAGGGAGACAATGGCCCTTGCCAGCGCCACCGACCGTGTGGAGTTGCGTGGGTTTTCGGATATTATGGATAATTTCGCCCGGCTATTCAACCAGGTCGGCGGACGGTTACAGCCGTTCCAGAGCGGCAAGCTTTACCTTTACACGCTGGGAATTTTTATCTGGGTGGCGGCCATCAGCGTGCTTGGCATTCTGGCATGGCGCTGACCATCCACCTCATTGGAGGATACGACATTGCTTACCATTGAAATATTCTTGCCACTCCTGACAGGGTTGATCGTGCTGGCGTTGCCCCGCTCTCGACCCACAGCCATCCGCTGGACGGCGCTGGGCGGCGCTTTCCTCACCCTGCTGATCGCCATTGTCCTGTGGATCGGTTTCGACCCAGGGGGCGCGGCCCTGCAATGGCGCCTGACCGTTCCCTGGATCCCCAGCATCGGCGCCAGCTATGACGTGGCCGTGAATGGCATCTCCCTGTCGCTGATCGCGTTGACCGCTCTGCTGGCCACCCTGGTGATGGTCTATGTGCTGCCGGAGCGAAAACAAGTCAAGGAGCACGCCTTCCTCTTCCTGCTCATGGAGATGGGCTTGTTCGGCCTCTTCGCCGCTCAGGATCTGCTGCTCTTTTACCTCTTCTTTGAGATCGCCCTGGTGCCCATGTACTTCATCATCGGCATCTGGGGACATGAGCGCCGTCTCTACGCAGCCATCAAGTTCTTCATCTACACGCGCGTCGGTAGCCTGGCCATGCTGCTGGCCTTCCTGGCCCTGTATCTGGGCATGGCCCCGCACACCTTCTCCCTGCCCGCCATCATCGCCGCCCAGCCGCTGGCCGATCAGCCCCTGACCGCGGGGTTGGTGCTACTGGGGCTGCTGGTGGGATTCGGCGTAAAGCTGCCCATGGTGCCCCTGCACAACTGGCTCCCAGACGCCCACGTGGAAGCGCCGACGGAAGGCAGCGTGATGCTGGCGGGCGTCCAACTGAAGATGGGCGCCTATGGTCTGGTGGCGTTGATGTTGCCCCTGTTGCCCCAAACCACCCGCAAGTATGGCTGGGTTCTGCTCATCATCGCCCTGATTTCCATTATCTACGGCGCGTTGGCGGCTCTGGCCCAGGGCGATCTCAAACGCATGGTGGCCTACACGTCGGTGAACCATATGGGCTATGTGCTGTTGGGGGTGGCGGTGGCCGCTTTGACGACGGATGTAGGCATTCGTCAACTGGCGCTGAACGGGGCCACGCTACAGATGATCAGCCATGGGCTGCTCACCGGCGGCCTGTTCTTTATGGTGGGGATCCTGCAAAGCGCGACGGGGACCCGACAGATGGCGCGCTTCGGCGGCCTGCTGGGGCGGATTCCGGTCTACAGTGGCCTCTTCGCACTCCTGGTCTTCGGCTCCCTGGGGTTGCCCGGACTTTCCGGCTTTGTGGCTGAATTTCAGGTATTCGGCGCCACCCTGTCGCTCAGTCCCTGGGCCGCGGCTCTGGCTCTGCTCGGCGTCATCATCACCACCGGCCTTTTCCTGCGCGTGTTGATCACCGTGCTCATGGGCGAAGCGCCGGCGGACATGCCGGCAGTCATCGATCTGAACCGACGGCAGTTGACGGCGCTTGTGCCCCTGGCGGTGGCTTCCCTGGTGATCGGGATTGCGCCTGGCCTCATTCTGCCGGTGATCGACGCGGCGACCCGGCTGCTGTTCCAGGGAGGCTGACGTGACTCCTCTGTCCAACTGCATGGACCTGTGGGCGATCATCCCCGAACTGATCCTGGCCGGGCTGGGGTTGATCCTGGTGCCGATAGCCGGGCTGACACGCAACCGCTGGCGCCAAACGACGACTATCCTGGCGATAGTGGGGATCGTCGCCGCCCTGGCGTTCACGGCGCGCATGTTGCCCTGGCAGTCAACGGCTGTCTTCTGCAACACCTATGCTGTGGATGGGTTTGGCGCCGTTTTCAAACTGATCATCGAAGCAGGCGGACTCATTAGCCTTCTGTTGATCGCCGCCTATTTCCACCGCTCCCCCCAGGTTGGCCATGCGGCGGTCGCCGTCGTCTTCGCCACGTTGGGTGGCGTAGGTCTGGCCGCCGCCCTCGATCTGGTGCTGATCGTCCTCTTCCTGCAGATGCTGAGCCTGGCCTCCTACGTGCTGGTAGGGTTGGTGCGCACTGACGCCCGCGGCAACGAAGCCCTGATCAAGTACTTTATTTACGCGGCCGTCGCCCTCGCCGTCATGGCCTATGGCTTCACGTTCTTTTTTGGCATGAGCGGCAGCCTGGATCTGCGCGCCATCGGCGTGGCGCTCCAAACTGCGGACCCGCTGTGGGTGACGGTGATGGCGTGGGTCATCTTCATCGGTTACGCCTTCGAGATGACGGTCGTGCCGTTCCACTTCTGGGCGCCTGACGTCTACGAAGGCGCCACAGCGCCGGTCGCCGGCTTTCTCTCCGTCGTGCCCAAGGTGGCCGGGTTTGCGGGATTTCTGCGTTTTGTCCTCCTGGCCCTGCCTGGCGGCCTGGCCCGCTGGCCCCTGATAATCGCCCTGCTGGCGGTGGCGACCATGAGTCTGGGTAATTTTCTGGCCCTGCGCCAGCACCGTCTGAAGCGACTGTTGGCCTATTCCAGCATCGCCCAGGCCGGCTATATTCTCATTGCCGTGGTGGTGGCCGGGCAGGTGGACGGGGCCCTGAGCGCCGTGGGATTCTACCTGGCCGCCTACCTCTTCATGAACCTGGGCGCTTTTGCTGTGGTGGCCCAGATCGAGCGCGCGGTTGGCAGCGACGAGATCAGCGCCACCCGGGGATTGGCGCGGCGGGCGCCGCTCCTGGCGATGGCCATGGCCATCGCCTTGCTCTCTCTGGCCGGCATCCCTCCGCTGGCCGGCTTCGCAGGCAAGGTTTTCCTGCTGCGGGCGGCGCTCGACGGCGGCTGGGTCTGGCTGGCCGTGATCGCAGCCGTCAACATGGTCGTCTCCCTCTACTACTATGTGGCCATCGTCGCTGAAATGTACATGAAAGAACCGGCGTCTGAGGAGGCCATTCCGGGCAACCCGGGCTACACCGTCGTCCTGGGCGTCACCATGCTTGGCAGCATCCTCTTCGGCATCCTGCCCGCGCCCCTCCTACGCTTGACCGACATGCTCTCTCAGATCGTCCGTTGATGCGCCCAAGCCGATCTGCTTATAACAGGATAGGCGCAATGGCGCTAACCAACTTGCGGCCGGAGTGGTATGCTCTTATTCAGAGTGTATGACTTGTTTTCAGTGCATGTGGAAACATGCTGCTTCGCCACAAGGGGGTAATCAAATGAAAAGGGAAACTGTTGTTTGGGCCGTCGGCATCGTTCTGGCCGTGATCGGGCTTTACGGCTTGATCCGTCTGTCCGGAAGTGGACCGGACCCACACAGCCCGGCAATCTACAGCTTAAGCCCGGGTGCAGTGGGCATGTTGAGCAATGGCGATAGCTACGCCTATGACTTCGCATCATTCGAACCTGTGCCCACCGAAAAGATGATGACTGTGGTCCAACGTTACCTGGACCAACAAGGCAACCCCGATCTGACCGTCACGCGCCTGCGGGAATTCAGCAGGTCTTACCAGGCTGACGTGGTCGAACGCAGCACCGGCCGCCACGCTTTTGGCATCATGCTGAACAAAGACACGCTCCAGGTTTCGCCAAAGGCCGGCCCGAATCTGTTCTGGAACACAAAATACGGTTCCTTGATCGCCGAGGTCGGTGGTGGTTACGGCATGCGGGGGCGCCTGCTACCTGAAGCGCCCCAGGGCGAGATGTCCCTGACCGAATCAGAAGCGCAGCGCATCGCTCAAAACGCCGTACAAGAACTGGATGCTAAACTGAAACTGGCTGGCGACACAGCCGTCTTCTATGGCTTCTACGAATTCCCTGTCATTCGAGATGGTCAGATCATGGGGGAACTGGACGTTAACGGCTATAGCGGTCAGGTCTGGTACAGAGACTGGGGCGAGCCCTCGATCGATGTTCAAGATTTGCTGTCAGTTCAATAGGTTATAGTGGATGCGCACGTGCTGACGGTGGCTGTACGCGGCCACACCCTCATCGACCAGGCCGCGCTGGAGGCATTGGTGGCGACGCTGCCGGGACTGATTGTCATCGCAGAAACGGCTGCGCCGCCACCGCGCGTCTTGCTTTGTCAGATGGCGGCGGGTGAAGCCCCGCCCCATGCCCCGGAAACAACCGTGCTCGCTCTGGTGAACGACGCCGAGCGTCTGACTCTGCCGGCCGGCGTGATGGGATTGTTCGCCAAAGACGAAGATCCCGCCGCGCTTGGCGTGGCCATTCGGCAGGTGGCGCGCGGGGAGCAATACCTCAGCCCGTCGCTGGCCCTGGCCTTCATGCGGAGCCAAGGGCCTGCGTTCGTTTCTCCTTCGACCAAACTGGATGACCTCACCCGCCGCGAGCGGGAAATCCTGGTCCTCCTGAGCGAAGGGCTGAGCAACAAGACGATTGCCGCCCGGCTCTACTTGAGCGTCCGCACCGCGGAGGGGCATCTGGCAAACTTGTACACGAAGTTAAATGTCCATTCTCGCACCGAAGCTGTTTTGCTGGCCGTTCGTTTAATTGACTAATCGGCCCCATGGCCGTTTCTCTCAAAAACGGTTGATGAGGGCATCTTCCTTATTGGCGTTTCGTGCCTGAGACGATGCACCATAGGCCGCCGGCCATCCTTTCTTGCTCAAACTCGACGGCGGTTTCCGCCAACGGCTCCCACCATTTACGACTGATGTCGCTGGCCGCGATGCGATTGACCAACCCGGTGAAGATGTTCTTTCGCGGCGTGTGCCAATCCATGATGGCGTAACGGCCGTTCACCGCCAGCATCGCCCACGACCGGGCAAACACCTCTTCCCAATCCGGCACCACCGAAAAACCAAGCGTACACACTACCCGATCCAGGTGTAAATCGGGTTGGCCGCTCGCCTGGCGCAGCATCTCCAGCGAAAGGGTGCGGGCATCGGCGCGAAGCAGATGCACGTTTTGCCATCCATTTTTCTCAACTTTGCGCTGCGCCCGGGCCAGCATCCTTTCCGAGAAATCTGTGCCGATCAGCGTGCCTGTTGGTCCGATGCCTTCCAGGATAAAGCGGAAATTCTCCCCCGTGCCGCAGGCCAGATCCAGCAGCGTTTGCCCCGGTTCCAGCCGTAATTGCTGCATCGTGCGTCGTCGGGCGCGGTTGTAGGAACCCAGGAGGAACGAGTCGTAGAGCGGTGCGATTCGGTCATACCAGCGAGTTGGGTCTTCTTTTGTCATTACAACACCTCATCAAAGGCCAATTTTGCACGTTTGCCTGCCGCACTAAGACGGGTTTGAAGGTTTGTTCTTGTGTGGTGAATCGGATGATCCTGTCATACAGAGAAGCCAAGCGTCAAAGCGTAACGCGAGGATATGTTTTGATTGGTTTCCCGGTCCCATATTGATAAGTATACGGCAAATGGGGTGTCAGGACAACGGCCATTTGGCCCCCCTATCGTATCTTCTCAATAGGGTATCTTCTCGATAGGTTGCCCCTACCTATCGAGAAGATACGTGAGATCGATGAGATTGGAGATAAGAATCAGGTAACTATTCACCATAGACCGCGGATTGGGCGGATTGGGCTGAAACTGCCGGATTTTTCAAAGAAAAATCCGGTTTGACCCGCTCAATCCGCCCAATCCGCGGTCTATTTGGTTCGTGCCTGAATAGATACAGAATCAGGTAATTCTACCCGCTCTGATTGCGCCTATCTGCGCTCTCTCGTCCGCAGCTTCCATGATACCCTGAGTTCAGGTCTATCATGGTCGGTTGATGAGGAAGCGTTTCAATGAACGACATTATTATTTCGACAAAAGGCCTGGCCAAGACATACGGCCGGGGGACGAAAAAGGTGGAAGCCGTGCGCGGCATTGACCTGGAGGTGGGGCGGGGCCAAATTTTTGGGCTGGTCGGCCCCGATGGCGCCGGCAAAACCACCACCATGCAGATGTTGTGCGGCATCCTCACCCCTACGGCGGGGGAAGCAGTCATCGCCGGGGTGAATGTCGTCAACAATGCCGACGCCCTGGGCGGGGTGATCGGCTACATGTCGGAGGGATTCACCCTCTATGGCAACCTGACGGTGGGGGAAAATATCGATTTCTTCGCCGACTTATACAACGTGCCGCCCGAAGTGGCCGCCGAACGTAAAGAACAGCTACTCCGTTTCGCACGTATGGAGGACGCCCGAAATCGGCGCGCCGGGCATCTTTCCGGCGGCATGAAGAAGAAGCTGGCCCTGGCCTGCACACTGATCTACCGGCCGCGGGTGCTTTTCCTGGATGAGCCCACCACCGGCGTGGATCCGGTTTCGCGGCAGGATTTCTGGAAAATTCTGTACGAGTTTCTGTCCGAGGGCATCACCATTTTCGTCTCCACCCCTTACATGGATGAAGCCGAGCGCTGCCATCAAGTGGCGCTGCTGCGCCGCGGCCAGATCATCGCCAACGACACGCCGGAGGCGTTGAAAGGGATGCTCAAAGGCGTGGCCGCGGAGCTAACCGCCATCCCTCAAACCCAGGCCATCGCCGAACTGCGGCGGATGCCCGGCGTCAGCCAGATGCAGGTGTTCGGCGAACGGCTGCATCTGCTGCTGCGCGATGGTTCAGGGCTGGCCGACGCTATTCCCGCGCGGCTGGAAGAGGCCGGGGTGACGGTCAGCGAGTTCGAGACGACCACGCCCAGCCTGGAGGACGTCTTCATCGCCGCCATCGAGGATCTGCGAGCGGCTGATGCGCCTGGAAAGCCTGTCGCCTCCCTGCCGGGAAACGGAGCCACCCAGGCCGACGTCCTTTCGCTAACGCCAGCGGAAGTCGCCGGCGCCGAGCCTGCGGTCAGCGCCCGGAACCTGACCCGTCGATTCGGTGAGATGACGGCTGTGGATCGACTCAACTTTACGGTCAAGCGCGGGGAGATCTTCGGTTTCCTCGGCCCCAACGGTTCGGGCAAGACCACCACCATTCGCATGTTGTGCGGGCTGTTACCTCCCAGCGAGGGTGCGGCCACCGTCGCCGGTTTCGACATCAGCCGCCAGCGGGTGGCCATGAAACCCCACCTCGGCTACATGTCGCAGAAATTCTCCCTTTACAACGACCTGACTGTCGATGAAAACATCCGCTTTTACGGCGATGTCTATGGCCTTTCTGCAAAACGACTGGCCGACCGTCGCGCCTGGGTGCTGGAAATGGCCGGCCTGACCGGCAAAGAACATCTGCTCGCCAAAGATCTCTCCGGCGGCTGGAAGCAACGGCTGGCCCTGGGCTGCGCCATCCTGCATGAGCCGGAGATCCTCTTTCTGGATGAACCCACCAGCGGCGTGGACCCAGTGTCCCGTCGCCAGTTCTGGGACCTAATCTTCGCCCTCTCCCTCCAGGGCATCACCATTTTCGTCACCACCCATTATATGGATGAAGCTGAGCATTGCCACGACCTGGGCCTGCTCTACCGGGGTCGCCTGATCGCGCGCGGCAGCCCGGCGGAATTGCGCCAGAATATGAAACTGGGCGTGATGGTGGAAGCGCCGGTGCGCGATCCTCTGGCCGCGCTGGCCGCGTTGGAAGGCGCGGTGGAGATCATCCAGTCCAGCATTTTTGGCGACAAGTTACACGCCCTGGTTTGGGAAGCTGAGCCAGGTCTAGAAGCGATTGAGCGTGTCCTGAGCGTTGACCAACTCCTGACCGCTCCCCCGCGCATCGTGCCCCTCTCTCTCGAAGACCTGTTCACCCTTTTCATCGAGATGGAAGAAAGCGGCCGCAAACAAGGGGTTTCAAGATCGGAGACATCCTCATGAACGGCGTCCTTCCCATCCTCAAAAAAGAACTGCGAGAGATCTGGCGCGATCCCTACACCCTGGGCATCGCTCTCTTCCTGCCCCTGATTTTGCTCTTTCTGTTCGCCTATTCCCTGAACCTGGACGTGAAAAATATCCCCCTGGCCGTTGTGGATATGGACAACAGCGCCGAGAGCCGGGCTTACGTACAGGCGTTTGTCAACACCGACAAATTCAATCTGAAATACTACCCGGACAAACCGGAAGAGGCGACGCGTCTGCTCGATCAGGGCAAAGCGCAGGTGGTGATCCTGATACCCACCGGCTTCGCTCAGACGCTGTTGGGCGGCGGCGAGGCCGCGGTGCAAACATTGGTGGACGGCACATTCCCCACCTCGGCGCGAGTGGTTCAATCCTATGTCAACACCATCAACGACGTGTTCACCGCCCGGCTGCTCGCCGACCATTTCGCCGGGTTGGGCGTGGGAAATAACGAGGTGTTGGCCCCGGCAGTGACGGCCGTGCCTCGCGTGCGCTACAACCCGGCCATGAAAAGCGCCAATCTCATCGTCCCCGGCCTCATCGGCGTTCTGCTGATGGCTTTCCCGCCCCTGCTTTCGGCCCTGGCCATCGTGCGCGAGAAAGAGACCGGCTCCATCCAACAGATATTCGTCTCCCCCGTGCGACCGGCCGCTTTCATCGTCGGTAAGCTCATTCCCTACGGCATCATCGCTTACATTGAGCTGCTGCTGGTGCTGCTGGCCGCGCAATTCTGGTTCCGGACGCCGCTGGCCGGCAACCTGGGGTTATTTCTGCTCGCCTCCGTGCCCTATGTCATCAGCACCGTGGCCATCGGCCTGCTGGTCAGCACCGTCACCCGCACCCAACTGACCGCCATGCTGCTGGCATTGGTGCTCACCTTCATGCCCTCATTTCTCTTCTCCGGCTTCCTGTTTCCCCTGTTCACCATGCCCGCGGTGCTGCAAATATACTCCTATCTCTTCCCGGCCCGCTACTTTATTGAGATCACCTACGATGTGTTCCTCAAAGGCGTGGGCCTGAAGGTATGGCTGAGTCAGTTGCTGATCCTGAGCCTGTACACGGCGGCGATCGTGGCGCTCGCAGGGATGCGCTTCAAGAAAAAGGTGGGCTGAAATGAACCTTCATCGTCTGTCTGGTCTGATGCGCAAGGAGTTTATCCAGTTCTTCCGCGACAAGGCATTGGTCATTCTCATTTTTTACACCTTCCTGGAGATCGCCCTCTGTGGCTGGGCGTTGACGCTGGACGTGAAAAACATGCCCATGGTCGTTTACGATGCCGCCCGCTCCGTGGAAAGCCGGGCCTTGATCACTGATTTCGCCCGGCTGGATAGCTTCACCCTGGTGCAGCGGGTGGACAGCCCGGCCGAGATCGATGGCCTGATGGACAGTGGCGTCGCCCAACTGGCCCTGGTTATCCCCGCCAGCTTCAGCCGCGATCTCCAAAGCGGGACGCCCACCCAGGTGCAGTTGCTTCTGGACGGCTCCAACAGCACCATTGCCGGACAGGCCATGGCCGACGCCGGCGGCCTGCTGCGCGATTACAACCAGCAGATCACCCTGGAGCGGGTGGAGCGTAGCGGCCAGGCCGGGCACAGCTTCCTGCCCCGGGTGAAGAACGTGGTGCGGGTCTGGTACATGCCGCAGCTCAAGTACGTTCACTTCATCATGCTCACCATGTTGGCGATTGCCGTCCTCATGCTGGGCGTGCTCATTCCGGCTGCAGCTATCGTGCGCGAAAAGGAGGCCGGCACCTTCGAGCAATTGATGATCACCCCCATCACCGGCGCCGAACTGATCGCCGCCAAAATCATTCCCATGCTGTTGGTCAAGCTGGCGGGTCTGACGATTGGCGTGGCCATGTCCATGTGGTTCGGCGTGCCCTTGCGCGGCAGCCTGCTGCTGTTCTACGCAATATCGATGCTCATGTTCCTCAGCAGCAGTGGCATTGGGGTGCTCATGGGCGCTTTCGCCCAGAATATGAAGCAGGTGCTGCTGCTGGCGTTCTTCATCCTGTTCCCGCTGGCTTTTTTGTCGGGGACCATGGTCCCCATCAGCAATATGCCCCCATTCCTGCAGTGGCTGACCTACCTCAGCCCCCTGCGTTACTACGTGGAGGCCACCCTGGGGATCTTCCTCAAAGGCGTCGGCCTGGACATCCTCTGGCCAGAGGCCCTGGCCCTGGCGCTGTACGCACTGATATTACTAACATTTAGCACAATGCGTTTTCGCAAAAGTTTGGCTTGAAGGAGTTACTCATGAACAAGACGCGAAATCTGATCATTGGTCTCATCATCCTCGTGGCCATTGCGGCTGGCGGCTTTTGGCTATGGCAGTCGCAAACGGCTACGGCTGCGAGCGACGAGGTTCTAAACTGAAGTTAGAATGAAAACACAACTTATTTCGGAAGTGATGGTACACTATAGAAAAGTGAAAACCAGTGAATGCACCCGAAAGGAAAGCGAGCATGCTCCGTCCGGATTTTGCCAAATGGGATCAGACCCCGGCT
>JAJRVT010000392.1 GCA_024277175.1 Chloroflexota bacterium | reverse complement strand
GATCAACTGGTGGCGGGAGATCGCGCTGATCACCGTGCTCGCTGCCCTGGCCGCCGGCGGGTTGGTTTTCGTCCTCCGGCAGACCGGACAGCCCCAATACCAGGCGACCGCCACGGCCGTCATCGCCCGCGTCAGCAGCGTGGTCAACTTCGACGAGCGTTTTCTCACCACGTCTGATGAAAGCACGGCCGCGGCGGCTATCGCCTCTCGCCGCGCCTCTCTGCTGGGCCTGGCCAAAAGCGGGGCCATTGCCCAGGCGGTCATCGACGAGTTTGGCGACCAACTCACCCCCGGGGAACAGGAGCCGGCGGCCTTGCTCAAACATGTGGAAGCCGAGCTGGCGCCAGGTCCGGACTCGCGTACGCCCAGCGACCTGATCCAGATTACGGTCACCATGAACGATCCGAACAAGGCCGCTGCGGTGGCCAATGCCTGGTCCCGCTACTATGTGGACGCGGTCAACGCCATCTACGGACAGGTGCCGGAAGATGTAATCGCCTCGGTGGAAACGGAGCAGGCCAAGGCTGAAGGGGATTACCAGCGCGCCCAAAAGGCGTTCGAAGACTTCATCGCCGCCAATCGTATCAGCGCGCTCGCCCGCCAGATCGACGCAGACCAGGCCTTGCTAGATGCACTCAAGCAGGGCCAGATCGACGCCGCCACGGCAGTCATCGACCGAGATATGGGCGCGCGCCTGGATCTCTTCAACCGGCTCGTGGACGCGGAGACCAATCCAGCATTGGCCCTCATCGAGCAGCAAACCGTCCAGAATGTGCGCGCAATCGCCGATCTGCTGGCTACCCGCAGCCAGATCGCGCAGGCATTGGACCAGGCCCAGTCCCTCCAGACCCAGATCGACCAGGGGAATGACGCCACGGCGGCAGGCAACACCCTGGCCCTGCAACTATTAAAAACCCAGGTCTTCGCCTCCACATCCGTCTCATCCACCATGACCCTGCCCGTGGACCTGCAACTGAACGTGGCCAGTCCCGCCGATTCGGTGGACGGCGCAGCGCAGCAGACGGATGTGGCGGCCCTGATCGCAGCCCTGGAGGAGCGGTTGACCCGGATCGACGCCCAACTGGAGGCGCTGGGCCAGCAAACGCTGAACAATGAGAATTACCAGTTCGTGGATGAGTTGACGGCTCGAAGTTTCACCTTGACTACGCCAGTTTTGGACGGCGCCACAGACGGAACCAATGGAGAAGGCGGCCTTACCGGCGAGCAGAGCGAAAGCGCCCTCTCCCAGGCCATTGTCCAGAGCGCCGCCGATCTGTTTGGTCTGGGGGCGGCGGCTCAAGTGGCGCCAGTCGAAGGCGCCAGCGATGACCTGACCCGCACCATTACCGAACTGGAGCAGCGTGTCCAGGATTTGCGCGCCCAGTTGGAGGCCGAACAGGCCCGAAAACGACAACTAAGCCAGCAACGGGATCTGGCCTGGACCGCCTATGACACCCTCAACAACAAGGTGGTGGAGCTAAACCTGGCCCGCAGCGCGGCCAACAGCGAAGTGCGTCCGGGGCCGCCGGCCGTTCCGCCCGTGGACCCGGTGGCCGGCCGTAGCACTCTGATGGCGGTCGCACTGGGAGGAATCGTCGGCTTCATGTTCGCTATCTTCTTCGTCTTCTTCGCCGCTTACCTGGGCAAGGAGCCGTTCCTGCGCCGCAGATCCGGGGCGGCGGCTTGAGGGTGGAAGGCGGATTGGGCGGATTCACGCGGATAAAAACGAAAGGAAAGGTAGTCCGCTCAATCCGCTCAGCCCGTGTTCTATCAGATCGATAAACCATTCATCATGTACCAACGCATCGTCGTCAAACTCGGCACCAGCGTCCTCACCGGCGGGACCCACACCCTGGACCGCCCGCGTATGATCGAGCTGGTGCGCCAGTGCGCGCAACTGCACGCGGCCGGCCGAGACGTCATCGTCACCTCATCAGGGGCGGTGGGCGTTGGCCGCGCGCGGCTCAACTTTCCCAACCTGCCCGCCAGCATCGTCACCAAGCAGCTCTTCGCCGCGGTGGGGCAGCCCCGGCTCATGCGCATGTGGGAGCAGTTCTTCGACATCTACGGCATCCAGGTGGGCCAGATTCTGCTGACCCGGGCCGATGTGGAGAACCGTCAGCGCTACCTGAACGCGCGCGATGCGTTTTCGGTGCTGCTCGAACATCGCATCATCCCCATTGTCAACGAGAACGACGCCGTGGCCACCGAGGAGATCAAGGTCGGCGACAACGACAACCTGTCGGCGCTGGTGGCTACGCTGACCAATGCCGATCTGCTGCTCATGCTCACCGACCAGCCGGGGCTCTTCACCGCCGACCCGCGCACGAACCCCGGCGCGGAGCTCATTCCCGAAGTGCACCACATCGACGCCACCTTGCGCGCCAACGCCGGCGGCGCAGGCACAGGTCTCGGGGTGGGGGGCATGGCGACTAAACTTCAGGCCGCCAACATCGCCCGCCACGCCGGCGCCGATGTGGTTATCTGCGCCGGCAGCGAACCTGACGTCATCGCGCGCGTGGTGGGCGGCGAAGCGCTCGGCACCCGTTTCCCCGCGCTGGAGACGCCCCTGGAAAGTCGCAAGCGCTGGATCCTTGCAGGGCCACGGCCGTCCGGCGCGCTGATAGTGGACGCAGGCGCGATCGACGCCCTCAGCCACTGGGGGCGCAGCCTCCTGCCCGCAGGCGTGGTGGCGGTGAAGGGGCAGTTCGACCGCGGCGATACGGTCACGATCCAGGATGGGCGCGGCCGCGAGCTGGCCCGAGGAACCGTGGCCTACGCCAGCAATGATCTGCGCCGGATTATGGGCCGCCATTCCAACGAAATCCAAGCCCAATTAGGCTACACCTACGGCCCGGCTGTGGTGCATCGAAACAATATGACGATTCTGACTGAATGACGGAAGCCCAATGACCGATGAGCAACGACCGACGACGAATGACCAACGATTCTCTGCGGCGACAGGCGCCGTTCGTTCGTCGTCTCAGTGGGGTGTCCTGGCTGCGGTCAGCCTGGTGCTCTTTTTGGGCAGTATTGACGGCAGCATCGTCAATGTGGCGCTGCCCACACTGACCGAAGAGTTGGCTGTCGATTTCGCCATCGTGCGTTGGGTGGTGCTGGCCTACCTGCTCAGCCTGACCGTGTTGATGGTGGGGGCAGGGCGGCTGGCGGACATGATCGGCAAGAAGATCATCTTTAGCGCCGGGCTGACCCTCTTCCTGATCGGTTCGGTCCTCTGCGGTCTGGCCCCCGGCATCTATTGGCTGATCGGATTCCGCGCCTTCCAGGCTGTGGGCGCAGCCATGATGCTGGCTGTGGGCGTGCCCATCATCACTGAAACCTGGCCGGCCAGCCGTCGGGGGATGGCCATCGGCATCGCCTCCGGCTTCCTCTCCATCGGCATCGTGGTCGGCCCTATCATGGGTGCGACGCTGCTAAAATGGCTGAACTGGCGCTGGATATTCTTCGTCAATCTGCCCTTTGGCCTGGTGGCGGCGGGGTTGGTCTGGCGCTATGTTCCCCCGCTGCGGCCGGCCGAAACCCACGGCGGTTTCGACTGGGCCGGAGCCGTTTCCCTGGGCATCGCGCTGATCTCCCTCGCCGTAGGGCTGACCCTGGGTGAAACCGGCAGCTTTCTGGCCCCTGCTCCGTTAGGCCTATTCCTCGTCTCTTTGCTCGCCGCCCTCCTTTTTCTCCTGATCGAAGTCCGCGTACGTCATCCCATGGTGGATCTGTCGCTTTTTCAGTCCAGCGAGTTCAGCCTGAACCTCTTTTCCAGCTGGATCGTCTTCACCACCCTGGCCGGGGTGGTCCTCATGTTGCCCTTCTACCTCCAGTTCGCGCTCCGGCTCGACGTCCTGGGCATGGGGCTGCTGATGGCTGTGGTCCCCATCGCCATCGGCGCGCTCCAACCCATGGCCGGCGCGCTCTCCGATCGCATTGGCGCTCGCCCGTTGATCGTCCTGGGATTGGCCATGCTGGTTGTGGGCTATCTGACTATGTCCACCCTGCGTGCGGACGGTTCGTCATTGGGCTTCATCGTGCGCCTGTTGCCGGTGGCTGTGGGCGTAGCGGCTTTCTACAGCCCGAATAACAGCGCCATCATGGGGGCAGCGCCCAGGGCGCGGTTAGGCGTGTCCGGTGGTATCGTCAGCATGGTGCGCACCCTGGGCCAGGTGATCGGCGTGTCCCTGCTGGGCGCGTTTTTCAATGGCCGCCTGCAACAATATGGAGGCCGCGGCAGCGATCTGGCCAGCGCCCCGCCGGATGCCATCGTGTTCGCCCTGCGCGATCAGTTCTGGATGGTAGCGGTGGTGATGGCCATCGGTCTGGCGGTCACGCTTTGGGTGTGGCGTGGCGGGATCATGGAGACGCATTTGACGCGGAGACGCAGGGGATAGAGAATAACCTGGCGCAGAGAAAGGCCGTTAGAACGGTAGTTGTCGGCGTTTCTTTGCGGCCCTGCGCCTACTAAGAAACTCATGTCCCCCAGTTTCTGTCCTGAAAAATAGCCATGGATTACACGGATTTGCACGGATTTTTCATTCCCCGTGGCGCTGGCGGCAGCATAAATGTCTTCTAGGAGGAATTGAGCCGACCAGGCTCTGCTAGGGGCTCTGCGTCAAAAAGAAGCCGCTTTCCCGCGTCCAGCACTGCAACTTTTCCCTATTGATTGCGTAAAGGGTGGCAGAGGTGTAAGATCGGCCAGGGGGTCGGGGCGACGCCGCCACGTCGCCCCGACCCCCCTGGCACACACTCCACACATAGGAGAAGGAGAATACGGCCTTACTATAGCTGTGGAATCCGAATGATTCTGTGATCACGAGCACATAAGTGCAATAGAACACGGATTGGGCGGAAATCGTCGGATTTCAAAAATTTGTGTGAATTCGCCTGACCCGATAAATTCGCGCTCTATTCTCTATTTAGGCCCTTCCTGGGAATTAACGTTCCTGGCACTTGTCACGAGTTTGGCGCTGACCAGAGTGCGACTGGAAAGTGCCGGGGACATGACGTGTATTTATTTTCTTGAAGTAGCCTAAGGCCTGCGATAGTCTGCACGCAGGTAGCGCAAGGGTAGGAGTGCGCCGGCCAAGCAGAGGACGAAGATTGCGCCCAGCAGAAGCAATCCCAGTGGCGACAGAGCGCCCAGATCGCGCTGCAGATAGGCTATGAGCAGGACGATGGCGATTAAACCGTGTCCCAACATGGTGGTGACGAGTGCAGTGGAGCCGATAACGCTCTCGCTAGCCGCCAGCAGCCAGAAGACGCCCAGGGTCACCAGCAGCGCGCCGGCCAGCCGCGCCGGCCAGACCGGCCCGCCCGCTAACACGCCCCACCCTTGTAACAGAGTCCCGGGCGTCAAGAACAGGAGCAGGCCCAGGCCCAGGCCGATCACCAGACCGTTGATCCGCAGCAAGGTGCGCGGGGGGCGGTAGACATCGGTGAATGAATAGGCCATGAACGAAACGCTCCTCTGGCTGCCGGCGTTATCAAACAGGACGCCACGCGAATGGGGATGAGAAATGAGAACACAGGACGATATCATGCAACAAAAGACGTCATTTTGGAAATTGCTCCAAGCCAATAGCGACCGTTTGAGCGACATTCCCACCGATCGCGCCCGGTTGTTGAACCACGAGCGGACGCGCAAAATCAAGGACGTCCTGATCGGGCAGGCGATTCTCCTGGGAGCCATCGTGCTCTTCATGTGGGTGCTTGAATCGATGGACCTGACTATTTCTCGCGTGGATTTGGACATGTTCGGCATCCAGCCGCGTACGCTGGTCGGCCTGCGCAATATTCTGTTTTCTCCTTTTCTGCATGTTGGCTTTGGTCATCTGTTGGCCAATACTATCCCCTTCATCGTTCTGGGGTGGATGGTGCTGGTGCGCGGCATGCGGGATTTCTTTACTGTCAGCATCATCGCCGGGGTGGTCAGCGGTCTCGGCGTATGGCTCCTGGGTGGGTCCGACACCATCACCCTGGGCCTGAGCGGCGTGATCTTCGGTTATCTGGGCTATCTGCTGGCCCGGGGCTACTATGAGCGCAGCCTGGTGGCCATCATTCTGGCCGTGGTCGCGGTCTTTCTCTATGGCGGCATGATCTTCGGCGTGCTGCCCATCCGCAGCGGCGTCTCGTGGCTGGGCCATCTCTTCGGCCTGGTGGGCGGCGTGATAGCGGCCTATGTTCTGGTGAGGTCAAAGCGTAAAGTGGAGATCGGGTATCGGTCTGGTGACAAAATGACAGGATGACAGGGGGGACGTTTCCCCGGCTTTCTTGTCTGATGTTGAGAAATTGCCTGAGACGTCACGCAAGGATGCGTGGCCTGCTGACGACAAAAGCGCCTTCCCGCTGGGGAAGGCGCTTTTGTCGTCAAAATCCGTGAAGATCCACCCAATTAGCCCAATCCGCGGTCTATCTACTGCCGCAGCCGGCCGCCCGTCTCCCGCTCCACGCCCTTGATGATGCGCTTGCGCAGGCTGGCCACTTCCTTCTCGCGCAGGCTGTGGTCCAGGCTCTGGTAGGTGAGCCGGAACGCCACCGACTTATGGCCGGCCGGCACCGGGTCGCCCCGGTAGATGTCGAAGAGGGCCACATCCACCAGCAGCGGACCGCCGGCCTTGCGGATCGCGTCCTCCATGCGGCGCACGGTCACGTCCTCCCTCACCTCGAAGGCCAGGTCCTCCACCACCGGCGGATAATTGCTAATGGGCGGCATGGGGTCCGGGCTCCAGTGGGGCTTGATCAGCGGCCGGAGCTTCAACTCCGCGGCGTTGACCCGAATGTCGGGCGCCCCGTAAACGTTGCGCACCTGGGGATGGATCTCGCCCATCAGCCCCAGGCTCTCGCCGTTCAGGATCACCTCGGCGCAGCGGGGACCGAACGGGCTGGTCCCGGGCCGGGCCTGGAACTCCAGCCCATCGGCCTTGAAGCCCAGGCGAGCGATCAGGGTCTCCACCACACCCTTGAGGTCGAAGAAGTCCATCTCTTCCTCGCCGCCGGGGTCGGGGTGGAAGTTAGTCACCCGTCGCGGGCCGGTCATCAAGATCGAGAGCCGCCGCTCCTCCTCCGGCAACAGGCCGTCGCCCTGCTCGCGCAGGTAGACCCGTCCGACCTCGAAGGTGACCAGCCGGTCGGTGAAGCGAATGTTGCGGGCCAGATTCTCCAGCGCGCTGACCAGCATCTCCCGGCGCATGGCCCGCTTTTCCGGCGCGATGGGGTTGGTGATGATGACGTAGTCCTGCTCCCGGCTGGGCGGCTGACCGGGATGCAGCTTGTCATGATTCTCCGGCGACGTCAGCGGGCGATTGATGATCTCCTGCAGGCCAATGCCCACCAGGATGTTGCTGACCTTCTTCTCGGTTTCCAGCAGTTGATCCCGATGCTGAGTGGGAAGCTCCGTATCCAGCAGGGTCAGCCCCACCTCTTCATAGCCGATAACGCGCGCCACCTCTTCGCACAGGTCCGCGGGAATGTTCACGTCCAGCCGGTGCCAGGGGGAGACGGCCTCGATCAGTGGCTCGCCCGACTCCCGGTGCAGGGCGAAGACGGCCTGCTCGCCGGCGTTGGAATCAGGTTCGTCCACCACTTGCACGCCGAAGTCCAGCCGTTTCAGACTGTCGATGATGTCGTCTTGGCCTACGTCCATGCCCAGGATGCGACGCATGTCGCTGACCGTGGTGTAGGCGATCCGCTGGGGCTGGGGCACAGGGTAGGCGTCCACCATGCCGGGGACGATACGCCCGCCCGCATAGCGACGCATGAGCTCCGCGGCCCGCCGTACAGCGATGGGGTTGAGGATCGCGGGCACGCCTCGGGCGAAGCGATAGCTGGCCTCGGACGGCAGGCGCAGGGCCTGGGCCGTGCGCCGGTTGTTGATGCCCTCGAAGGTGGCCGACTCCAGCAGAATGTTGGTGGTTGCGTCGGAGACCTCGCTCTCCTGGCCGCCCATGACGCCGGCGATGGCGATGTGGCCGGCCGTGTCCGCGATCATGAGCATGGAGTCGCTCAGGGTGCGCTCCACGTCATCCAGCGTGGTGAATTTTTCGCCCTCGCTCGCCCGGCGCACGATGATGGTGGGGGTCTCGTCGCCCACCTTCTCGGCCCGCCGCTTGAGGATGTCATAGTCAAAGGCGTGGAGGGGCTGGCCCCATTCCAGCATGACGAAGTTGGTGATGTCCACGATGTTGTTGATGGGGCGCATGCCAGCCCGGGTCAGATAGTCCTGCATCCACTTGGGCGAGGGGCCGATGGTCACGTCCCGGATCATGACGCCGGTGTAGCGGTTGCAGAGGTCGGGGTCGTCGATGCGCACCGCCACGTAGTCCTTGGCTCGGTCGTCACCTTCAGGCGACCACTCGTCCGCGGGCGGGTGCAGGGGCGCTTCCATGAGCGCGGCGACCTCGCGAGCCACGCCCACCATGCTCAGACAGCGGGCCATGTCCGGCGTCAGGTCCAGCTCCAGCACCTCCTCGCCCAGGTAGTCGCGCAGGGGGGCGCCCACGGGCGCGTCTTCGGGCAGGATCATGATGCCCTCGTGCTCCTCGCTCAGGCCCAGCTCCCGTTCGGAGCAGACCATGCCCGCGGACTTGACGCCCCGGATCTTGGAGGGCTTGAGCTTTTTCTTGGGGCGGGGCGTCTTGTCGCTGTAGGCGTCGATGAGCACCGCGCCGGACCGGGCAAAGGCCACCTTGAGCGTGGGCAGCGAATCGGCCTCCCTGTACTGGAAGAGGTTGGGCGCGCCCGTCACCACCCGCTGGGGGTTGGGCCTGCCGTAGTCCACGTCCACCAGCACCAGGCGGTCTGCGTCCGGGTGGGGAGAGACGCCCACCACCTGGCCGACCACGATGGTCTCCGGGTCCCACCAGTCGCCGACCCGCTCGATGCCGCCGACTTCCAGCCCGGCCAGGGTCAGGCGTTCGGCCAGGGCCTCGGTGGGCGCGTCCATATCCACATATTGTTTCAGCCATGATAAGGGAACAAGCATAATGATTCCTCGCGTTGAGTAATGACCGATAGACCGCGGATTGAGCGGATTGGGCGGAAACAGCCGGATTTTATAAAAAATCCGTACCGATCCGCCTAATCCGCTCAATCCGCGGTCTATATTTTTCGACCCTTTAGTTTACCCACTCAGGCGCTCATACACCAAATCGTGGGGAATGGCGCGGAACTGTCCCCAGCCGCGACGGTCGAATGGAGGTATGGTACGATCTTCACAATCAGCCAGACAATCATGGCGAGCGGATCGTTGATCCACTGTTCTGTTCTTCTAGTCAGATCGCTTGCACCGAATGAATTCGGCCCTTGCTGCACAAAACACGCTAAAATGTGTTGGCCAGCAGGAACGCGCTCGATTAATTCACACAGGAGAAGATAAATGCTACGGCGAACACTCACAATAGGCGCGCTGGCTCTACTGATAGCCCTCCTCACTTTCAGCGGCGTCAGTTCCGCTCCGCTGACCCAACAAACGGACGGCTTCCATGCGTACATACCGATAGCTCGTCTGTCCGAGAACACGACGCGCGTTTCGATCTCGTCAGACGGCCTCCAGGCAAATGACCATTCTACCCTGTCTGCGATTTCTGCCGACGGGCGCTTTGTCGCCTTCTATTCGGACGCTTCCAATCTGGTCAGTGGCGACACCAATGGCGTATCCGACGCCTTTGTCCATGACCGCCAGATGAGGGAGACGACCCGGGTTTCGGTGGCCTCTAACGGCGCCCAAGGGAACCGGAGGAGCGGTGACCTGTGGTTCGAACCACCGTCCATATCCGCCGATGGCCGCTATGTGGCCTTCGTGTCGAAAGCCACCAATCTGGTCAGTGCCGATACGAATGAACTGCCGGATATCTTTGTTCATGACCGGGAAACGGGAGAGACGACCCGGGTTTCAGTCTCATCAGATGGCGTTCAAGGGAACGGCTACACAGGAGAGCCGACGATTTCTGCCGATGGCCGCTTTGTCGCTTTTACTTCGGGTTCCACCAATCTGGTCGATAGCGGGCGCGGGGGCATCTTCCTCCACGAGCGGGCAACGGGCGTGACAAGGCTGGTGGCAGAATACGGTGGTATGCCGGCGCTTTCGGCCGATGGACGCTATATGGCCGTCAGTACGGAGTGGTTCGACACGGATGATAACAGGTATGGCGGGGTCTTCGTCCATGATCTGAAAACAGGTGAGGTGACCCAGATTGCAAGACTTAGCGGTGAGTGGCCTATTGTACGCTATTCCGCTGTGCCGGCTATTTCGGCCGATGGTCGCTATGTGGCCTTCTATTCGGACGCCACCGATCCGATCGAGGGTGGTGGCAATGAGGAGTGGCGGGTCTTTATTCATGACCGTCAGACGGGAGAGACGGAACAGATTGGGGTGGCTACAGACAGTTCGCGCATCCCTCTGATCGAGTATCGTCTTTTGCTTCTGTCGATTTCAGATCACGGTCGCTATGTGGCCTTCGAATCGAATGCAGACATTGTGGACGACGACACAAACGAGGCGTGGGACGTCTTTGTCTATGACCGGGAAAGAGAGACGACGACCCGAATCTCCGTCGCAACCAATGGCGCGCAGGGGAATGGCAATTCTAAATCACCATCCATGTCGGGCGATGGTCGGCAGGTGGCGTTCGGTTCCAAAGCCTCCAACCTGGTCAACGGCGACACCAATATGGTCTACGACATCTTTGTACGCGGCCGCATCGAACCCTGAACTGCCGCGATCAAGATAGACAGCAGATCACGCAGTGGGTGCAAAGCGCCATTGGACAGATTGGGCGAAAACGGCCGGATTTTCGGAGAAAACCCGTTCTGATCCGCCCAATCTGCCCAATCCGCGCTCTATTCCGTTTACCCACTCAGGCGCTCATACACCAAATCGTGGGGAATGGCGCGGAACTGGCCCCAGCCCCGGCGGTCGCCGATCATATTGCGCAGATCGGCGGCGATCTGGGGCAACTGGCAGGGCAGCACAGCGCGAAATACGGAAATGTTTTCGTCGGCGTGGGGATGGGGCTGGCCGCTGTCGCAGCGTAGGTGAAAGATATAGCTGGCAAAATAGGCGAAGCTATCCACATGCCGGAAGCGATAGTCGATCACCCCCACGAAGCGCTCCACCTTCACCGGCATGGCCGTCTCCTCGTCGATCTCCCGGAAGAGCGCGTGCTCCACGGTCTCGTCCCAGTTGACGCCGCCGGAGGGCAGCCGGTAGATATGGGATGGATAGTGGCGTTTGGCATGGACCCAGATGCGCCCCCGGGGGTCTTCGATGGCGAACACGACCTCGGCGCGTCGGTCGCTGTCCGCCCGCCAGCGATGACGGCGCAGATATTGATCGGCCTGAATTTGAACGGAGCGGCGCACCGGCGCACCATAGCGACGGGACAGGATGGCGATTTCCACTTCACTGACGATCGGTCTGCGTTTGCGTGAGACCGTCGAAGACGCCTGCTGAGTCATCTTGGGATGCTCCTACAGTTGCTGTGGGTTTGTGAGGGGAAACATACACAAATTTCCATAGGAATATGGAGTTGTGTAATTGTGACGTGATGATAGTAACGCGTCTTTGACGAACTGTCGAATTTGATGGACCGCGGATTTGGATAGACCGCGGATTAGGCGGATCAGCACGGATTTTTTTGAAAAGATCCGGCAGTTTTCACCCAATCCGCGGCCTATCCTACCTCCGCCGCCACACGAACGCGGCGACGATCATCGTCCCCAGCAGGATCAACGACGCAAACGTGAGTATTCGGCCGGCTTTTCGCGGTCCGGTGTCCCCGTACTCCAGGAGAATGTAACCTTCGCCCTGGGGCAGGGGAACGGTCATGCGGCCCAACGTCCCCGTCTCTTCGGGGATGATGGGCAATTCGCGCACCGGCTGGCCATGCTCGCCGTCCAGCAGCCAGGCCCGCCAGCCCGGATAATAGAACTGGTTGAAGACCACCCGCTGCTCCGTCTCCCGCTGGTTGTAGAAGTAGATCTCCTCCATGACCGTGTTGTGGGCCACGGAGGAAATGGCCAGGGTCTCGTAGTCGATGGGGTACTGTTGGTTGGCGTAATCCACCTTGGTCTCCACCGGCTTGATGGGCCACTCCCCGGCCTTGGCCTGGCTGATATAGTAGTCGGCCATAGGACTCCAGCGGGGGATCTCCTTCACCCAGGCCGTGCTGCCCGTCATCTCGTCCGAGGACTGCTGAAAGCGCATGAGGCCGGCCAAGCTCACCGGCCCCTCGGCAGGCTCGCTGATCTGCACGCCGAGCAGGGGATAGCTGCTCAGAATCACCAGCGCGATGACAGTCAGGAGGGGCATGTCCAGGCTGCGCCGGCCCCGGGTCAACGCCGGATGCATGACCAGCCCGGCCAGAGGGCTGATGGCCAGCGCAGCCAGGCTGAACCAGCGCCAGGGGAATTGGGCGATGCCGAGCACGGTCCCCAGAATGGGGATCTCCCACAGGAACTTGCCCCACTCCATGCCCACGAAGAGGGCCGCCAGCCCGGCCGCGGCGAAGAAAGCCACTTCCCAGCGCTGCTTGCCCAGGCGCGCCCAGGCCAGGATCAGCCCCAGGACCGCCAGGGTCAGCGCGGCCGCGCCGATCTGGAAGCCGATGGGATCGTTGGGTCCCGGTTGGGAGGCGCCGAACCCCCAGTGGGGGCTGAAGAGCTGAAAGAAGTAAACGAAGTGGCCCCGGTAGTCGTAGCGGCCGTCGAACCACTGGTCGACGCGCACGTACTGCCGTTCCAGGACCATGGGGATCCAGAAGACCGCGCTCAACCCCAGGCCCAGCAGCAGACCAAAGCCAGGAGCCAAGGCCCGCTTCACCCACGCCCACAGACGTCGCCCCAGGGAGCGGGCGTCCGGGCCTTCCCGGGGCCAGGCGTAGAGGCAGAGCAGGACGAAAAGGTAGAGGCCCAGGAAGGGCGTGAAAAGGAAGAAGACCAGGTTGCTGGTCAGCATCAGGCCGGCGTAAGCCACGGCCACACCCGCCATCCAGCCCAGGGAGGGGCGCAGCGCGGCCTCGCGCGCGGTCCACAGGATCAGGGGCAGCCAGAGCAGGGCCATGCTCTCGGCCAGGTTGGCGCGCACATAGAGGTTGAGCAGGTGATAGGGAATGTAGACGTAGACCAGGGCCGCGATCACCGCGGACTGGCGACCGCTCCACGAGCGCACGAAGGCGTACATGGCCGCGGCGCTGGCCACAATGCTGAAACCGAACACGGTCTTGATGGCGGCCACAAAGCCCACGCCCCCGAAATGGTGCAGCAACTCGGCCAGGAAATGGCTGAGCGGCCCGTAGATGTTGAAGAAGGGATAGCCGTAGCCAAAGGCGAAGTCGGGACTCCAGCGGGGCCACCAGATCCCGTCCTGGACCAGACGGTCGAACTCGAAGAGGAAATAGACGTGATGGCGGGCGTCGTTGGCCCCCCAGAAATAGCCCGGCTGCAGGAAAGGCGCGACCGCGAACAGGCTCAGCCCCAGGGTCAGCCACAGGAGCGGGTCACGCCACAGGGGGATGGCGGCACTCTCCTGCATTCCGGGATTCGGCCAGGCCATTTCCTGTTGCGACGCACCTTGTGGCCGAATCCCGGAATGCTTGTTTTGACCATATCTGTTCACTTTACTGTCGGTTTTAACGGCCATAGAACACCAGCTTGTCATCGATGCCGCCGTCTACGGGCAGGCGATCTCCGGTGCGCCAATCGTAGTAGCCAAAGTAGTAGCGCAGGCGGGTATTTTCCAGGTTTATGCTCTCAGCCGCATCGGCAAGGTCCAGACGATAGGTGTTGGCCAGAATTTCGCCCGGTCGCCAGGAGGTGGCCGGCCGCTCATCACCCAGGGGCTGAGCGTCCAACTGGGCCACCACCCGCCATTCGCCATCCACCTCGGCCAGGGCCTGGAAGAAGATGTTGTAGTCCGCGTCCAGGAGATGGCGGGTTTGCCAGGTGACCGTCAGTTCCGCCGCCGGCGGGTCGGCGAGTTCCTGCAAGTCAGCATCCAGCAACACGATGTCGCTGGCCGATCCCAGGACCGCGTAGGGGCGATCCGGCGGCTGGACCTGGGTGAAGTCGGCGCTCAGATAAGGGTAAGAGGCCAGGATCGCCAATCCCATGAGCACAGGCCAGTAAGGAATTTTTGCCAGGGGGTTGCTGACCGCCGGCAGCGCGCCGGCGGTCGCGGCCAGCAGGGGCGTGGACACCAGAATGATCTGCCAAGGATAGGTCAGCAGCCCGGACGCGCCGGGGATGCGCCAGAGGGGCGCGCTGACGGTCAGGCTGAGGGCGACGATGATGGGCGCGCCGATAAAACTAAAGGCCAGCAAGCGACGCGCGTCCATCTGGCGGCCCCGGTCAGGCGTGCGCAGCCAGAACCAGAGGGTCATCAGGCTGAAGGCCAGAACCGCAAAGCCAAGCTGGAAGGGAAAGCGGTCCTGCCAGCCGGGAATGCTGGGCGCGGTCTCCCAACCGTTGCCGAAAAGCTGGAAGAGATAGACGAAATGGTCGGAAAAGATCTCCGCCGGCGCGGCGCGGATGGACCACAGCGGCAGCAGGCTGGCCAGCCCGGTCGCGCCGCCCACCGCGACGACCAGCGCAGCCCAGCGCGAGCGCTCCACCAACAGCGCGTAGAGCAAAAGCATAATGCTGGCCAGCAGCGCCAGCCCGGCCTGGGTGCGCCACATCCAGATCATGGCGATGACCGCGATGCCGGCCGCGGACAGGGATTCGCTCTCCGCATAGGCGGCGATGGCGGCCAGGGTCAGGGGCAGGAGGGCGAGGATGAGGGCGTCGCTCAGGCTGCCACGCACGTAGATCGTGGCCAGCACCGGCGGCATGAGCATGTAGACCAGCCCGGCCAGCCCCGCGGCCCGGTCCCCAAGCCGGGGAAGGAGCCAGGTATAGACGCCCAACCCGCCCAGGATCAGGGCGATGATGAAGACGGCGCGCACGGCCGCGGTGGGGGCCAGGCCAAGCAGCAGAAAGGGCTGGACGAGGATGAAGCTAGCGACGCCCATGCCCCGCCAGACGTCCGCCTCGGCGGCGATGCCCGCGATCTGCTGAGGGTGTATGGCGTTATAGATGGGCGTAAACCCTTCCAGCCCCTGCCAGTAGCCGGGATAGGCGGCGGGGGCCCAGGCGAAGACGCCCAACAGCAGCACTCCCCAGAAGCCGGCCCGGGCCGGACGATGATCTGAAAAATTCATGCCCGCAGTATAATACAGAACAAAAAAATCACGCGAAACGCGAGAGTGATTCGGTCGAGGTTTGATAGAACGCGGATTGAGCGGATTGGGCTGATCCGCACGGATTTTGTCAAAAAACCCGGCTGTTTCCGCTCGATCCGCTCAATCCGCGTTCTATGCTGTTCTGAAGGAGATCACAAACGTGGTTCCCTGCTGAGGGATGGATTCGGCCCAGATCTGGCCGCCGTTCTGCTCCACCAGTTGTTTGGCGATGGAGAGGCCGATGCCTGCGCCGCTGCCGACGCCGTTCTCCTGCCGGCTACGCACCTTATCCACCCGATAAAAGCGGTCGAAAATGTAGGGAAGTTCATCCGCGGGGATGCCCATGCCGGTATCGCTGACGCGCACCTCCAGCCTGCCATTCCGAGCTTCGGCTTCGAGCCAGACGCGCCCGCCGGGTGGCGTGTATTTAATGGCGTTGTCCATCAGATTGATGATGGCGGCCTCCACTTGGTCCCGGGAGCCGAGCGCAGGCGGCAGATCCGGGGACGCGCTCACCTCCAGCGTCACCCCCACGCGCTGGGCGCGCAGTTGCATGACATCGCCGGCCTCGTGCAGGAGCGCGGCCATGTCGATGGGCCGGGCCGGCGGGCGCGAGCCATCGGCCTCCAGCCGGGAGAGGTCGAGAAGATCGTTGGCCAGGCGGATGAGGCGGTCAGCCTCGCTGTCGATCTCGTCCGCGTAGCGGGCGGCCAGGGCCGGATTCTCGTCCAGTTGGGTGCGTAGGGCCTCACTGCGCAGCTTGATGTTGGTCAGGGGCGTGCGCAGTTCATGGCTGGCATTGCTGATGAAAAGCTGCTGGCGCTCGATGTGGCTGCGCACCTCGTTCACCATGTAGTTGAAGGCCCTTGCCAGCGCACCCAGTTCGTCATCGGTCCTGGCCACCACCTGTTGGTTGAGATCGCCTTCGGCCACGGCCATGGCGGCCGTCTCCATCTCCCGCAGAGGGCGCACCAGCCGTCGGCCCATCCAGACGCCGACGACGCCGGCCAGGATCAGGGCGCTCAGTAGGGCCGCGGCCAGGCTGAGGAAAATCTGACGCACGCCTTCCATGGCCTCATTCACAGGCTGACTGATCTGGACCACGCCCAACAGTTTTGCGCCCTGCTGGATGGGCGCGGCCGCGAACAGGGTTCGCTCGCCTGTGAGCGGGTCCTTACGGATGCTGGAAGCCTGGTCGCCGGCCAACGCAGCCTGAACCTCGGGCTGCCCCTGCTGATTGTCGATGCGGCCGGTGTTGTACTGGCTGTCCGCTATCGGGTCCCCTTGGTGATCCAGAATGGTGACCCGGGCGTCGGCGTCACCGGCGTAGGTTTGGGCCACCTGCTGCAGGCGCGGCAGTTCGGCGGCGGGGGTGGGTTGGGCGGTTGCAACAGGCGCGACGCTTTCCGCTTTTTGCGGATCTCCATCCTCCCCATCTTCTTCGCCATCTTCACTCTCGTCGTCGCTGCTTTTATTTTGCGCCTTGTCCGTATCTGCTTCTTTGTCTTTTTCATCTTCGGACTCCGACCGCTCATAGGCGGCGAACTCGTCGCCGTAGCCGCTCAATGGATCCTCCAGCGCGTTGGCGGCCAGGAAGGCGGTCAAGACTAGATCCTGTTGCCGGGCCTCAAGGTAGGAGCGATAGATAACGCCCCCAATCCAGATAGCCAGGAAGAGAAGAACGACGAAGAAGAGCGCGCCATAGGTGGCGGCAATGCGATATTGCAGACTGCGCTGCCAGGGCCACCTGGATTTCGCACGGGGTTGGTTATGGCCTGCGGATATTGAACCATGGTCGGACGGTGGGCGTTGGGCGGACGTTGAGCGGGTCATCTGGACTCCGTTGTTTCATCGAGTTCATGCGCTGAGATCAGACGATAGCCCACCCCGCGCACCGTCAGGATCAGGCGGGGATTGCTGGGATCCTCTTCCAGCTTTTCCCGGCACCAACGAATGTGGACGTCCAATGTGCGGGGTGCGCCGAACCATTCCTTCCCCCACACCTTGTCCAGCAGGTCATTGCGGGAGACCACGCCTCCCTCCGCCTCCAGCAGCGCCATGATCAGGTCATACTCGCGCTGGGAGAGGTTGACCGGCTCGCCGGCCCGGATGACCTGATGGCGCTTGCGATCGAAGGTGATGTCGCCAATGGTGACCATGTCCTCGCCTCCGTTGCCGGGCGAGGCCGCATAGTTGACCCGGCGCAGGTTGGCGCGGATACGGGCGAGCACCTCCCGAAAGCTGAAGGGCTTGACGATGTAGTCGTCCGCGCCCATCTCCAACCCCAGGACCCGGTCCATTTCCTCGCCCCGGGCGGACAGCATGAGGATGGGCACAGTGCTGTCGCGCCGGATCTCCCGGCAGACCTCCCAGCCCTGCATTTTGGGCATCATCACATCGAGCAGCACCAGATCGGGCTGTTTGGCCTGGGTCAACGCCAGGGCCTGCGCACCGTCATAGGCTGGAATAACAGCGTACCCTTCCCGTTGTAGTTGGTGGTTCAACACATCGACGATCAACCTGTCATCGTCCGCCAATAAGATAGTCGCCTCAGTCATGCTCGCTCCCTGATGTATGTTCTCACCTTCCAGGAAGCTCCAGCTTCCTGGAAGGTCGGAATCGGAATCGAATTATACCACTGTTTTCCGAGGAGAACGATGGGCGACTGCGGCCGTCTTACGGGTGGACTTGACGGCGAAGATGCGATAGAAAGTGGCGAAGAGCACCGTCCCCCCTGTGAACAGGTAGAGCCAGGCCATGAAAGGCGACGACGCATCCGTCCCGGCCATGACGCCGTGGAGCAGGGCCAGGGCGAAGGCCAGGAACGAAGCGTAATGCAGCGTTCGCCACGCCTTGCGGCCCATCCGGCTGCGCAGATAGAAACTGGCCACCAATGCCAGGCTGAGGTACAAGGTCAGGACGCCCAACCCTGTCCAGATCCGGTTGTAGGAACTGGCGAAGGGGACGAGAATATCGACTACGCTGAAACCGATGTAG
Source organism: Chloroflexota bacterium (assembly GCA_024277175.1). GTDB lineage: Bacteria > Chloroflexota > Anaerolineae > Caldilineales > Caldilineaceae > JAJRVT01. The sequence goes on along the minus strand of JAJRVT010000392.1, from coordinate 13,797 downwards.
GCGTCCCCCAGCAGGACCAGGGCGTGGAAGGCCGTGAACGCCAGGGCCAACAGGGGCAGAAATTCATGTAAGCCATAGACTAACGCCGCGGGGACGAGCCCTTTGAGCATTTTGCCGCTCATGGCCACGCCCCAGAAGGTGGCCATCCAGAGAAGAAGATAGGCGATGACGCCCCCCGATCGGGCCGCGTACCAGTAGGCGGGGCTTTCTCCAGCCAGGGGCAGCCCCATGGTTCGGGCTTCGGCGGACAGGGTGGTTTGTATCAGGTTAGGCAGGGGGATGGCCGGGGCCTGGGCGATGAGTGCGGGCGCCAGCCGTTGGACGGCCATGATCAGGGCAATGCCCGCCATCAGGCCCAGGATACCGTAAAGCAGTTCGATAAGATAAGTGCGGCGTGAGGGCAGGACGGATGTAGTCGATGTTTGACGAGATGATTGCACGCTCATGAGTTCATACCTTTCTTGTAACAATACAGGCTCGTATCCAATAGAACGCGGATTGAGCGGATCGGGCTGATTTTCGCGGGTTTTTTATGAAAACTCCGGCAGTTTCTGCTCAATCCGGTGAATCAGCGTTCCCTCGAAGTCTCGTTTAGGAACCGCTGCTCTTCTTGCCGCCTCCGGATCGGGAGGGCGGCGGCGGGGGCGGGGCCGGCATGGACGGCAGGTCGGGCAGGGGAGCCAGGGCCGGCAACGAGGGTAGAGGGGCCAAGGCGGGCATCGCCGGCGCGCTGACCGCTGCCGGCGCGATCACCACACCGGTGACGCCGCCGGTCCCCGGGCTGGCGACTGCGCCCGTCCCCGACGCCAACGCCAGCGTCGGAATCGGCTCGATCTCCAGCGTCGGAATCGCCGGCAGGGTGATGGTTGCGCCTGTAAACGCCAGGCCGGGCGTAGATGTCGGCGCCGGCGTCGGTGCGATCAAGGCGACGGCCGGCGTGGCGTCGAGGACTGCTCCCTGGCCCTGGGCCGCTTCCAGATGGCCGATCGCGTTCCAGCCGCCGATCAGCGCGGTCGTGGAGACGGCGGCGATGGCGACTTTTACGCCACCATTGAATTTGGCGTTTTTCTTCTTCCGCTTCTGCGCGTGTTGCTTCGTCATAATAACAGTTTCCTTCGCTGATAGTCATGCTATGAGAGTCATCCTGTCCAACGGATGCGGACAGGCCGGTTATAGGGTATTGGCCATGCTGGCGCAAAGATCGGGGACGTCCATCTTTGCAAATTCAATGAACCCTTTCGTACAGAACACCTGGTCGTCTCGGGTGACCAGCAGGCCCTCCACGTTCGGCAGCGTTTGCAAGAAAGCCATCCCCTTCTCCAGCCCCAGGATCAGCGCCGTTTTGGCGTAGATATCAGCCGCTGCGGTCCTGTCCGCGTGCACCGAAACGGAGAGCAGGTCGGTGGCGGCTGGCCGGGCGGTGCGGGGGTCGATCAGGTGGTGCCGGGGTTCTCCATCCTTGAGCCAGCGCCGTTTCGCCACGCTGGAGGTGGCCAAGGCCCGATTCGTCAGATAGAGCCGAGCCAGGGTTTGCTCCTCATCCAGGGGGTGGACGATCTTCACTTCCCAGCCCCGGTGGGCCTCCGGCTGTCCGTAGGCGTACAGATCGCCGCCGGCGTTGATGAAAAAGGGCCCGGTTTGGGCGCCCAGGCTGTGGAGCAGGTCTGCCGTCCGGTCCACGGCCCAGCCCTTGCCAATGCCTCCCAGGTCGAAGCGCATCCCTGGGGGACGGGTGATGGTTTGGGCGCCCCGGTCGAGCGTGATCGCGTCCAGGTCGAACAGTTCGGAGTCGGTCATCATCGCAGCAGAAAAATCCGGTCCTTCCTGCTCGATCAGCGGTCCATTTTTCCGATCCCCCTGAGCCTCCCCCACCATTTCGAAGCTGCGATCGTATCCCGCCGCTTCCAGCAGGGGGAGGATGGTCGGGTTGTAAACGCCGCCGCTGACTTGGGCGGCCCAGAGCGCAGCCTCCAGCGCATCGAAGAGCACCCGGCTAACCTGGCAACGCCGCTGCGGGCATCGGTTCAGCCGGGAGAGGTCGCTGTCCGCCAGGAAACGGGAGAGGGACTGTTCGTAGCGGCGGAAAAGATGCTCCACATGGTCCATGGCCAGGCCGCCGTCGGCGTAGAGCCACACGTAGACGTCCGTGTTCATGGCCCGGAATTCGCATTGCCGCCAACGTCGCGTCTCCTCTCCCGCATCGCTAGTCATCATCGCCTCCCTCGTGTTCGCCGCCGCGGTCGTCATCATCATCATGCTCTTCGCGGCCATCATCGCGATCATCCTCCCGTTCCTCCCCGCGATCATCGTCCTCATACTCGCTATAGCCGTCATTCCCTTGAGAGGCGGAAGCGCTGTTGGCCGCCGCGGCCTGTCGAGCTGCGATCTGGTTGTAGGCGGTCTGCAACTCGGTCAGGGTCGTCTCCAACTCCTGGCGCAGTTGCAGATTAGCGTCACTCATCTGGGCGATGGCCTGCTGATACTGTTCTCCATCCTGCTGGATGAGCGATTGAGTCTGGGCGATCTGGGTTTGCAACGACTCGATCCGCGCCGTCTGCTGTTCGATGGCGGATTCGAGATCGGGCGCCTGGTCCTGCAAGCTTTGAATCTGGGGTTGGAAGCTGGCGTCCAACTCGTCGAGGGCGGCCTTGCTATCCGCCACCTGAGCTTGCAGGGCGGCCTCCCGCTATTTCAATGCGGCCTCCAGCGTGCGCATATACTCCGCCGCGGCTTCTGCATTTGATGAGGTAACGGTTGACGACTCCGGGGAGGAGACCGTCGACGGCTCCGCTGACAGTGCGGCTGATGGGGCTGACTCCACTGCCGGCGCAGACATGGCCGAGCCCCGGCTGGCCGGTTCAACGAGGGCGAACACAACGACGAGAATGACGCCGGTCAGCAGGCCGGCCGTGAGAAAAGCGAATTTACGATCCATGGTGGTCACTCCATTCCATAAGATGAATTGTTAGGCGTTTGTAAGCTGAAGTCATCCGGGCGATAAGGGCTTACTGTCCCAGGATGGTGCGGGCCTCGGCCAGCCTAGTGCGGGCGTCGCTGAGCCGGGCTTGTAGGGCCTCTTGCTGGGCGTTGAACTGCTGCTGCGCCTCTTCCAGGCGCTGCTGGTACAGGACGGCTCTTTCGGCCCGAGCCGAGGTCAACTGATCCAGTTGCGCCTGAAGGGTCGCGCCTTGGGTCTTCAGGGTCTCCAGTTGGCCGTTGAGGGTGGCGATCTGTGCGTTCAACGCCTCGACCTGGGCCTGATATTCATTTTGGCGCTCCACTCGCGCGCTCGCCAATTGTTCGATCTGTTTCCGATAGGTCTCTTCACGCTGGCGGTAAATCTGCTCCAAGGTCGCGGCGGTTTCCACAGTCGTCGTCGTCGAACCTGTCTCCGTGATTGCAGGGCTGACGATCAGCGGCGAGGGCGGTTCGCCCTCCGTCGCCAGGGCGACGGGCTGTGCTGCGAACAGACTGATGAGGGTGATAGCGACGATGGCGACCCCGGACGCCAGAAAAAATTTCGTTCTATTCATGATCGTGCTTCTCCTTTTGTGAGACGTGACTAAGGCATACAGCAAACTTCCGCCACAGCATAGCGGAGATTGGGCCGTCTATGGTTATGCCTGGTTGATGAATGTGTTAAGAGTGGGTTAAGGCGTGAAGCGTAAAACGTGAAACGTAAAACGTGAAAGTTCGACGGGTGACGAGTGAAGGATAGCCTTGTGGTATGATGGGCTTGAGCTTCGAATTGACGGCAAACTGAGTGCGCGGCGGAATCACGAATTCTGCAAGCGGGTGTGTACGCGAGTGATGCCGCTGGTCATCTGCCGGGGAGTTCCGAACTCCCCGGCAGGTGCGAACGAAATTTACGACGTAGAACACGCGAAAGGATGTGTATGGACCCGAAACAGCCCACAGCCCTGGTGGTCGACCTGAACGCCATCCAGGCCTACACGCCCGAACAACTGAACAACATCAATCTCTGGGACGGAGACGCGTTCTTTGGCCGCCTCCTCTGTCTGGAGCCGGAACAGGAGGTGCCCCTGCACAGCCACGAGCACAAGGACGAATGCTTCGACATTCTCCAGGGCGAGGGCGTCTTCTGGCTGGACGATCAGGAACTGATCGTGGGGCCGGGCACCCACATTTATGTGCCGGCCGGCGTGGTCCACGGCTTCCGCGCGAACCAGGGCGTGCGCTGGCTCATGCGCGAGACGGTGAGCGAGCGGGTCTACGCCCGGCGCGCGCTGAAGTTGGTGTGGGCGGCGGTGGGGAAGCGGGTGGGGCGAGAAACGTGACAAGATGACAGGGTGACAGGGTGACAAGATGACAGGATGACAAGATGATAGGGTGAAGACGTAAAATGTAAAACGTGAAGCGTAAAGCGTGAAGCGTGACTCGTAGTTGAGTATATAGACAGAGGGCCGTTGAAAAAAATCCGTAAAAATCCGGCAAATCCGCGTTCTATCCAAACCGCCGAACCAGGAAATCCTGCATCAGCCCGGCCACTTTTCAGGATAGCGCAGGGCTATGTCCTGCACGATCGCTTCGCCCATGGAGTGCCCCGCCAGCAGGGCCGGCGCAGCTCAAGCGCCTCCATGAAGCGGGCGACCACATCAGCGTAGGCCTCAATCATTGCAACAACCTGGGCCTGCCGACTTGCCATGCCCCGGCAAGTCCAGCGCGAGTGGCCGCGGTCCGGGGCAGTCTGCGCACCTGAGGCGGCCAGTGGTGCAACCTCCCGCCCGCTCCGTGGATCAGCAGCAGCGGTCTCCAATAAAACGGGAACATCTACAGGGCGTCGGACATTATACGAGTGGATATCTATATCTCGTCTTCCCCGATCAGGAGGGTTATGGTGATGACGCCCTATTCAAACAAGAGAACATTTGCAAGCAGTGTAATAATGGGCCTGCTAACGTTGTTGATGTTCACAACACCGAACCCAACTCTGGCTCAAGATGGAACTGCGCCAGTAACGGCGGGCTGGCCTACATACAGTTCACCTGATCTTCACATCTCCTTTGCGTATCCACCTAATTGGCAGTTGAACATACCAACCCTTAACCCGATTGTAGTTCCCGCTGATTTGCCTAAAGAGTATCAACCTCCGAAAGAAGGGCCATCTCAAGGGTATGGAGGTGTCCTTGCCCTATCTCCCCCCAAAGGGCACGTCCTTGAAGGGAATAGGATCGAAATCACGGTGCAGAGTTATGAAATCCCAGAAGGGCAAGATTTATTTTCCTGGGTAGCGGAGATGCAAGCGTTGAGTTCTCTCATCCATCCTTATGAGGGGACGTCTCAGACCTGGATACGTGATATTACCAGCCGGGAACTTCGCAACAAAGAGAACATGGAGCAGGTGTTACATGCTGTTACAGAAGTGGAGGGGTATGGCCCAACCACACAGGCTGTCTGGTTCACCCATGGCCGGCTGGTTTACGTCATCAATTCATTCGCCTATAGCGATGACATGCAAGTAATCCTGGATGCATTGGCATCGTCAATAGAGTTTGCGCCAGACGCCCCCAGAACCCTAAATGAATTGTATAAGGCGGAACAAGAATGGCCCTCGCTCCGGGAAACGCTTGACAATTTTCGCGCGCCACATAACTTGGTGGAAGAATGTGATATAGTCTGCCGGGACGCCAAAGCCGCGAAGGAAATTCAGCCTGATCCTATCCCCATATTAGATCGGGGGATCGAGAAGGAAGAACGCAGGCGCTGCGAACAGTCGAAGGCGCATGAGCAGAACGAAATCGAGCAATCGACTTCGGTACAAGGGATGATCCAGCGACCCCTCCCCCTGCCGCAACCGACCGTATCCCGCCCAACGGCCACGCCAAGCTTCGTCACTCATCGTGGCAAGAGTCTCTATCCAGACTCTCCTCTCTTTGAGTTCACCTATGATGAGGCGATTTGGCAGATAGTCGGTGATAATGAATTCCGTGAACACGCATTGCTCATCCAGCGCAAAGACCTATCCTGCTATTTGGTCTTCCCCGAAGGCGCACGGGAGTATTGGAATATTGGGCCTCTTCGACTGGCGGGACAGCCGTGGATGCTCAGATTCTTTCCCCCAGACTATTTGATATACGATACAGAAATTGATGGGCATACATATATCGTTGGGCTCCATCTGCCGGAAGACTACCACCAGGGGCAGCATAGCGACTGTCAAAAGTTGGCCGAATCGATCCTGGCCACTATCAGAATGATAAATGACAAACGAAGATGAGGAGTGACAGGGTGACAAGATGACGGCGTGTCACGAGTCACCCTGTCATCTTGTCATCGATGAATCGCTTCTAAATGACGTGGCGCATAGTCCAGGTTGGCGATGGTGGCCTGCAGGGCTTCCATGTCCGCGTCCACCATCAGGCGCACCAGTTCTTTGAAATCCACGGTCGGCTCCCAGCCCAGTTGCTCCCGGGCCTTGGTGGGGGTCGCCCACCAGCAGGTCGACCTCGGCCGGGCGATAGAAGCGGGGATCCTGGGCCACGTAATCATGCCAGTCCAGGTCCAGTGTTAGTTTAACCATGTTCGGATCCTAGCGATTGATTCTCTATGTCAGAGGTGGATTTGAAACGGAAAAGCCTACTGTATAGCCAAACGAATTTGTCGGTTATGAAAGCAAAATTCCTGCCGGGTTGGGATACCTGCTTGGCCAATCGGTGAGCTTCAGCCCGTCGGATTGCATCTTTATTCTGCTCGTGGCGCACAAGTTCATCTCGTCCGGTAAACATAGCTTCCTCCTTAGGAATCAAAACAGAGTGATAGACTATTTCCTATCTGGAGCCGTTTGGCTCACGTTGATGAGATTTTCTTTTTCCGGTCCCAAGTCTGGTTGGGAAATGAAACCGGACGCCATCAGTATTGCCCAGCCGCCGTTTGCGGGCCGTTTCATAACCGTTAACAAATCGGCCCAAACCGTTAGCATTTGTCCCACTGCTAACGATTCTGTGTTAACATGGCGAGGTCCCATCGTTTTTATGCCTGATTTGGGCTGAGAACCGCGGAAGATTTGGACAGAGATTGCCGTATTGAATTTGAGTGAAGGGTGTGGATTCTATGGGACAACTGCAGATTTCTCTCTTTGACCCGCTGCAGATTGTGTTGGACGACGAACCAATTTCTGACTTTCGGACACGGAAAGTGGTGGCATTGCTTGTCTATCTGGCGGCTGAACCGGAAACCGCCCATCGCCGAGAGACGCTGATGACGTTGCTCTGGCCTGGCATGCCGGACACATCGGCCCGCACCAATCTGCGTCAGGTGTTGTTCCATCTGCGCAAAGCGATCCCGGATTTTGAAAGAGGTGATACAAGCGGCGCGGATGAAGCCGTGCCGTTGCTCTTGGCCAACCGCCACACCATCCGGATCAATCCGGATGCCCAAATTGTGATCGACACCAGCCAGTTCAGCGCTCTATTGGAACAAGTTCAAGCCCACGATCATCACAGCTTGTTAACCTGCAATCAATGCCAGGAGAATCTCGAAGCGGTCACAGACCTCTACACAGGACATTTTTTGGCCGATTTCTATTTAGAGGACAGCAACGAGTTTGAAGAGTGGGCGGAGATCGAGCGGCAGAAATATCTACGAAGAACACTCGACGCCCTGGAAATCCTGACGGCCATCGCCATTCGCCAACAAGCCTATGCGGCCGCTCAAGCCCACGCCGAACGCCAACTGGCACTTGACGATTTCCGCGAAAGCGCCTATCAGCAGTTGATGGAGATCCTGGCGCGCAACGGACAACGCAATGAAGCGATGTCTGTCTATGAACGGTGTCGTCGCCTGTTCAACGACGAACTGGGGATGGAACCCTCCGCCCGCACCACGGAACTTTATGAACAGATACTGACCGGAGACCTGCGACTCGATTCGTTGCGCGAGCAGGGTGTGCGCGGCTACGAGCTACAGGAAGAGATCGGGTCGGGCGCGTACGGTGTCATTCATCGATCCATGCAGCCGGTCATTGGCCGTGAAGTGGCAGTCAAGATTATCCGTCGCCGCTATGCCAATGACCCTGACTTCATTCGCCGCTTCGAAGCCGAGGCGCAGACAATTGCCCGGCTGGAACATCCTCACATCGTGCCCATCTACGACTTCTGGCGCGACCCGGACGGCGCCTATCTGGTCATGCGCCTGCTGCGCGGCGGCAACCTGCTGACGGCGTTGGCGCAAGGGCCGTGGTCCCTGGAACGAACACAAAAATTGCTGGACCAGATCGCGTCGGCCCTGGCGGCTGCCCACAGTCAAGACATCGTCCACCGCGACATCAAACCGGCAAACATCCTCTTCGACGAAGATGGCAACGCCTACCTCTCCGATTTCGGCATTGCCAAAGACCTGCAAAACGACAATCTGGGCATCATTGACGGTGAACTGTTGAGCACGCCGGATTACATCTCTCCGGAACAGATCCAGGAAGCCCTGGTCAGCCCCCGGTCGGACATCTACAGTCTGGGGGCGGTGCTCTACGAGGTCTTGACGGGCGAAAAACCCTTCCCGGATGTGCCGCTGATCACCGTCATCCAAAATCACCTGTCCACACCACTGCCCCTTGTGTGCGACAGTCGGCCCGATCTCTCGCCCCAGATCGACGCCGTGATTCAGCAGGCGACGGCCAAAGAGCCTGCTGACCGCTTTCCAGATGTCTTGGCCTTTGCCGAAGCGTTCCGTCAATCCGTTACCGGTCGCCTGGATCTGGCCACCATCATTGCGCAACCGCCCGTTCCCGTCGATGTCACCAATCCGTACAAGGGCCTGCGTGCATTCCAGGAATCGGACGCCCTGGACTTCTACGGCCGAGACAACCTTATCGGCCAATTACTGGAGCATTTGAGTGAAAGCCGTTTTCTGGCCGTTGTCGGTCCCAGCGGCAGCGGCAAATCCAGCGTGGTGAAAGCAGGTGTGATTCCCGCTTTGCGCCAGGGCGCCATTCCGGGTTCAGAACAGTGGTTTATGGCCGAGATGACACCGGGTGCGCATCCATTAGAGGAACTGGAACTGGCCCTATGGCCGGTTGCAGTCGATCCGCCGCCCAGCCTGGTGGAGCCAATGCAACGCGATCCACGCGGCATGTTGCGCACCATCCGCCGAATCTTACCCGATGAAGAAGATGCCCAACTGCTGTTGGTCATCGATCAGTTCGAGGAACTGTGGAGTCAGACAGATCCGGAACGAAGAACATACTTCCTTGTTAGCCTGATAGCCGCGATCTCTGCACCGCGCAGCCCACTGCACGTGATCATCACCTTGCGCGCCGATTTCTATGATCGGCCACTGCAAGTTCAGTCGCTCGCCGAGTTGGTCAAGCAACACACAGAACTGGTGCTGCCGTTGAACCAGGATGAATTGACCTGGGCCATCCAGGAACCGGCGCGGCGGATTGGCGTCGAATTTGAAGACACTGTGCTGTCGGCCATTGTGGCGGAAGTGCATGACCAGCCGGGGGCCTTGCCCCTGTTGCAGTACGCATTGATGGAATTGTTCGACGCCCGTTCCGGCAGCCAAATTGAGCGCCAGGCGTTCGACGACATCGGCGGAGTGTTAGGTGCGTTGCCGCGCCGGGCGGATGAAATCTATGCCAGCCTGTCGCCGTCCGAACAAGCGGCCACGCGCCAATTTTTCCTACGCCTGGTGACGTTGGGTGAAGGCGTCGAAGATACGCGCCGTCGTGTTCTCCTCTCCGAACTGGCAGCGCTCGATCTAGTCGATGAGCAGAATCTGAATGATGAAGCGTCTTTTGAGGACATCATCAATCAGTTTGGGACGGCGCGTTTGCTGACCTTTGACCACGATCCGCTGACCCGTCAGCCGACCGTGGAGGTGGCTCACGAGGCATTGTTGCGCGAATGGAATCGACTGCGCACCTGGCTGGAAGAGAGCCGGGATGATGTACGTTTGCAACGGTTGCTAGCTGCGGCCGTGGCCGAATGGCAATCGTCGGACCAGAATCCGGGCTACCTCTTGCGCGGGGCGCGGTTGAGCCAATATGAAGGCTGGGCCACTTCGACAACAGTGGCCCTGACCGCGGATGAGCAGGCCTATCTCGTGGACAGCATCGCTGCTCGTGAAGCGCGTCAAGCGGAAGAGGCGACTCGCCAAGCACGCGAGTTGGAGACGGCCAGACAACTGGTTGAGACCGAACATCAGCGTGCGGAGTAGCAGGTTGCGGCCACACAAAACCTACGCCGCCGCGCCTATATCCTTTCTGGCGTGGTGGTGCTCGCCCTATTATTGGCAATCGCCGCCTTATTTTTTGCCCAACAATCGGGTGAAAATGCTCAAGTGGCGGAACAAAATTCCCAGTTGGCGGCGACACGAGAAGCCGAAGCGAACGAAGCTCGGTTGGCGGCCGAAGAACAAACCCGGCTGACAACCTCACGCGAGCTGGCTTTGGCCGCCCTAAACACCCTTGAAATTGACCCCGAGTTGAGCGTCCTGCTGGCCCTGGAGGCGCTTTCCGTCACGCACACCCAGGAGGCGGAAGAAGCGCTGCACAGGGCCATCCCCGCCTCGCGGACGCGCCTGGTTTTAGGAGCGGGTACGGAGAAATTTGGCGGGTTAGCCATCACGCCAGATGGCCGGCGAATTATCACAATGGATACCCCATTCTCAGATGATAAGGGGGTTGCGAGAGTCTGGGATGCAGTCACTGGGGAAGAACTACTCACTTTTGACAGCCGTAATAAAGGCGCCGGCGGTATTGCCGTTAGCCCAGATGGACAGCGTGTGGCTACAGTCAGAAGCGATAATACGGTGAGGATTTGGGATATTGATACCGGAGAAGAACTGCTCCAGATCAATGGTCATGATGGGGAAGTAGGAGCAGTCACCTTTAGCCCCGATGGGATCCTGTTGGCTACTGCCGGAGAGGAAGGCTCTATAAAGTTCTGGAATTTGGAATCAGGTAGTGAAATACTCTCTATCGCCGCCCATTCGGATTGGATCTCCGACATCAAATTCAGCCCCGATGGATCGCGCCTGATATCTGGCAGCACTGACGGGAGCGCCAAAATTTGGGATACGGCCAGCGGGCGGGAACTGCTGGCTTTCTCTGGTGATTTTGGTAACTTTGACCAAGTGGCTGAGGTTGTTGGGACTGCGTTCAGCCCGGATGGAACCCTGGTGGCCGGGGTGAATGATGATGGCCTATTGGCCGTGTGGGACAGCGTATCTGGAGAGGAAATACTAAACCAGCCTGTTAGCACATCAGAAGCCTGGGCGGTCGCCTTTAGCCCGGATGGCACACAGTTGGCCACCGCCGGCGCCGATGGCAAGGCCAAATTATGGGATCTGGCTTCCGGCGATGAGCTGTTAACCTTGAATGGTCATGACGACCGGGTTAGGCGCCTTGAGTTTATGCCGGATGGGAGCCAATTAGTCACTTCAAGTTATGATGGTACAGCCAGAATATGGGATATCGGCCCCAGCTATGAGCTGCTGACATTTGAACACGACGGCGCCTCGCGCGTAAAATTTAGCCCCGATGGCAGTCGCATTGTTGCCGGAAGTTATTTTGGCCCAATCTGGATCTGGGAGGCCGAATCGGGAGAACTGCTGCAAACTTTGGAAGGGCACAGTGATTGGATTGGTGGGATCGAATTCAGCCCTGACGGTGATCTTATCGCTACCGGCAGCGATGACACGACGGCCAAAATTTGGGATGCGCAGACGGGCGAGGAGCTGATGACCCTCAGCGGGCGTGAAAGATGGGTCAACAATGTCACTTTTAGCCCGGATGGAAGCTATCTGGCTACGAGCGGGAGCGACCTCCCCATTGTCATTATTTGGGATTTGAGTTCAGGCGTTCCGGTATCGACGATTGAGTACGAAAATACTTTCCCTGGTGTGTGGGCGATTGACTACAGTCCGGATGGAGAGCGGCTGGCGATTGGCGCGAATTACACTGTCGAATTTTGGAATAGAGACGGCAGCGAACTGCTTTCAGTTTTAGAGAATGAAGGAAGGATTAGTACTGTTATTTTTAGTCCGGATGGAACGAAGCTAGCCACCTCGAGCACGGATGGCGTTGTAAAAATATGGGACCTGGACAATAACGAAGAGTTGCTGAATTTCAAGGCGCACAATAGTGGGATCAATTCCATGGTGTTTAACGCTGACTGGAGTAATCTGGCGACAACGGGCGGAGATGCGACAATAAAATATTGGGATGCCTCAACTGGCGAGCTCTTGCTGCTTTTAACAGGTCATACTGATGCTATTTTTGGGCTTGACTTCAGTCCGGACGGCAAGAGCCTGATCAGCGCCGGTTCTGATTTTACGATGCGCGAATGGGTTTTAGACTTGGAAGACCTAATCGCCCTTGGGGAAGCCCGCGTTACCCGCTCGCTGAAGACTGAGGAGTGCCAGCAGTATTTGCATGTGGACGCGTGTCCGGTTGAATAGATGCTCGACGACTGCAGAAGTTGTTGAGCGCTTCATCACATGAATCCTCGTCGCCGAGATGTTGGCCCACATCGCCGACAATCGCGTCCTGCGCGACTTTACTTGCGTAGAACGCAAGTCCCAAGGAACTTCTGCAAAAGCGCGGCTACCGTAACTGGCTGCTCAAGCATAACCATGTGGCCCGCATCATTGATCAGATGCAATTCGCTGTTCGGCAATTCGTCGTGCAGGCTTTGGCTAAATTTGACCGGGGTCATCTTGTCCGCGGTCCCGCAGATGATCAACGTCGGCAGTTGCACCTGCGCAAGTTGGCCACGCCGGTCGAAGGCGTCACAGGCGGCGAAATCACCGTAGAGGAGGGCGGGATCGGTCTGTTGCAGATGGGTTGCGTACTCGGCCCGCATTTCCGGCGTGACATTCGGACTGTAGACGAATTGGGCGATCCGGGCGATGGTGGCGTCGAATGAGGTCTGGATTCCGCCCAGGATCACCGGCGAGACTTTGAGCCGCGCGCCGGTGGCGACCAGTCCCAACCCAGCCAGCTTTTCCGGGAAGCGCAACGCCACCTCCTGGGCGATGGCCCCGCCCATGGAATGGCCCGCCAGCATAACCGGCGGCAGGTCCAGCGCTTGGATGAAACTGGCGACCACGTTTGCGTAGCCCTCAATCGTCGTGCAGCCTGGGCCGGCGGACTTGCCATGCCCCGGCAGATCCAGTGCGTAGACCGCGGTCCGGGGCAGCCTGCGCACCTGGGGCGGCCAGTGGGTCAGCGTCCCTCCTGCGCCGTGGATCAGCAGCAACGGCGGCCGCGCCGGGTCCGCGTCCCGGTCGTATTGGCGATAGAAGAGGGGTTGGTTGTGGATGGTAATAGTAGGCATGACAGGCATATGACAAGATGACAAGGTGACAAGATGACATCTCCCCCAAAGTTGGGGGCTGGGGGGCGTAGATGACCGGATGACTTGTGACTCGTGACGCATGGTCACCTTGTCATCCGGTCACCTTGTCATCCGGTCACCTTGTCATCCGGTCACCTTGTCACCGATGAATCGCTTCCAAATGCCGCGGTGCATAGTCCGGGTTGGCGATGGTGGCTTGCAGGGCTTCCATGTCCGCGTCCACCATCAGGCGCACCAGTTCTTTGAAGTCTACGGTGGGTTCCCAACCCAGTTGCTCCCGGGCCTTGGTGGGGTCGCCCACCAGCAGGTCGACCTCGGCCGGGCGGTAGAAGCGGGGATCCTGGGCCACGTAATCATGCCAATCCAGGTCCAGGTGGCCGAACGCCTCTTCCACGAACTCACGCACGCTATGGGTCTCGCCGGTGGCGATCACGTAGTCGTCCGGCTCGTCCTGCTGGAGCATGAGCCACATGGCGCG
>JAJRVT010000391.1 GCA_024277175.1 Chloroflexota bacterium | reverse complement strand
CTCCACAAAGGCCTGGTACTGGGCCACCGTGATCGGATAGCGGCTGATGCGGTAGGGCGCGCGGATCAGATTGCATATAAACTGACGTTTGCCTTCGTACGACGCCTTCCCACCCATCACAAACGGGCCCGGCTCGATCACGTCCGACCAGGCTATGTCGGGCACGCCATTCACCACGCCCACGCCCGGCCGCGGGTCGCCCAGCGCACCCAGGGCCCGGCCGGCCCCGGCCCGGTCCACCGGCGGCAGGCGCTCGCCTTCCATCAGCGCTCTCAGCCAGCCCCGCACTTTGTCCAGGGTTTCCAGGTCGGCCACGTCGTAGGCCGGGTCCAGATCCCGATAGATGCCCGTCTCCACCAGCAACTGGCCGGCCAGCAGCGCAGCCCACCAGTCCGCGTCCGTGGCCCCGGGCGCCTCTTCCCCTGTGCACGCCCGGGGACAGAGGCTCGCGGCCAGGCTCCAGGCCGCGTAGGGCGCGCCCCGGGCCGCCTTGGCCCCGGCCAGCAACAACACCTCCCGCCACCGCTCCGGGTCCTCCCGCACCAGCCGGACCAGCCGGTTGGGAAAGCCGGTCTCGGTCAGATAGCGGGCGGCCATGTATTCCTGGAAGGTGCGGTGGGGAAAGCTGTAGACGCCCTGGCCCCGGTTGGTCAGCAGGCCGGCCCGGTCGCGGATGTATTCGACCACCCGGGCCGGCTTCAGTTCCGGGTCGTCCGCGGCCTTGAGCAGGGCCGTCACCAACTGGGCTTCGGCGATGTCAGCCGCGCCCCGGGGCGTCTCCTGGCCGGCGTGGACCTGATAGGCCAGTTCCTCCAGGGCCTGTTTGACCCGGGCCTGGGGGCAGCGCAGCCACTCGGCCGCGCCCGCGGTCTGCACCACCGGCCTGCCATGGGCGTCGAGCACGATCTTGGGCCGCTCCCAGATGTCCAGCAGCAGTTCCACGCTCTCGGCGTAGAGCTGCTCCCGCTGGTCGGGCAGGCTGCCGCCCCGCCAGGCGTGGAGCGAGGCCATCAGCGTCAGCAGCAGGGGGCGGGGGGCCAGCTCGCGCAGGTGGTCGTTGCGCCGGATGGCCTCCTTGAGCAGCAGCGCCCGCCCCTGGGCTTCGGCCTCGGTCAGATTGGGGCGCACCTGGGCCATGTGCGCGTACCAGCGGTCCACAAAGGCGTCGATCTGGTCCGGGCTGAAGGGGGCCAGCACGGCCTCGGCAAAGCCGGGCAGCCGCCACTGCTGGCGTTGGTAGGTGTAGGTGCGGCTGGTCAGGAGGATGCGCACGCGCGGAAAGCGGCGCTGGAAGGCGAGGATGGCGGCCTTCACCTGTTCCCGCCGCCGCCCGCCCTCTGGGACCTCGTCCAGCCCGTCCAGGATCAGCAGGCCGCCCTGCTCCACCAGGTGTTTGTTGAGCAGGGGGTCGAAGCCCGGAACGCTCTGGTCCAGCCGGCGGGTGAGATAGCTCCAGAGGGCCTGGGGATCGCCGGCCAGCGTATGGAATTGGGCCGCGAAGTTGCGCAGGACCACCCGCACCGGCAGCAGCGGGCCGGGCGTCCACTCCTCGCCCAGCCGCGCCAGGTTGGTGGACGCCAGCCCCAGCATCTCGCCGGCCAGGCAGAGGGCCAGGAAGTTGGCGAAGGTGGTCTTGCCCGACCCTGGATCGCCCAGCAGCGCGGCCAGGGGTTCGTCGGCCGCGAAGGCCAGGGCCGACTGCCGCTCGCGTTGGCCGCCCTCGAAGGGTTCGTCACCCAGCGTCCGGCCATGCTTGCCGTCCGGCCCCTCGCCCGCGGGCTGGACGGAGCGCAACGTGTCCAGCTCGGTGTAGACCGCGGCCAGTTCCAGCCGGGTTTCCTGCTGTTCGCCCGCGGCCCGCCGGTCCACGCCCGCCAGGTCGAGCGCGCGCGTGTCCATGATGACCTGGTTGAGGTAGGTCCAGAGCAGTTCCCGGGGCGCGACCTGGCCCGGTGGGGGCGGGGTCTGGAAGATGGCCGATTCGATGCGCAGGGTCTCCACGCTGCCGAAGACCAGCTTGTCTCGCCCAATGAAATCGCCGCCGGCGTCCACGTCTCCGCCCACGTACGCGCCGCCGCCGGTCAGTACATTCGAGTCGCCGGTAACGATGACGCTGTCGCGGATATCGCCCCGGCCGTCACGTTGCGTTCGCCCATGACGAGCACCCCGTCGTTGTCGATGGCCACGGTCAGGCGGCTGCCCACGCGGGCCAGCTCGGCCCGCAGCGCGTCCACGAACCAGTCCTTGTCGGCCTCGCTGAGGATGGCCTGGACCACCCGCGGGGCCTCGAACTCGCGCAGGAGCGCGTCCAGGGCCTGCCGCCATTCTGGGTCCTGCTGGGCCCGGGATTCCAGTTCGGCGGCCAGTTCCGCCTCACTCCGGTCCCGCCAGCGGCTGATCTGTTCGGCGATCAGGTTGCCGCCAATGTTGCCGGCCAGGCTACCCAAGGCCATTAACGCGGCCACGTCCCCCCGGCTAGCGGCCTGGTTGGTCGCTTCCACCAGCGGGAAAAGGGTCGCGGCCGAGAGCACGCCGTAGAGCATGCCTGGCCCGGCCTGGCGCAGCCCGTGGGCCAGCGCCGCCAGTCTGTCGTGGGTGGCCTGCCGCCATTGTTGGAGATCCATGGGTTGATCCTTGGTGGTGGAAGGCTTCGACGCAAAGGCGCAGGGGCGCAGAGGATCGCAGAGAAAAACAAAAAACCCTTTGCGATCCTTTGCCTCTTCGCGTCTTGGCGTCAAAATGACAACGCTGCGCGTTCAATTGTAGCAGAGAGGGCGAGTGAACCGCAACCGTCCACAGGTTTCAGGGTGCATTCTGATCTGGGGGCGGATTTCGAGTTGGGGTCGCCTTGAAACAGAGAACTCCGGAGATCTCGGTGTGAGCGGCATGCCAACGTCGCAAGCAACGCTGATTTAGCGGATTGGGCAGAAGACGTTATGATAGTGATGATCACCGTTTTATTGTAATAACGGTTACAACTTCTCCGCTACTTCATCAAACCTTCCAAGGAGGAAAAGACATGCTCAAAGAATTTCGCGACTTCATCAGCCGGGGCAATGTCATGGACCTGGCCGTAGCCGTCATCATTGGTGGTGCATTCACGGCCATCGTCACGTCCCTGGTCGATGACATCATTATGCCGGCAATTGGCGCACTCCTGGGCGGACTGGATTTCACCAGCCTCTCCTTTCAGTTCGGGGAGGCGACCATCGCCTATGGCAATTTCATCCAGGCGATTATCAATTTCCTGCTCATCGCCTTGGCTATCTTCTTCATGATCAAAGGCATCAACAAGGCCGAGACCATGGTTGCGGGTGAGAAGGAGGCAGAGGCGGCGCCCCCGCCCGAACCGTCTGACGAGGTCAAACTGCTGGCCGAAATTCGGGACCTGTTGCAGGAGCGGGGGTAGGGCATAGAACGCGATTTGAGCGGATTAGGCTGATTTTCACGGATTTCTTAAAAAATCCGTGCAGATTCGCCCAATCCGCTCAATTCGCGTTCTATTACTTGTTATTCCAGCGTGTCAATCGATCTACTGGGCACTCTCCATCATGCCGACCACGGTCTCGCCGGGCACGAACATGGCGTTCTCAGGCGCGCTGATTTCACCCACATCGTTGAAATCGCTGTACGCAGTCGAGGTGTTGAAGCCGATGAACGTGGTGGCGCCAGCCGGCGGGGCCGGCACTGCGCCGGTCATGGAGAGCATGGACATGAGGCTGCTCAGATCCCACTCGAAGGTGGATTCTTTGTCCAGGGTATAGCCGCTGTCCAGGCTGACGTATTGCACGCTGCCGGCGTTGAGGCCGCTGACGAGCATGGGGCCAATCATGGGCATGAACATCTGAATCTGGGCCAGATCGCTTTCGCTGATGGACGCCTCGCCCGAGGCCTCCACCTGATCGACGACGAACTGCATAAACTCAGGGCTGGTCAGGAAGCCGGCGAAGTCGATGGTGGTGACGAAGACGGCCACGTCCTCACCGTCGATAGCGTCATCAGCCAGGCGATCGATGCCCATATAGTCGCCAAAGATTTCCATCTGCGCTTCCGGGCTGCTCATGGCCATGACCTGGCCCATGGGCGCCAGGTCGGCTGCACTCGCCTCCAGGTTCATCTGGGAGAGGGCGTACTCCAGCACCGGACCCAACTCCGTGCCGATCCACCCCGACATTTCGCCCATCTCTGGCACGATCGCCGAGAGGTCGTCCAGGTTGATGTAGCCTTCGCCGTCGGTGATCACAAAGCGCAGGCGCATGGACTCGGGGATGGGGTAGCCGATCTCGTCTGATAGCAGCCCGGACAGTTCTTCGTTCAGGTTGATCTCGATATCCTGAGCGGTGTCGATGCCGTCCACCATGGCCATGACCATCTCCTGGAGGGCCTCCTTATCTGCCATCGCGGCCATGTAATCCTCGGGCTTCATGGATTTGAGTTCTTTCTGGAGCGCTTCGTCGACGATGTAGGAGCCGCTTTCAGTGATATCGCCTGCGATCTCATCGAAGGGAACTTCGGGAATGCCGCTGATATCGAATTCGATGGTGGAGACGTAGCTTCCCTCGGTCAGATCGGCCATCATCGTCGCTGACTCTTCCAATAAGGAACAATCTTCTTCGCTCAGGTCACCACAGAAGACGACCGGTCCATCACCCATATCCTGGGCGAATACGGTGGCGGTGGGTACGGCCAAAATGAAAAGGGCCAGCAACAGGGACATCAAGGTTCGCATAGTGCGACTTACTCCTTTCGGATAGGTGGTTTTGAAGATGCTAATGGGTGGAACGGGTTTCTCCAACTGTTTTGCAGAACCTACGCGTACAGACGTGCAAGCGCAAACTGTCGGGTGCAGATCAGGCATGGGGGCGTCAATCAACGTGAACTGGGTGGCGCTGGCTTGCCTGGACCAATAGGTGTTCTACGGTGTGTGATGCAAGCTGTGACGCCGGTGGCGATGGATGCGATTGCCCACGCTTTGGCGTCTTGATAAACGCTGAGAGATGGACGATGGAAAAACAACGCTTGTAGGCTCCAATAGCGCCGGTTCCCTAACGCAGTTTGAAGATGGACCGTTCCGCGCGGCGGGGGGGCGCACCCCATTGTACCAAATTCGAACGGGATTGAAAAACGCCGGTTTTCGTCGCGCAATCCGGGCTTTGGCCCTTGACAAACGCAAAATTTGTGCCATAATTGTAACGGTTGACTTAAACGGTTAAGTTTATCGAATCACTGGATGTAAACCTCATCTGCGAAAACCAACGCTTTAAACAAGATCGCTGAACAGATGCGAGGATGGGTCCCGATCGTGTTCGTCAATGAGACTGCTCTGATCGAAATAGCCGCCCTTTTCGACCGTGACCTCGCGGACGTGGAACGCGCCTACCAAACGTGGCTGGACAGCCGCCGAGAACGCAACCGCCCGCTTGTCCCCGACATCAAGCTGCTGGCCATGCTCTCCGACCTGTCTACGGCCTCGATTTCCAACTTTTTGCGCAACAAGCCGGGCAGCGTCTCCCAAACCACCATGGTGCGATTAACCCGATTGGTGGAACTGGTCGGCTATGTGCCCAGCAGCGCCGCCCAGAATCTGCGTGAACGCGAACGCCGGGTTGTCGGCCTGGCCGCGCCGCTCTCCGGCATCAGCCCCGATTTTTATCTGGAAATCTTTGCCGGCGTCAAGCAGGAAGCCGATCTGCTGGGCTATCGACAAATTCTCTTTGATGTCGCCACGCCTGCATCTCGCGATGATTTCTTCGACGCCATGCCATTTTTGGGAATTGTGGATGGGTTGATTGCGGTTGGCCTGCATATCGACGACTCCCGCCTGCGCATCCTGCAACGGCAGCAACTGCCGGTGGTGGCTGTCCACAATCGCCTGCCTCATCCGCCGGTAGTGGCCAATGTCCTGCCCACCAGCGAGCGCGCGTTCCAGGCTCTTATTGATCAGCACTTGATTCGCCAGCACGGTTACCGGCGGCTGGCCCTGGTCACCCTGAGCGCATCGAACCCACTCAAGATGGGCGACTCTGAACGTAAGGACTGGACTCGTCAGGCGCGCATCGACGCCTACCGAGACGCCCTTGTCCACAACGCCATACCGGTGGATGATGATCTGATCTTCACGGCCACGGAACACTCTTTCGCCGAGGGCTATCAGGTGTTCGATCGCATCTACGCCTTTGACCGGGCGCTGCCGCCGGCCGCACGCATCCAGGCCATCGTCTGCACGTCGGACACCCTGGCCGCGGCGATCCTCACCTCCGCGCGCCGCGCCGGCTGGGCGGTGGCGGTGACCGGCTTCGACAATCTGTCCCTGGCCGAATTGCTCGACATCACCACCGTGGAGCAGCGGGCCAGGGATGTGGGGCGCCTGGCCTTTCGTCATCTTTATAATGCATTGGTCTATCATCGGCGCACCGGCGATTTTCCGCCGCCAGTGGAAGAAGGCGTGGACATGCGGGTGGTGGTGCGCGCGTCGTGCGGCTGCACGCCTCAACGGTTTTAGCAGGGAATGATTGGAATCAGGAGGAGATGAGATGGAAGAAGCTGATCTTCGCTTCGCTGTTTACTTGATTCCGCCCTATTCGGTGGCCCGCTCCGTGGTGGAGATCCACCGAATGTTGCGCAAGCAGTTCGGCTTCACCGCGGCAGAGCGTTTTCAGGCCCACATTACGCTCAAGGGGTTTTTCAAGAAGAAGGCAGGGTCGCCCGCAGCCCTGGCCGCGGAGTTGGATCCCCTGTTCGCCCGCCAGCGACCCTTTCCCGTCCACTTCAACGGCTTTCGCGTTGACGACGTGGGCGTCGGCTTGAACGTGAACGATATCGGGGGCGGGCCGAATAGGGAACTGGCCGCGGTGCGGGAAGCCATCGTAGAGGTCGTGCGCCCCTGGATCGCGTCGGACTGCGACTTTGCGGCCGCGGACCTGGGCAATCCGTTCCGGGGCCACATGACCCTGGCTTTCCGGGACATTCCCCTGGAATTACAGGCTGATGTGCTGGATTACCTGGCCGACGCGCCTCTGCCCACCGAGCCGTTCATGGCGCGTACGTTCCACTATCTGGCCTTCCACAGCCAGGATTGGGCCGGCCCCTGGTGGGAGACGTTGACGTGGCGGTTGTTGCGGTCGTGGGTGGTTGAGGATTGAAGATTGCAGATTGAGGATTGGAGGTTCGGGAAATCGGAGGAGATTGGAGAGATTAGAGATTGACATGCGTCCAATCTTCAATTTTCAATCCTCAATTTCCAATAGTTCGCTTGTCGTCAGTATCTATCTGTTCGAATTGCTTCTAAGGAGGAAGAGATGAACAAGAAACTACTGATTTTCGTCGCTATCGTCATGGGGTTGGCGGTGTTGGTTGGGTGCACGGCGCCACTGCCCGCTGCGGAAGGGGGCGCGCCCGGCGCCGCCGCAGGTCCCCAGACCCTGGTCTTCTCGTCGCGGCTCTTCAGCCCGCCGCGCGAGCAGGAGTTCTTTATCAACGAGGTGATCAAGCCCTTCGAAGAGGAGAACAACGTCACGGTCAACTTCCAGATTCTGGATGACCAGACCCTGCTCGACCGGGCCAAGGTGCAGCAAGAGACCGACCACGTCACCACCGACATCGTGGCCGCGCACAACAGCCGCATGGGTGAGTGGATCGACGCTGGCTATGTAGAGGACCTGACCGATCTGGTGGCCAGTTGGACGGACCGCCACTTCAGTGAGGCCTTCAGCGCCGACACCAACCGCGACGGGCGCCAGTACTTCCTGCCCGTAGGCGCGGACGTCTATCTGCTGCTGGCCAACAACAAGGCCCTGGACTATCTGCCCGAAGGCTTCGATGTGGAGAACATGACCTGGGAGCAGTACGCAGAGTGGGCCAACGCCATCGCCGCCGGCGAGGGCGAGGGCAAGGTCTGCATCACCGGCATTCCGCAGAAGTCCTGGATCTACATGTTCGGCGCTTCGGAACTCTCCTATGGGGCCACCTTCCCCGACATTAATTCGCCCGAAGCCGCCCAAGCGTGGCAGATCTGGGCCTCCATGAAGGACGCCTACATCCCCTCCGTGCTCAACGTGGATAGCTGTGTGGATCCCATGATGCGCGGGGAAGCCTGGCTGACCGTCATGCACAACGCCCGCGTGGGCCAGGTCTACGCCTCCAACGAGACCCAGTTCACCATCGGCCCGGCTCCGGCCGGCCCGGCTGGCATCGGCACCATCGCCGGCGTCAGCGGCTACGCCATCATGAAGGGCGCGCCCAACCAGGCCATGGCCGAGAAATTCCTGGAATACCTGACCCGCCCGGACACCCAGTTGAAGATCGCCAAGGGCACCGGCGGCTTCATCCCGCCCGTGCAGGAGGCCCTCGACTTCCTGGGTGACGAACCTCAGGATCAGGTCATCTCCAAGGCCATCGCCGTGTTGGACAACGGCGTCGTCTCCGGCGTGCCCGCCTCCAACTATCAGGACTGGGGCGCGGTTAAGCAGGTCTTCGATGACGTCTTTGATAACATGGTGCTCAACGGCGACGGCACGGTCGATCAGGCCATGTTGGATGAGGCCGCCGCCAAGCTGGAAGCGCTGAAGAAGACGGCTGAGTAGTCTGGAATCGGAACGTTTTTGACGCAGAGTCGCAAAGGCGCGGAGGAACGCAAAGAAAAGCAAAAAACTCTGCGCTACTAAGAAACTCATGTCCCCCAGTTTCTTTTAGGAGGAATTGAGCCGACCAGGCTCTACTAGAGGCTTTGCGTTCCTTTGCGACTCTGCGACTCTGCGTCAAGCAGTTCTGTTCAGCGACTCTGCGTCAAACCGTTTAGCTCTTACATTCATGAGGCCCGCCATGGTCAACGCCCGCAAGCGTAATCACTTCTGGAAAAAAGCGACGCCTTACCTGATGATCGCGCCGGTCATCATCTACTACGCGCTCTTTTGGCTGCGGCCGGTGCTCGTCCTGGTCTTCGACAGCTTTACGGCTGCGGGGGGCGGCTTCACCTTTCAAAATTTCGCCCTGGTCCTCCAGGATCCGTCATTCTGGCCGGCAGTGCGCAACACCACCATCATCGTCGTCTTCTCCGTGACCCTGGAATTCATCGTCGCCATGCTGCTCGCCTTCCTGATCAACGCCAAGTTTCCCGGATCGAGCGCGTTCCTCTTCATCGCCATGATCCCCATGGCCTTGCCGGCCATGGCCGTAGCCGCCATGTGGCAGACCGGCCTGACCGCCCACGGCTGGCTCAACAGTCTGCTCTACTATCTGGGCTTTCTGGAACAGGGGCAGAAGATCTACTATCTCACCGGATCTGACGTCAAGAATCTGATCCTCATCATCCTGGTGGACGCGTGGACGGTGATCCCATCGGTGATGATCATTTTGCTGGCCGGTTTACAGAACTTCCCCGAAGAGGCCAAGGAGGCCGGCTACCTCTTCGGCGGCAACGTCTGGACCGTCACCCGCCGCATCACCCTGCCCATGCTCAAACCCACCATCCAGACCGCCGTCATCCTGCGCCTGATCGCGGCCATCCAGATCTGGCTGATCATCGTCATGCTTTTCGGCTTCAACCGCCTGCCCGCGTTGGTGGAGCGGGTGGTCTACTACACCGATCAGGTGCCGGGGCTGACCTATAGCTATCAGTTGGCGGCCTCGTACACCATCCTCGTTTCGGTCGTCGTCACCATCGCCGCCCTGGCCTTCCTCCAGGTGTCCGGCGCCTTCAAGCGCAATGCAGGAGATATACGATGAGCCACGCCACTGCGCCCGTCAACCGAAAGCGCCCTGTCAACATGCGCAAGCTGGCCCAGCGGACCGTGATGTACATCGTGGTCGTGGGCATCACCTTCATCATCCTGACGCCTATCTTTTTCCTGGTCTCCCTCTCTTTTCTGTCGACCCGGGAGGCCTATCAGTTCCCCTTGCCCCTTGTGCCCAGCCTCACCACCAAATTCAAGTTGGAACAGGGGGAGAAGGGGTATCTCCTGAGCGTCTATGATCCCCAGACCGACGACTATGAGACGGTGCTGGACACGGACGATACGGCGAAGATGTCCGTCTACATGCGCGCTTTTCTGAACACCATCATGACCGAAGAGGATGTCCAGGCCCGGATCGCCGATTTCGAGTCCAAGATTCAGAGCGCGGAGATCGGGCCGGACAGCGCCATCTATTTCACCCATCGCCGGGACTTGCTCCAAAACTACCGGGTCTTTTTCCAGGTGACGCGCGACGCGGTGCCTGCGTTGATCCGCAGCCTGGAGGTGGCCGCGTTCACCATTGTGATCTCCCTCAGCATTGGCGGGCTGGCCGGCTATGCTTTCGCGCGCTATGTCTTTGTCGGCCGCGAGGGCTTGAAGTTCGGCGTGCTCTTCGTGCGCATGTTCCCTGCCGTGGCCATCGCCCTGCCCATGATCACCATCCTGGCCGGCATCGGCCTCTATGATCAGCCCTTGGGCCTGTCCCTGGTCTACGCGGTCGGCTCCATCGGCCTCACCGTCTGGATCACGGCCAGCATTTTTCTGGGCATCCCCGTCTCGCTGGAGGAGGCGGCCATGGTCTTCGGGGCCACCAAATTCCAGGCCTTTGTGCGCATCACCTTTCCCCTGGCCTTGCCGGGGCTGGCGGCCGCGGCCATGTACTCTTTCCTGGGCGCGTGGAATGAAACCGTTTCCGCCATCATGCTCACCCAGTTCCACCCGACCTTCGCCGTGGTCGTCTACCAGACCCTGCTCGGCTCCACGGGGCAGGTCAACCTGGCCGCGGCCGCTGGTATGGCCATGGCCCTGCCGGCCGTCATCTTTACGTTCTTTATCCGCCGCTATATCAATCAGATGTGGGGCGGGATTACGGTCTGAAGCGTGAGGAGATTGGAGATTAGAGATTGGGGAGATTGGCGGGTGTACGCGCCATAGCCAATCTCCCCAATCTCTAATCTCTCTAATCCCTTCGCATATCACGCACTATTTGAGGAGTTCACAGTATGGCCACCCTGGTTCTCGATCATGTGACCAAGCGTTTTGGCAAGAATGTAATCGCCGTGGACGATCTGTCGCTGGAAGTCCAGAAGGGCGAGTTTCTGGTGCTGCTCGGCCCGTCCGGCTGCGGCAAGACCACGGCCATGCGTATGGTGGCCGGGCTGGAAGAGGTGACCTATGGCCGTATCCTCATCGATGACGTGGATGTGACCGATCTGCCGCCGCGCAAGCGCAACGTGAGCATGATCTTTCAGAATTACGCGGTTTGGCCCCACATGACGGTCTATGAGAATATCGCCTACGCGCTCAAGCTCAAGAAGATGAAGAAAGCCCAGATCGATGAGATCGTGCGCGAGGTGGCCGGCATGTCGGGCATCACCGAGTACCTGGAACGCTATCCGTCTCAACTTTCCGGCGGCCAGCAACAGCGGGTGGCCGTGGCCCGCGCCATCGCCGTCAAGCCCAAGGTCTTCCTCATGGATGAGCCGCTTTCCAACCTGGACGCCAAGCTGCGGGTCTCCATGCGCACCGAACTCAAAGCCATCCACACCAAGACCGCGGCCACCACCGTCTTCGTCACCCATGATCAGTCCGAAGCCATGAGCATGGCCGACCGCATCGTGGTCATGCGCGAGGGGCGCATCGAGCAGATCGGCTCGCCGGAGGACGTCTACGAGCGCAGCGCCAGCATCTTCGTGGCCGACTTCATCGGCACGCCGCCCACCAACTTCATGGACGCCGAGGTGTCGCGGGAAGGAGACGACTACGTTCTGCGCAATTCGTATCTGACGCTGAAACTGGACGACAAAAATCGGGCCACCATCCAGAAATACGGCAAGCGCGAGGTGGTCATGGGCGTCCGACCGGAGAGCATTCTCCTCACCGATCCGGAGCACGCCATCCTCACCGCCGACTGCCTGGTCACCGAACCCCAGGGGTCGCACCAGATCGTCGCCTTCCAGGTG
>JAJRVT010000390.1 GCA_024277175.1 Chloroflexota bacterium | reverse complement strand
GTGGCGAGGATGCGATGGACCATGGAAGTCAGCGCCATACGAGTTCCTGTTTGTTCCATCAGCCAAGGAGGCGAGCATGTCAACACCTACCCTGACGAAACCCATATTGAGCCGTCGCCGTTTTTTGCAATACGCAGCCATGGGCAGCGGCGTAGCGGTTCTGGCCGCCTGCACCGCGCTGCCGGCGGCGCCTGCGGCCACGACCGCTCCCCCAGCGTCTGAACCCGCCGCGGCCGCGGTCGACGACGATGTCCAGGTGATGGCCAAGGATGTCATCGACTATATGCTGGAAAGCGATGAATGGGCCGGTCCCTACGGCCAGGCCACGTTCCGCATCCACGAAGCCGCTTACAACGACGAACCCGCTTATTATATCCGCACCGACGCCTCCGATCCGGACTTCGCCAGCCAGGTGGGGCTGGTCTATGTGCCCCTCCTCAATGTGGCGGCGAATATGGACAACGTCAACATGCTCTATGATTTTGGCGACGACAGGCCGGCTGTGATCAAGTACGCGCCCGGCGACGATTTCTACGGATCGCTCTTCAAGTTCGTCCCGGTCACCGTCAATGACGACAGTCTGGACCTTACCTCGGCCGATGCTATCGAAGCCGCGGCGGCTGATGGCGGCGTAACGCTGGAGGAGCGCAATCTCTTTGTCAACTATCCGGTGGTCAAGTGGCCGGGCGGGGAGATGAGTGTGGATCCGGACCTGGAGGGGATTCTGCCCGGCGGCCAGCTTTTCGAGCCTGTCGACACCGGAGAGATGACGGTCAAATTCAAGCTGCATCAGTGCTTCCCCGGCAGCCGCTACATCCTCACCGACACCGGGGCCGCGCCTATGGCCCCCATGATGAATATTCTCGCGGCCCCGCCCACCCAGCAATTGAAGGAGCTGGGGGGCACGGATGAGATCTGGGTCTTCGGCAACGGCATTCCCGGTCCCGGCGTCATGGGCTTCCAGCCAGCGGTCTTTGACAACAAGGCGGGCCAGCCGGCCTGGAGTCCTTTCTGGGATCACTTCACCTTGCTCTGGAAAGACGAGAGTAAGGCCAGGGTGCTGACCAATTCGGCTGAGATCCGGGAACTGGTCGCGGCCGGCGAGTTGGAGCAGTTCAACGGCGTGCCGGATAGCCACCCCAACGGCTTCGTGGTCAACTGCCCGGCCCCGATCCTGGCGCCCAACACCTTCACCGGGTGATGACGGGAAAGCGGAACACGATCTGAAAGAGCCGGACCTGCTCTGTATTGAACAGGTCCGGCTCTTTGCGTAGGTCGGGCAGGGATGCCCGACGATATTCGTCAGCGGGAGACGTCACGCAGGGATGCGTGACCCACCGTCAATTGTTGACGATCAGCGGCAGGTAGACCCCGGGGCTGGAGGACCCTGACGGCGTAGACGTGGGACTCGGCGTGGGACCTGGCGTGGGCGTGGGACCCGGCGTGGGCGTCGGCGTCCCGGACCCCGACCCCGAAATCTCGATCTGATGGGTGGCCGTGAGCGATCCCAGATCGTTGGCCACGGTCACTTCGATGGTCTTCGTTCCGCCCGTCACCCAACTGTAGGTGGCCATGATCGTCGAACTTTCAGTCACCAAATTTTGGGTGCTCATGTCGGTGGCGTCGACGGTGTAGGTGAAGGGAGAGGTCGCGCCCGCCGGCGAGACCGCGATCTCGAACTGATATTGGACGCCCGGCTGGCCGGCGGTCGGCCCATCGATGCTCAGACCGGTCATGGGCAGGAAGAGCTTCGAGGTCTTGGTGGTCGTGCCCGCGAAGTAGTTGCCGATGACGCCGCTGGACTGGGTGGTGCTGTTGGTGCGCAGCCCCTCCCCGGCTGACAGGGGTTGGCTCAGGGTGAAGCTGAAGTCGCCGTTGGCGTCGGCGGCGACGCTGCCCAGATGTTCGAGGGCTTCGGCGGTCTCGTCGTTGTCATCCAGATAGATGTCGATCAGGCAGTTGGGGCAGGGGCTGTTCTCACCATTGCCGCCGCTGACCGTGACGCCATTGATGTTGGCGATGCGGGCCGGATTGAAGAGCTTGAGCGTGTCCGGGATGCCGGGACCGAAGCCGTAGACGCGTCCGGGGCCCTCGTCCACCAAGTTGCCGCGCACGGTGATCTGGCCGAAGGTGGGTGATGTGTCGGAGGCCAGAATGGCCATGTCCAGCGCCTTGCCGTCATTGCCCTCGAAGCCCGTCCGGCTGCGAACGATGGCGTTGTCCACAATCTGCGTGCCGCTGCCCGATACTTTGATCCCCTGCCCGCAGACGCCCACCTTGTCGCCGCCTTTGGCCAGGCCGATGATATTCAGAGTCACCAGGTGGTCGGCCCCGAAGATTTCGATGGCGGTGGGCGGCGAGTCGTTCTGCGACTGCATGATATGCAGGCCGGCGATGCGGTTGCGGGAGACTTCGTTGTTGCTGCCGGCGATGGCGATTCCCCAGCCGCCGTACCAGTTGCCGGGGTCATAGTTGAATGAGCGCAGACACTGGGCCGCCTCCGGCACGCTGGGGACGGTTCCATCGGCCCGGGTGCCGATCTGGTTGCGGGTGATCAGGTTGTTGTCGCTGCCACTGTTGATGTCGATGGCCTTGGCGTATGCGCCGGAAATGGTGTTGTCTTGCACCGTGTTGTTGTCCGACGAGATGAAGACGCCGCCACCGGCCATGCGCTTATAGTCAGACGTGTCCCGGAAGGCGATGGACTGGCCGTCGTCGCTCAGGCCCATCCAGATGTTCTCCACCGTGTTGCCGTCCTCTTTGAGGAAGATGACGCCGCCGCCCTTGAAGGAGAGATTGCGGATGATGTTGCCCGTGCTCTCCACCTCCAGGCTATAGTCATTGGTGTCGACGATGATGGGGGGACCGTCGGCGCGCCCGCCCGGCTGGGTGGAGCCGTCGATGAGCACCTGGCCGTTCTTGTTGATGATGGAGTCGGTCTTCAGCGGCGGCAGGGCCGCGTCCACCTGAAGCGTCCAGGTTCCGCTCACTTCCAGGTCTTTGCCGGGATCGTTGGCGGGCAGGTTGAATCGGATGACGATGGGCCGGTCTGACTGGGGCCGGGCCGCGGCCTCGTTGATGGCCCGGCGCAGGGTGCATTTGTTGTCGGGCGCCGGAGTGAAGATTGCGCCCTGGGTGTAGGTGCAGGTGTAACGCAGGCTGCCGCTCTCCAGATCCGGGCTGGCGTCCACGGTGATGATGGTGTTGGCCTGGGCCAGCGCCGAGCGGGTGAAGGTCAGCGGACCGAACGCCCCCGCCTGCGCGGCCGCGATCAGCCCGCCGCCGATGGCCAGAACCGCCAACCACCAGGCGAAACGACGTGTTGTGATTTTTGGGTTGCGCATGGGATGCTCCTGGTGAAGTGAAACGTGACAAGATGACAAGATGACAGGGTGACAAGATGACAAGGTGACAAGGTGACGGGAGACTGAAGAGATTGGAGAGATTGGAGAGATTGGAGATTGGCCGGGGACGCTCCAATCTCTTCAATCTCTCCAACCTTCAATTTTTAATCCTCAATCTTCAATCTTCACCCCCTCCTACCGCGTCACC
>JAJRVT010000389.1 GCA_024277175.1 Chloroflexota bacterium | reverse complement strand
TCGCGGGCGGTGGCCAGGATGTCCGGGTCGCCGTCGCCGTCCACATCCGCGGCCGCGACCGAACGCGCGCCGTCGGCCGCGTTGGTCACCACATGCTGGACGAAGGCGGGTGGTTGCTGGCCGTCGTTTTCGTACCAGGCGATGACGTTGTCGCCGCTGGAGGCGGAAAAGAGGTCCATGTCGCCGTCCAGGTCCATATCCGCGGCAAAGACGAACTTGACGTGGTCCAGGTTGGTGGCGACCACGTGCTGGATAAACTCAGGCGGCTGCTGGCCATTGTTCTCATACCAGCCGACTTCATTGGCGTTCTCAGAACCGTAGACGATATCCTGAGCGCCGTCGCCGTTCACATCGGCCACGAAGACGGCCTTGGCGTAGTCGGCCCCCTCGGGCGCGACCGGCGCGATGCGGATGATATGCTTGACGAACGTGGCCGGCGTTCCTCCTTCGTTGCTGTACCAGGCGATCTGGTCGTCGTTCTCCGATGCGGAAACCAGGTCTATGTCGCCGTCGTTATCCAGATCGCCGCCGTGGACGGAGACCGCACCGTTGGCGTCCGCACTCAGTTGATGGGCGGCGAAACCGGGCGCGGGATAACCGCCGTCATTCTCATACCACATAACCTTGTTGTCGTTGCGGGAGGCGGACGCCACGTCCACATCGCCGTCGTTGTCCAGGTCGGCGGCGAAGACGGAGACCGGATAGTCCAGGGTGTCGAGGATGATATGCTGGACGAAGGAGGGCGGGTTCTGGCGGTTGTTCTCGTACCAGACCACCGCGCCGGCGACCCCGGGCGCGTCCGGCGCATTCACTGCCGAGGGCTGCACCTGGCTCACGGCTGCGGCCACGATATCCACCCAGCCGTCACCGTTGATGTCGGCGGGGATGGCCGAATAAGCGCCGGGCAGGCCGCCCACGACGCGCTCCTCGAAGCGGGGCGGATCGCCGCCGTCATTGCGCAGCCAGCGCACCGCACCATCCCCGCGCGAGGCCGCGATCACGTCCAGGTCGCCGTCGTTGTCCATGTCCGCGAACTGGACCGAATGCGCGCCGGCCGCGTTCCCGGTGAGGATGACTGGCTCGCCCAGGGGAACGCCCAATCCGGCGACCTGGACGCCATCCGGCAGCCTGGGGGACTGATTGGGGGGGACGGGAGTGGCTGCGGACAGCGGTTGCACGCCAGCCAACGCCAGGAGCATGGCAATCAAAAATAATCCAAGCCAGGCGCTCGACGCAAACGTAACCTGCCGTGCGTGTTCATTCGTATGCATAGAAGTTCATCCTGATTCGTGACTACTCAGACAAAGGGTGACGGACATGAGATGATACAGCCCTCCCTGCAACTTGTAAAACGGACGCATCCCTGATCCGGTTCGCAGCCGGAGACGTAATCTTGCGCGAATCGTCTTTTTTCTGTACTTTGGTGATTGTTCAGCGAGGTTTTGGTATCTATTCAGCGGCTACTATTGGAACGCGGATTTCCGCGTTCCAACGGAGCCTGCCTGAATAGATACAAGTTTTGTTGGAACGCGGATTTGTGTCGAACAATCACATCTCGCCCTAAAAATCAATGGAGTTTATCAACGTCTATGTCGCGCTATCCTGACACTTTCACCGTACGCAGGTCACACGCTATCACCATCTGGCGGATCGCACTGGCCGCGGCTCTCACCCTGGGGATCCTGTTCGCCCCCGCTCCTCTGCTGGCGGAGGAGCGGGGAGCGACCGCTACACCCGACAGCGCAGATGTTAGCGTTGCCGCCCGCGTGATCATCAACGAGATCCACTACAATCCGGATATCAAGACCGAGCATGTGGAGTTCATCGAACTGTACAATCCGGGCCGGGGTGGAGTGGGGCTGGCCGGCTGGTCCCTGGCCGGCGCGGTCAGCTACACGTTCCCGGATGACGCCACCCTGGACGCAGGCGGCTATCTGGTCATCGCCCAGGATCCCGCGGAGCTTCAGCAAAAATATGGCGTGGTCGCCTATGGCCCGTACCAGGGCAAGCTCTCCAACGAGGGCGAGGAGGTCATTCTCCGCGACCGGCAGGGGCGGCGGGTGGACAGCGTCGACTACGGGGACCATTTCCCGTGGCCCATCGTGGGCGATGGGCCGGGTCCCTCCATCCAGTTGCTGAACCCGGCCCTGGACAACGCTCACCCCGGCGCCTGGCGTTCCGCATCCCCCACGCCTGGCGGACGCAATAACGGCTACACCGACAACCCGCCCCCGGCCATCGCCTCCATCAAACACCAGCCAAAACAGCCCCAATCCGGCGAGGCGGTCACCATCACCGTGGAGGCCACGGACGCGGACGGCGTGAGTTCGGCCCTGCTTCAGGTGCAGGTGGTGGAGCCGGGCGCGTACATCGCCCTCAACGACGACGCCTATCGCGAGCAGTGGGCCAACCTGCCCATGCAAGCCGACGGAGAGGGCCGTTTCCGCATCGAATTGCCGGGGGATATGCAGAAGCACCGGCGGCTGATCCGCTACCGGGTGGTGCTGACGGACGGGCGGGGGAACACGGTCGTCGTCCCCTACGCCGATGACCCTCAACCCAATTTCGCTTACTTCGTCTACGATGGCGTCCCCACCTGGCAGGCGTCGGTGGATGGCGGGCCGAACAAGGCGACCTATGACTTCAACCAAATGGCTTCGATCCCCGTGGTGCATCTGATTACAAAAAATCTGGACGTGACCGACGCCCTGTTTATGCCGCCAGCCATTCGTCCGACCGGCTATACGGGCAGCGGTTATCTCTGGACCGGCACGGTGATCTATGACGGCGAAGTCTACGATCACGTGGGGTACAGGGCCAGAGGCGGCTTTTCCCGTTACGCCACGGGTAAGAACATGTGGAAGTTCAACTTTACGCGCGGCCACCGCCTGAAGGCCGGTGACAACTACGGGCGCGCCTACGGCGAGGTCTGGGACAAACTCAACCTCTCCGCGGTCATCCAGCAGACCCATCGCGGCTACCGGGGCGAGCAGGGCATGTTCGAGGCCACCACCTTCCGCCTCTTCAACATGGCGGGGACGGAGGCGCCCAACACGCAGTTTGTCCAACTCCGGGTCATCGACGACGCCGCGGAGCAGGGTTCCGATCAGTATGACAGCGATTTCTGGGGACTTTATCTGGCCATCGAGCAGATGGATGGCCGTTTCCTCAAAGAGCACGACCTGCCCGACGGCAACCTCTATCGCATGGAGCCGGGGGAAATCGAAAAGGCCAACCAGGGGTCGGAGGAGGCCACAGACTGGAGTGATCTCTACGACGGCCTCTTCCAGTATATCCCCAACCCACCCATTTCCTGGTGGCGGGAGAACATCAACCTGGAAAAGTATTACGGCTATCGCTCGATCCTGGAGGCTATCCATCACTATGACGTGGACCAGGGCAAGAACTTTTTCTACTATCACAATCCGGAGACCAACCAGTGGGATCAACTGCCCTGGGATGTGGACCTGACCTGGGCGGACGGTCCCTTCCGCGGCTCGGATATGCCTAACTTCGGGTTTCCGCCACCCTACAGCAACGTGGGCATGCCCGGCACCGGCGCGGAGCCTTTCGCCCGGCGCATTTTCCTTTACCCCGAACTGAAGCTCGAATATGAAAACCGAATGCGCGAGATCCGCGATCTGCTCTTCAACCGCGAGCAGATGAGTCAAGTTTTGGATGAGTACGCGGCCTTCATCGACACGCCGGCCGATGGCCTCTCCATGGTGGACGCGGACCGGGCCATGTGGGATTACAACCCTATCTACAGCACCCGCTACGTTGACTCGGCGCGGACCGAGCCGGGTAAGTTCTACTGGGCCGCGGAGATGATGGGCTTCAGCAAAGATTTCAGCGGCATGTTGAACGTGATGCGCCTCTGGGTCGACGCCCGGGGCGACTGGATCGACCAGAACATTCTGTTGGATCATGAGTATCCCGGCACGCCAACCGTGACCTACAGCGGTCCCGGCGGCTTCCCCGCCGACCAGTTGCGTTTCGAGAGTTCGGCCTTCACCGATCCCAACGGCAGCGACACCTTCGGCGGCATGAAGTGGCGCATCGCCGAGATCACCGACCCGGCCGCGCCGGCCTATGATCCGGCAGCGCCCATCCTCTATGAGATCGACGCTACCTATGAATCGCCGGAGTTGAACGCATTCACGCCCACGTTCGAGCCGCCCCTGGGGTCGGTCCGTCCCGGCCACACCTACCGGGTGCGGGTGCGCATGAAGTACAACACCGGACGCTGGGGACATTGGTCCGGCCCGTACCAGTTCACCGCCAGCGCGCCGGTCCAGCCGCCCACCAGCGCGCTCAAGCTCACGGAGATCATGTACAACCCCACGCCGGCGGAGGGCGTGGATGGCGACAAGTTCGAGTTTATCGAGCTGATGAACGCCGGCGACCAGCCCCTGGACCTCTCCTACATGCGCTTCGATGATGGCATCGACTACGCCTTCGACCCCGGCGTCATTCTGGGGCCGGGCGAGTATCTGGTGCTGGCCCGGGATCGCTACGCCTTCCAGGAGCGCTACGGCTTCGACCCCTTCGACGAGTATGACAAGCAACTGAGCAACGCCGGCGAGCGCATCGCACTGCGCGACGCCTATGACCGCACCCTGATCGCACTGGAGTACAGCGACGTCGGCGGCTGGCCGGGCGACGCCGACGGCAAGGGGCGCTCGCTGGTCCTGAATGACTTTGGCGGCGATCCTACGGATCCGGCCACGTGGCAGGCCAGCATGCTGGACGGCGGCTCGCCCGGCGCGGCTGACCCGGTGGCGGTGGTCATCAACGAGGTGCAGCCCCGCTCCAACCAGGGGAACAAGGCCGCCATCGAAGTCTACAACCCCACGGCCTACGAGGCCGACGTCAGCCACTGGCTGCTGAGCGACGGCGATCCGCTGACGCCGGATCTGCAACTGGGCGGCGATGAGATCATCTCTGCCGGGAGCTACCGGGTCTACACCGCGGCCTATTTCGCCGGCCAGTCCACCGCCATGTTGCAGATGGACCAGACCGGCGGGACTCTCTCTCTGGCGTCCGCGGCCCGGGACCGGCGGCTCACAGGCTACGAGTCTGCGGTGGCTATTCCCGGTTATGAAGGCTTCCTTTCCTTTGGCCGCCATGTGAGCAGCGACGGCCGGGTCCACTTCGTGCGCCAGCAGACGCCCACCTTGGGCCGGGCCAACGGCGAACCTTACGTGGGGCCGGTGGTCATCAGCCGCATCATGTACCAGCCCGTCAGCGGCGACGAGTATCTGGAACTGACCAACGCCAGCGACCAGGCCGTCAAGCTCTACGATCCCCAGCGGGTGGAGAACGGCTGGCGGGTGGAGGGCGTGCGTTACCAGTTGCCCGGTGGCCTGGAGTTGCCACCGGGCGGTAAGCTGCTGATCACGCCTGCGGACCCGGGCGACGTCTGCGTCTCCTACGCGCTCAAGCCCGACGTCCAGGTGGTGGGCAACTTCCCCGGCGGCCTGCGGGATGACGGCATGAGCTTGACCCTGGCCGAACCGGGAACGCCCGGCAGCGATGGCCTGACGCCCTATATCCCGGTGGATACCGCGGCCTATGGTGCGGAAGCGCCCTGGCCCGTGGAGGCGGCTGGCGGCGGCGCGGCCCTTCAGCGCACGGCGTTGACCAGCTTCGGCGGCGAACCCGCCAACTGGTCGGCCAGCTTCGACAACGTCACTGCGCGCGCGGCCGGCGAGGATCCCTTCGTGCGTCTGTGCAACTTCGAGGCCACGGTCGACG
Organism: Chloroflexota bacterium; assembly: GCA_024277175.1. Taxonomy (GTDB): domain Bacteria; phylum Chloroflexota; class Anaerolineae; order Caldilineales; family Caldilineaceae; genus JAJRVT01. Next base: position 1,238 of record JAJRVT010000389.1, on the reverse strand, counting down.
AGCAGACGGGCGAGGTCTCCGTCCGCTGGACCAGCGCGGAGGAGGCCAACATCGATCACTTCAACATCTGGCGGGAGGACGGCGCGGGCAACGGAGAGGTGCTGATCACGCCGGACGGGGTCCCGGCCCAGGGCGGCCAGGGCGCGGCCCGCTATGCGATCACAGATGGCGACGCGCCGGACGACGCCATGCCCATCTACTGGCTGGAGATGACGGGAACCAACGGCGCGACCACCCGGGTGGGCTTCACCACCCTCTGGCGTGAACCGGTGGAGATTTTTATGCCGATCGTGACAAGGTGAGGACGTGACAGGATGACAAGGTGAGGACGTGACAGGATGACAAGGTGACGAGATGACAGGATGACAAGGTGACCGGGTGAACCGAAGTCATCTTGTCACCCCCTCATCTTGTCATCTTGTCAGTTTTGGAGGACACACATGACGCAGCCACTAAAAGCCAGCGCACAGCGCGTCCAGGATGCGTTGACAGCAGGCGGTTTTGACAATCAGGTGATCGAGTTGGAGGCGTCCACGCGCACGTCGGCGGAGGCCGCGGCCGCAGTGGGCTGCGAAGTGGGGCAGATCGCGAAATCGTTGATCTTCAAGGGCAAGCGCACCAAGAAGCCCATCCTGATCATCGCCAGCGGAGCTAACCGGGTGGACGAGAAAGTGATGAAGGGCTATGTGGGCGAGCGCCTCTCCCGGCCCGACGCCGACTTCGTGCGCGAGCAGACCGGCTACGCCATCGGCGGCGTCCCGCCCCTGGGCCACGCCCACCCCCTGGAGACCTACATCGACCAGGACCTCTGGCGCTACGACGAGATCTGGGCTGCGGCCGGCCACCCCAACGCGCTCTTCCGCCTCACGCCCGACGAACTCGCGGCCATGACCGGGGGGCGGGTGGTGAGGATCACGCGGGAATAGTTTGACGCAGAGGCGCAATGGCGCGAAGGAACGCAGAGATTTTTGGATTCTCTTTGCGCTCCTTCGCGTCCCTGCGCCTTTGCGTCAAAGTCGTTCCCTCTCTCCTACTTCTCCAACAACCCCACCATCTCCTCCACATCCGTCGTGGGGAACGCGCATTCAAAGTTGCGACGTATCTATTCAGGCAGGCTCCGGTAGAACGCGGATTTTCGCTGATATAAACGGATTTTCACGGATTTTTTCAGAAAAAATCCGTGAAAATCTACTCTCGTCCGTGAAAATCCGCGTTCCCCTGATAACCGCTGAATAGTT
>JAJRVT010000388.1 GCA_024277175.1 Chloroflexota bacterium | reverse complement strand
GTGAAGCCATCTGGTTATACAACTATGAACGACCTCATCTTTCGCTCGATTATCGTAAACCCGCTGAAGTCCATTTTCAAGCGGTTGGCTGATGTAACCTAGTCACGTATTGGTGTCAACATATTTCAGGACTTGACAGCCCCGGAGTGCGTTCCACGCCATCCGCTAATCCCGCTGACCGGTCGCGTTCCATGGCGTGGGATGGACGGAGACTGACCGCTGAAAAACGAACAATCAACGGCTAACAATCAACAATCAACGCCGAACAGGCGCCGCCACACGTTAGCCGTTCACTGTTTCCAGTTGACTGTTCCCCCCAGCGTCCGTCCCACGCCCGACGTGATTGGCGCGTACGCGGGGCGTCTGCGGGCGTGGAACGCACTCGCGACGAACAGCGTGCGTCCCACGCCATCCGCCAATCCCGCTGACCGGTCGCGTCCCATGGCGTGGGATGGACTCGCGCCTTCTCCATGGCATCCTGCCGCGCCGACGTCCGTCCCACGCCCGGCAAGGTTGGACGGTATGCAGGGGCCGTCTGCGGGCGTGGAACGCACTCGCGGCCTGTTATTCCGCCAATTTCTGCAACTCGTACAAGCGGTTCAACGCGTCCAACGGCGTCAAGCCATTCACGTCCAGGCTGCGTAACGCTTCCACCGCGGGATGGGTTTCGGCGAAGAGAGAGACCTGCATGGCCGCCGGTCGCCCCTTCTTGTCCTTGGCCTCGAAGATGCGGCGGGGACCGGCCGCGCCGCTGCGCTCCAGGTCCTCCAGGATCTCTTCGGCCCGGGTGACCGCGCCCAGGGGCAGCCCGGCCATGCGCGCCACGTGCACGCCGTAGGAGCGGTCGGCCTTGCCCGGAATGATGCGACGCAGGAAGATCACGTCCTGTCCATCGCCGCTTTCGTCCACGGCCACGTTGTAGTTGATCACCCCCGGCAGCCGTTCGGCCAAGTCGGTCAGCTCGTGATAGTGGGTGGCGAAGAGGGTCTTGGCCCGCAGCCCCGGGTGGTTGTGAATGTACTCGATCACGGCCCAGGCGATGGCCAGCCCGTCATAGGTGCTGGTGCCGCGGCCGATCTCGTCCAGCACCAACAGGCTGCGGCTGGTGGCGTGGTTGAGGATGTTGGCCGTCTCCACCATCTCCACCATGAACGTGGACTGGCCCCGGTGGATCTCGTCCGACGCGCCGATGCGGGTGAAGATGCGGTCCACCACGCCGATGGTCGCTGCGTCCGCGGGCACGAAACTGCCGATCTGGGCCATGAGGGTGATGAGCGCGGTCTGGCGTAGGAAGGTGGACTTGCCCGACATGTTGGGGCCGGTCAGGATGTGGATGCCCGTCTCCGGCGTCAGGTGGGTGTCGTTGGGCACGAAGGGTTCATCGGTCAGGGAAAGCTCCACCACAGGATGGCGGCCGGCCGTGATCTCGATGGCCGCGCCGTCGTTCACCGCGGGCCGCACATAGCGCCGCATGAGCGCCACCTCGGCCAGCGCGGCGAAGACGTCCAGGCGGGCCAGGGCGTCGGCCAGTTCCATGAGTTCCATGAAATGGCCAGCCACCCGCAGGCAAAGCTGCTTGAAGAGTTCCTGCTCGATCTCCAGGCGGCGCTCGTCCGCGTTGAGCACCAGGGACTCGTACTCCTTCAGTTCGGGCGTGATGTAGCGCTCGGCGTTGCTCAGGGTCTGCTTGCGGATGTACTCTTCGGGCACCTTGTCCCGGTGGGTGTGGGTGACCTCGATGTAGTAGCCGAAGACCTTGTTGTAGCCCACCTTGAGGCTCTTGATGTTCAGGCGTTGGCGTTCGCTCTGTTGCAGGGCCGCGATCCACTCCTTGGCCGAGCGGCTCTTGACCACCAGATCGTCCAGTTCCGCGTTGTATCCGGGCGCGATGATCCCCGGCGTGTTGAGGGTGGCCGGCGGCTCTTCGGCGATGGCGGTCTCCAGCAGGCTCAGCGCATCGTCGCACGCGGGCATGGTCTGGAAGATGTGGGCGATGGCGGCCGCGTCGGTCTGGGCCAGGGCCTCCCAGTCGCGCAGGCGCTTCAGGGTCTGCACCTGGCGCAGCACCTGGCGGATGCCCACCAGGTCCCGGGGCAGGGCGATGGCGCCTTGGGCCACCCGGTTGGTCCAGCGCTCCAGGTCGCCCAGGCCGCGCAGATGCTCCCGGATCTCCAGGCGCAGGGCCGTGTCGCCCACCAGGGCCTGGATCGCGTCCTGGCGGCGGCGGATGGCCTCCACATCCAGCAGGGGTTGGCTAAGCCAGCGCCGTAGCAGACGCCCGCCCATGGGCGTCAGGGTGGAATCCAGCACGTCCAGGAGACTGCCCTTGCTGTCACCGCCGCGGATGGTCCGGGTCAGTTCCAGGTTGCGGCGGGTGGACTCGTCCAGCGTCATGAACTCGGCTGTGGAGTAGGCGTGGACGCGGGTCAGTTGGGCCAGGGCCGCGGGCTGCATCTCGCGCAGGTAGGCCAGGATCGCGGCCGCGGCGCGCACGGCCTCGCCCTTGCCGTGGAGGCCGTAGCCGTCCAGGCTCGCCACCCGGAAGTGGCGTTTGAGGGACTCGCGCGCGGTCTCCGGCTCCACCTGCCAGGCTTCCACGGTGGAGAGCAGGGGATCGAGCGCGGCGATGAGGCCGTGGAGGGAGGACTCGCCCGGCTCCCAGTCGATGTGGAGCAGTTCGGAGGGCTGGAGACGGCTCAGTTCCTCGCCAAGACGGCGCTCTAGTTCCTGGGGGTTGACCCCTTCGATTTGGGTGGCTGCGAATTCGCCGGTGGTGATGTCGCAGTAGGCCACGCCGGCCCGCGTCCCGCGAGCGTCCACGGTCACAGCCATGAGGTAGTTATTGCGCTTGTCGTCCAGCAGCCCCGGCTCCACCACTGTGCCCCGGCTGACCACACGGGTGACCTTGCGCTCCACCAGGCCCTTGCCTGGCTCACTCACCTGTTCGGCGATGGCCACCCGATAGCCCGCCTCTACCATGCGGGCGATGTAGCCGTCCACGCTGTGGTAGGGCACGCCAGCCAGGGGAACCCGCTGATTGTTGCCCACGGGCCGGCTGGTCAGCACCACGTCGCAGACCTGGGCCACGATTTTAGCGTCCTCATCGAAGGTCTCGTAGAAATCACCCAGCCGGAAGAAGAGGATGGCGTCCGGGTGTTCACGCTTGATGGCGAGATACTGGCGGCGCATTGGGGTGGTCATGGCGTCTGTTAGGTCCGTTCTGTTGTGGGGACGGGATGACAGGGTGACAAGATGCGTCGTGTTATCGTTGTCCCTGGCGTTTTGGTTTCGTTCGAATATCCGCCCGCGATTATAGCATAGGATGGGGGTGGGGGTTGAAATGGGTGGCTGGTTCGTAGTATACGCTTTAGCGCAGTTGGCCATGGAACTGCGCTAAAGCGCATACTACGAACGGCCTGTAAACTTTTGTCCGGTGATCCTGGTCCGCGATGTGCAGAACGGAAAATTTCGCTCCTGACTCAATATGGTCGTTGGCTTGGTTCTTGTGTATACTATTATGAGGAGCAGCCGTCTTGGCTGTTTTCGGCGTTTGGGGGAATGCGCGAACCTATTGGAGTAAACTGTTTTTCCCCTCTACCGTGTTCTTTTCGCCCGTGAATTTGGGCCAATATATTCGATTTGCCGAATAAGCAACCGAACAACTAATTAAGGAGAAATCCAATGTCGCTCGCAGAAGACGCCATCAGGTATCACACCAAAGGCAAACCGGGGAAAATTGAGGTGACGCCCACCAAGCCGCTTCTGACCCAGCGTGATCTTTCTCTGGCTTACACGCCGGGGGTGGCCGTGCCGGTCATGGAGATCGCCGAGGACCCGGCGAAAGCCTTCGAGTACACCGCCAAGGGTAACCTGGTGGCGGTGCTGACGAATGGATCCGCCATCCTGGGGTTGGGGAATCAAGGCCCGTTGGCGGCGAAACCGGTTATGGAAGGAAAAGGGGTGCTGTTCAAGCGCTTCGCCGACGTGGATGTTTTTGACATCGAGGTGGACACGTCCGATCCGGACCAGATCATCATGATCGGCCAGTTGATGGCCCCTACATTTGGCGGCATCAATCTGGAAGATATCAAGGCGCCGGAATGCTTCTACATCGAAGAAGAGTTGGAAAAGACGACGGATATTCCTGTTTTCCACGACGATCAGCATGGCACGGCCATCATTTCAGGTGCGGGCTTGCTCAATGCGCTGGAGATCAACGGCAAAAAGATGGAAGACGTCAAGATCGTCATCAACGGGGCCGGGGCTGCGGGCATTGCCTGCGGCGAGTTCTACATCGGCCTGGGCGCCAAGCGTGAGAATATCACCATGTGCGACAGCCGCGGCGTGATCTACAAGGGACGCGGGGCGGGTATGAATCCCTATAAAGAGCGCTTCGCCCAGGAGACTGACAAGCGCACCTTGGCGGACGCGTTCGAGGGCGCAGATGTGTTCATGGGCGTCTCGGTCGCCAATGTGGTCACCAAAGAAATGGTGAAGAGCATGGCCTCGGATCCTATCCTCTTCGCCATGGCCAATCCTGATCCTGAAATCACCTGGGAAGACGCACACGACGCCCGCCCGGACGTGATCATGGGCACCGGTCGCAGTGACTATCCCAACCAGGTCAACAACGTCCTTGGCTTCCCCTTTATTTTCCGCGGGGCGCTGGATGTGCGGGCCACTAATGTCAATATGGAGATGAAGGTCGCCGCGGCCAAGGCCCTGGCTGCCATGGCCCATGAAGACGTGCCCGACAGCGTACTGAAGGCCTATGGCGTCGATAGCATTCACTTTGGCAAGGATTACCTCATCCCCAAACCTCTGGACCCGCGCGTGCTCACCCATGTGGCCCCGGCTGTAGCCAGAGCCGCTATGGAAACCGGCGTCGCCCGCAAGCATATCGATATCGACGCCTATCCGGATGAACTGGCCGCCCGTCAGGGGTTGGGCATGTCGGTCATGCGTCAGGTCATCCATAAGGCGAAACGAGATCCCCGACGCGTCGCTCTGGCGGAAGGCTACGAGCCGCGTATCATTCGAGCGGCCTATGCGATCGAGCAACAGGGGATCGGCGAACCCATCCTGTTGGGGCGGCGCGACATCATCATGCAGGTCATCGAGGATCTGAAATTGACCTACACCCCCACCATCGTCGACCCGCGAGATTCTGAGAAACGCGCCGAATACGCCAAGGTGTTGTATCAGAAGCGCGCCCGCAAAGGCGTCACTAAAGAGGACGCTTACCAGATGATTCGCGAGCATAATTACTATGGGCCCATGATGGTGGAAGAGGGTGATGCTGACGTCTTCCTTTCCGGCCTGCACTATAACTATCCTGACGTGCTGCGTCCGGCGCTGCAACTTGTCGGCACCCGGCCCGAGGTCAGCGTCATCAGCGGCGTGTATATGATGATTGTTCGGGATCGCATTTACTTCTTCGCCGACACCACCGTCAACCCCGATCCGACGGCTGAGCAACTGGCGGAGATCGCGATCAGCGCCGCCGAGGTGGCCAAGACCTTCCACGTGGACCCGGTCATCGCCATGATCTCCTTCTCCAACTTCGGCAGTTCCCGGTTCCCCCAGAACGAGAAGGTGCGGAAGGCGGTCGAACTGGTGACGGAAATGCGGCCTGATTTGCCCATCGACGGTGAAATGCAGGCGGACACTGCGGTCACGCCTGAGATGATCGAGGAATTCTTCCCCATCAGCCGCGTCAAGGACGCCAACGTGCTCGTCTTCCCCAACCTGGACGCCGCCAACGCAGCCTATAAGCTGGTGGCCCGCTTGGGCGGCGCCGAAGCGGTCGGCCCTATCCTCGTGGGTATGGCCAAGCCCATTCACGTTATCCCCACCGGCTCCGAGGTGCGGGATATCGTCAACATCGCTGCGATCGCGGTCGTGGACGCCCAGAAACTGGACGCATAGACGATAGCGTCTGGCAGGCGTAGAATATCGACTCAATCTTTCAGAGCGAGTGCGTCCTATTGATCAAGAACAGGTCGAATTTCCCCCAGCGTGGCTGGTCAATGGAATGGACTCCCAGGGCTTATTGACTAGATACAGCGTAAACGGGTAAAACGAAAGAGCAGGCGACCGGCCCACAGGGGCCGGCCGCCTGCTCTTTTTTTTCGTGGGTTGAGTATTTCCGGGAGGCTGGACCTGTTGGGGGCGCAATCGGCGGGGAAGGGCGCGACATCGTCAACATCGCGGTCCTGGCGGTGGTGGACGCTCAGAAACTGGACAGATCCTGTGATGGGGATGAGGACGTGTGGATCTGAAGGGCGCCGGGTGAATGTGCCGAGGCCAGCAACCGGCGGAGCCTACCCAACGCGGGGCGAAGTGGCGGCAAGGCCGTACTCCTATTTCCTCTGTTTGGGAACGACGTTCAGATGCGGTCACATCATGGCTCGCCTCCTTCCTGGGTGGACAGGGGCTGCAGGGCGGACAGGGTGAGTGACTGCTGTTGCCGTTCCAAGCCACGATGAAAGCGAAAGGAGTCGCCTCGGAACTCCAGGATGTGGGCCTGAGGTGAGTGGCAATGATCTCGTTGTCGGCCAGGGTTTCGATTTGAAAAGGATAGGCGCGTAGGGTGAGTTGTTTACGCGCCTTGTGGGCGGAAACCGAATAGCGATTGGTCTCAAAGGTGACCTGACCATAGCCGTTCAGGGTCACCTCCCGGCTCTGACAACAGGTAAAGGAGCGGTCGGGTAGGGGGCGCAGGTGGGGGGGGGTGCTCTTCTCGCCACCGTTGGCCGATGGAGTGGGCGCTCCGGTCGATGGTGCGCAAGTCGTCATCCCGACAGGCCTCGACCAACAGGCGGTTCAGTTCGTCAAAGTTGGTCACTTGGGGCGTCGGGACCAGGAAGTTGCGACGTCCGTAGCCCACAGCGCTTTCGACGCCGCCCTTTTCATGGCCCTGTCCTGGGGTGCAAAAACGGCTATCAAAGAGGTAGTGGCTGTGGAAGCGGGTGAATTGGGTTTGCTCTTCCCGATTGCGACCTTGCAGGATACGATTCACCGCTGGTTTGAGATTGTCATAGCTGAGGCAGTGAGGCACGCCTTCAAAGTGGGCGAAGGCGTGCACATGGCCCAGGAAAAACGTTTTCTGTTTCTGGGTGGGGAAAGCCATCATTTGGAGTCGAAGCATCTGCATTGGCATGTCGGTGCAGGAAAAGTTATGGCGACTCCTCCCACTGTATGATAGAATGAAGTGGGGTAATCTTTAGCCATCTATGCGGTGTTTACACAATGCCCACTATCAAATACATTGGACCATATCGGTTCTTCTTTGTATCCTTGGACTATGGTGAACCGTCATACATTCATGTTCAGCACGAAAGAATGGCGGCGAAATTTTGGTTGGAGCCGATTGCTTTGCAAAAGGCTGGCGGATCCGCACCGAAAGAGTTGAACAGAATTGCAAGGCTTGTGCAGGAGCATCGGGTTGAGTTCTTGGAGCGATGGTGTTGAAGTATAGGAGGCTCGCGCACAACGTGTTGCGATCAATGTGGAGACGTTGACCGTCGAATTGGTGGATGGACGGGTGATCAGTGTACCGTTGGCCTGGTACTCCCGTTTGTGGTCCGGTGTTCCTGAGGAGCGGGCGCATTTTGAGATCATTAGGGATGGAACGATTATCCATTGGCCGGATCTGGATGAAGATCTGAGTGTAAATGGCATTCTAGCTGGCCGCCGGTTTGGTGAAAGTCCTGAATCGCTGAAGAAATGGCTGGCGGCTCGTGGCAAATGGGAAGACAGTTGATTCAACATCTAACAACGGGAATTTTCTCCCACATTTTTTCACCCAACGCATGAACCCACCCAACCGGCTGGCCTTGGCATTGCTGGCCCTGCTCGCGCTGCTGTTGACGGCCTGCGTCTCTACGCCCACCCCTGCGCCAGTCGACTCGCCCCTGTCCACGCCGGACGTGAGCGGCTTTGCGCGAGTGACGGAGCCGATCCCTTTCCAACTTCCCGACGCCCTGGGCCCCCACCCCGACTACCAGACCGAATGGTGGTACTACACCGGCATCCTGCGTACGGATGAGGGCCGGCCCTTCGGCTACCAACTCACCTTCTTCCGCCGCGCCATGACGCCCCCGGACTCGCTGCCGGCGCGGGCGTCTGACTGGGCGACCAACGACGTCTACATGGCCCATTTTGCGATCAGCAATGTAGAGGACGCCCAGTTCCAAGCCTACCAGCGTTACGCCCGCGGTGCGGCCGGGCTGGCCGGCGCGCAGGCCGATCCCTACAAAGTCTGGCTCTACGATTGGTCGGTGGAAGAGGTCATGGATGACGTCTTCCGCCTGCGCGCCGTCCAGGACGATCTGTCCCTGGACCTGACGTTGACCAACGAGCGAGGCGTCGTGCTCCAGGGTGAAGAGGGCTACAGTCCCAAGGGGCCGGAGCCGGGCAACGCCTCCATCTACTATAGCCAGCCGCGTCTACAAAGTCAGGGGACCGTGGAGGTGGACGGCCAGTCTTTCGCTGTGACGGGGCTGAGCTGGATGGATCACGAGTACGGCACCAGCGCCTTGGGTCCCGATCTGGTGGGCTGGGACTGGTTCGGCCTACACCTGGGCGACGCCGGCGATCTGATGCTCTTCCAGTTGCGGCGCGCAGACGGCGATATCGATCCGTTCTCCAGCGGTGCGTACATCCCCCCGGACGGTCCGCCCATCCAACTGGGCGCGGACGACTTCACGCTGACGCCGTTGGAGTTCTGGCCCAGCCCCTACAGCGGCGCGCGCTATCCCGCACGATGGCGGCTGCGCATTCCCGCCATCGGCCTGGATGTAGAGATCAGCCCGCTGTTGGCGGACCAGGAACTGAACTTGAGTTATGCCTACTGGGAAGGGGCCGTGTCCGTGGAGGGCGAAAAAGACGGCCAACCCCTGTCCGGCGAGGGCTACATGGAACTGTCCGGCTACGCCGAGTCCATGGCGGGGCAATTCTGACGTGAAAAGCAATAGAACGCGGATGAAACGGATCGGGCTGATTTACACGGATTTTTAAAAATCCGGCTTTATCCGCTCAATCCGCAAAATCTGCGTTCTATCCCTGTTTCAAACCACGACGTCATTCAACCACGCGCGGTGGATGGTCCACGTATTGGCCGCGGGGTTCCAACGCAGTTCATAGGTGTTGTTGTCCACGGCCTGGATCAGGTAGCAGCGCAAGGTCTGGCCGTCCACCCGCTCCTCCCATGTGCGGCCCACATCGCCCACATAGCGGGTGCGTCCCCGCCATAGGAACGACGTGGGCCGAATGTCACCGTTGGGCAGGACGCGGATCAGCGCGTCCACTTCTTCATCAACCAATACTTCACGACGCATAGGGTATGCTCGCTTTCCAGGGTGTCAAATCAATAGAACGCGCATGAAACGGATTGAACGGACAGAGCCGGATTTTTAAATCCGTGTAAACCCGCCCAATCCGTTTCATCCGCGTTCTATCCTGTACATTCATTCTATTGTACGTCAGCCTCGCGATTCCAGATAATTCGCGATCAATTGCAGCGCGGCCTGGGCGCTGAGCAGCTTGTTGCCGCTGCGGTCGGACTGCCATACGTGATACGCTCCCCGCTCCGTCCCGTCCGCGGCGCTGAGGTGGATGTTGACCGCGCCCACAGGCTTGTCAGGCAGGCCGCCGCCCGGCCCCGCGATGCCGGTCACAGAGACGGCTACGCCGGCCGAATAGAGCCGCAGCGCGCCCTGGGCCATCTGCTGTGCGACCTCGGCGCTGACTGCACCCAGACGCAGCAGCGTGTCATGGCGCACGCCCAGCACCGCCTCTTTAGCCGCGTAGCTATAGACGATGGCGCCGCCGGCGAAGTAGTGGGAGCTGCCCGGGTTTTCGGTGATCAGGTGGCCGATCAACCCGCCGGTACAGCTCTCCGCGGTGGCGCAGATCAGGCCGACCGCCTCCAACTTCGCGCCGATCTCCCCGGCCAGGGCCACGACCTCCGCCACGGTGGGCGGCGTCTGTATGGTCATCAGTCTCCTCCGTAGGTGCAGTATCCCTGCCGCACGATCTCGCATTTCATCCAATCTCGATACAACCGCGGCCCTCGTAGGCGCGGCTTGCAGCCGCACAACCTCGCATTCCATCCAATGTCGATACAACCATGACGTCAGGCAGGGATGCCTGGCCTACCGCACGCGACGAGCAATAATCATCAGACGTTCCTGTCCGCGGCGGGTGAAGAAGATCACAGCCGCGCGCCCGCCCTTGGTCAACGTCAGGCGGTAGCGCAGTTGTTCCGGTTCGACCGGGAAACCGCGCTTCTTCAACTCCACCTGACCGATGCTCAGCGCCTTCAGCCGCCGATTGAGTCGCTTCAGGCTGTATGGATGCACCTCTTCCACCGCGAAACTCTGCACCAGAGGATGGTTCACCGCTTGGGGCGAGATTAGGTACGCGATCTGCGGATCGAAGAGGTGGGCGTCCAGATCGGCGCACAACTCGGCGAACGCACCGGCCCGGATCACCGCAGGGTGGGGTTCGTGGAGGAAATCGCCGGCCGTCAGCGAACCCAGGGGCGGCGGCTCACCTCTGGCGATGATGGCGCGCCATTCGCTCTGCCCATCATCGCCCAGATGAACGCTGGCCCAACGTTCGTGGATGGCTAGCGGCCCGAACCAGAGCAGCGCCTCCTTGCACGTCCCTTTATGGCCAATGAACTCGACCCCGCAGCCGGGCGGGATTTCTTCGTCCCGGACGCCGGGCATGACCTTGACGCCCAGCGCGGGGGTGTGGGCTTGCAGGGCCAGCAGCGCAGAGAGGGGCGGCGCCATCGCGTGCAGGCTGAAGACCCGGCGGCCCTCGACTCGTCGGGCCGGGTCCGCAAACGCGGCCGCGGCTTGGGGCAGGCGACCGGCGGCAAGCTCCTCTGTCCAGTCCGCACAGCGAAACTCGACCCGGTCGCCCAGGCCGAGCGCGTCGGCGTTTGCCCGCGCAAAATGCAGACGCACGGGATCCCGATCGTAGGCGATGACGGGGCGGTAGGCGGCCAGGGCCAGGGTGTCGCCGCCGATGCCGCAGCCCAGGTCGAGGACGGGACCGGGGGGCGCGTGTCGATCCAACCAGTGGGCGTGATGATGGGCTACGGTTGCAGCGGTCGCCTGTTCCAGGGCTTCGGCGGTGAAAAACATGCGCTCGGCCCAGGGGAACTTCACGGTCGCGCGCCGACGTAGGCGGGCCAGGCTCACCAGCGCCCCAGCCTCCCGGGCGTCGAACGAAGCGCGCAGCCGGGTCAGCAGTCGCAATAGGTTCTCATTATCCAGGGATTCGGCTTGCAGGCGGGTCAACGCATCCGCAGCCCGGGCGGAGAGAAGAAAGTCCGCTATGTCATCGTCCATACGGACCTTTCCTTAGGCCCTTCCTGGGAATTAACGTCCCCGGCACTTGTCACGAGTTTGGCGCTGACCAGAGTGCGACTGGAAAGTGCCGGGGACATGACGTGTATTTATTTTCTTGAAGTAGCCTTACACGAAACGTCCTGAACCCTGTTTTTTAACAGCGGTCGGATCGAACTGGTATTCCGGATCCAGGAGATCGTTGATGCGCTCCATGATCAGGTCGGTGGCCCCGCGGAATTGGGCGCCAAAGCGGACCTCGGCCTCCCGGGTGAAGGGCGTATAGGGCTGATCGATGGCGAACGGGGCCAGGTCGTCCTCCACCGTCATCGGCTCGCCCACCCGGTAGACGATATCGCCGCCGGATGAAAAGGGGAGCGCGCCCCGGTAGCACTTATCGCTGCCGTTGCAGCCCACCGGAATCACGGGGACCCGGGTTTTAAGCGCGATCTGGGCCAGGCCGATATGGCCGGGAAGCAGACGGGTCGAACGCGTGCCCTGGGGGAAAACCAGTATGTTGAGGTTTTTGTTGAGCAAGGCGTCTTCGCTGATCCGGGCCACCAACGCCATCAGCGCGACATATTGGGCTTCGATGAACTCGGCGTATGACTGTTGTTGCGGATCGAAATCCCCATGCGCGGTGGTGACGAAGCGGGTCAGCTCGTCATCGGCCTGCTCCATAAACGTCTCCTGGGAGATGGACCCGTCAACCCAATCCCGCAGCAGCCGATACTCGTCGCGAGTCAGTTTGCGCTTCAATTCTGTCTGGCAGTCCTTGGTCAACACGTAGCCGCGTGAGGGCAGGGGGATATTGTTGGCGAAGTCCAGGAACCATTGCATCAAGCGGTTTTCATAGTACTTGCCCTTGACCCAGGCTGAAATGAAACAATCGCCCCGCTCCCGGTAAAGCTGGTACATAAATGGCCAGTAATTATAGAAGTCCGTGTGATTCATGGCGAAGATAACCGCCTGGCCATGGGGGATGCGCTTTTCGTGTTCGATGACGATATTGGTTTTGCGGGGAATGCGATAGTCCCAGCGCAGCAGCCCATGGGCCACGATGATCTGTCCCCAAGGGGGATTAGTCAGTTTGAGCTTTGCCAGATGTTCGCGCGTGATCACGTTTGGATCTCCAGATTGGATAACGATATAGGTTCGCATCCGATAGAACGCAGATCGAGTGGATCGGGCTGATCTTTACGGATTTTTTATGAAAAATCCGACAATTTCTGCTCAATCCGCCCAATCAGTGTTCTATTTTAGCAGCGTCTGAGCAGCCATCATTCCGCCGGGGCGAGAATCGTGACGCCGCTGGCGGTCGCTTCCGCGATCCAGCCCTCGATAATCCGTCCGTCCTGCGTCTGATAGCGCACCGGTCGCCAGGTCAGCCCGTCGCTCATCTGGCTGGACCCGGTGATCTCGGCCACGTCGCCGGGCCGGAGTTGGGCCAGCACATCGCCGCCCGGCTTGCTCAGGTATCCGGGCGTCGCGCGCAGGTTGACCAGGCTGTTGGTCGCATTGCGCACCGGCCGCCCCGGGGCAAACGGGTCGTTCGGCGCGGGCGGGGTGACGTTGGCGTCCGTGCTCGTTTCAGGCGTAGCCGGCGTGGGTGGCGGCGTCCATCCACCTGGTTTGCCTTGGATATCGGCCAGGGAAAAATCCCGGGGAACGAAAAGGGCGATACTGGTCCCGCAACTGACGAGCATCAGCAGGAGGAAGCCGAGAACGAATCCCACCCAAAATCGGGAAGCGGTGGAGCGGGGCGCTGCGGCGGGGGCGGACGGAGCGCCATCGGGGTTGGGTCCCGACTCGCGGGGAGTTCCATGTGTCAGAGGGGGGTTCGGATCGGGCGCTGATCTCATCGGCAATGGCCAACTTTGGGTATAGAACAAAAGCCAGCCTCGGGACGCGTCCGGGCCGGCTTAAAATTATCCATGCTCTAACAAGTCTTTTCGCCCGGTTCACCACACACAACGTCGTATCGAACGTTGTGTGACGATCGAAAACGGTTTCTACGCCTCTTTGATATCACCCAACACGCGCAGTACGCCCACCGCATTGCCGTTCTTGACATCCATGCTGGAATGTTGGAGTAAGACGTTGCATTGACGTCCGTCCTCTATCTTGAGTAACATCTTTTCAGTGCGATACAACTCAAGCATGGTTTTGGTGGCGTTCAACCGCTGGGAGCGGTAAAAAATCCGATAGGGTGAAAGCGGGTGATTGTCGTTGAGTTCGACAATCTTGACCTCGTCGAACAGGGCCACCGGATCCTCTTTCTCTTGCATGTACAGTTCGGCTTTCATGCGACGCAACTCTCCTGTCGTGGATGACCAGATGTCAGGTGAAGCAATTGTAGCAAATTTGGCGCGTTTCGGCCAAACCGGGCCGGGGAGAACAAAGATAACGATTCATCTGTCGTCGCCTATTGCTCCGCGTTGAGCAGATACGTAATCAGATCGGCCAGATCCTGATCGCTGAGGGTGTCAGCGTAGTTCTGCAGCATGACATTGGGCGGGAATCCTTCCACCACATAGGCGTTGGGATCGACGATACTGTGGTATAGATACTCGGCTGCGTTTTGCCCCTCGACGCGGTTGGCCGCGGTTTCGGCCAGGTTATGCCAGGTTGGGCCTACCATCGTAACAGCCGGATCAAGGCTGTGGCAGCCAGTGCAGGCGTTTTGTAACGTCAGTTGTTCGCCCCGGCTGGGATCGGCGTCGCCCATGGCGGCGGCGACGCCTGCGGGCAGCCCGGCCAGTAGATCGTCCGCGGCGGCTTCAGCAGATTCTTCGGTCGGAGTCGCTTCGGGGGTTGGCTCTTCCGTGGGGCTGGTCTCTGCTTCCGGCGTTTCTTCCACGGTTGGCGTTTCTTCGGCGACGGTCGCTTCGGGGGTCGGCTCTTCCGTGGGGCTGGTCTCTGCTTCCGGCGTTTCTTCCACGGTTGGCGTTTCTTCGGCGACGGTCGCTTCGGGGGGCGGCTCTTCCGTGGGGCTGGTCTCTGCTTCCGGCGTTTCTTCCACGGTTGGCGTTTCTTCAGCGACGGTCGCTTCCTCGGTTGACGCGGTTTCGTCGGCTGTTTTTTCGGCGACTTCCGACTCGGGGGTGGAGGCCGGCGTTTCTTCCTGGCTGGCTGGCGTCGTCATCCGGGGCGTATAGGTGGGAATGGGCGTGGGCATATTCGCCACCGTTTGCTCAGCGCTCTCTTGCCCGCCACATGCGGTCAGAACCAATGTCGCTACAAGCGTGATGACCAGAAAAAGGCTCTGTTTCATGGATTTCTCCTGCATGAATTTATGGTTGCCAGATTGTGATAAAGAGAAGCATGCCGCCAAGGGTGGCGAAGACAATCGCAATCGCCTTACTCAGCATTTGTTCATTCATACGATTGGCGAAGCGCGCCGAAACGACGCTGCCCAGGATGGTTCCAGCCGCGGCGAAGATGACGATCATATAGGGCAAATTGCCCATCATGGCGTGGCCGATGGCTCCGGAGAACGTGGTCAGCGCCATGATCATGGTCGAAGTGCCGACCGCCACATGCAGCCGGTAGCCCAGCATCAACAGGGCGAAGAGAAAGATGATGCCGCCGCCCACACCGAACATGCCGCTGATGATGCCCACGATCAGGCCGAGCAGCACGCTGACGAAGCGCGGGTAGGTGGCGAGCCATTCTCCAACTCTGGACGTCTGGAAGCGGTCGATGGCCGGGCCAACGCCGCCATAGCCGATGCCATCGCGCCAGAAAAAAATGGCGGTGACGATCAGGAGGACGCCAAAGCCTCCGCTAAGACCCGTCTCCGGGACTCGAAAAATCAACCGGCTGCCCAGCTGCGCGCCGCCGATAGCCGCGACCGCGATCCACAGGCCCCGGCTCAGATCCACCCGGCCGTGGCGATAGTAGGCGACGGCCACGATGGCGGACGCGATCACGTCGACCGCCAGGCTGACGCCGATGGCCTGATAGGCGCTGTAACCCAACAGGATGATGCCAGGCACCACGGCCATCATCCCGCTGGCGCCCATCAATCCGGTCATGGTGCCGGCGAAGATACCGATCAAAAAGCTCCAATAGTACTCGCTGGGCATGATGCAAAAAGTAGTCCGTTTGACGCCAATACGGGTGGATGCCGGCGCGAACGCGAATGCGTGCATCCCCGCTTCCGAATGAGATGATCAACTTATCAAGAAAACAGAATAACATACTTGCCGTGAAAATACGCGATTGGGTTGTCTGAAAATGGCTACTGAACAATCGCTCGGTTATCCATCCCCATTTCGCCGTCCGAGACGTTTGTGCGGATCGCCGGCGTGTTTGGCCAATACATTGAACTGCTGCGGCGCGCCCAGGCCGATTAACACATCGCCGGCCTCCAACGTGAAGTCCGGACCGAGGTCGGTGTGGATGGTCCCGTCCTTTCGTCGCACCGCCAGAATGTTGACGCCGGTGTTGCCGCGCACATTGCACTGGGCCAGGGTGCGGTCGTCCAGCGCACTCTGCGAACCAACGGTGATTTCTTCGATGCGCAGTTCCAGATCGCCGCGCTGCATGACCACATCCAGGAACTCGACGATGGTGGGGTTGACCAACTCTGCGGCCATGCGCCGGCCGGTGATCAAGTAGGGGTTGACGATCTGATCCGCGCCTGCGATGCGCAATTTGCGGACGCTGTCGGGCAGATTGCTGCGGGCGATGATGGTCAGATCCGGGTTGAGGGCGCGTGCAGACAGTGCGACGAAGACGTTGGAGGCGTCTTCGGGCAGACAACTGCTGAGCCCACTGGCTCTTTCGATACCAGCCGCCCGTAATATTTCGTCATCCGCCGCGTCGCCGACTAGGTGGCTGATTGCCAGCGCATCCAGCGCCTGCAACGCCTTGGGATCCCTGTCGATGACTACAACCTCGCGATCGTTTTCACGCAGCCCCGCCACCACCTCCCGGCCAACCCGGCCATAGCCGCAGACGATATAGTGCTCCCTGGTGCGTTCGATTTTGTTACGCATGCGTCGCCTCCGCAACAGACCGTGCAATTCGCCGGCCACGATGTAATCGGTAATGGTGCTGAATGTGTAGGCCGCACTGCCTACACCCATGATAATGAGAAAAATGGTGAACATCTCACCGCCCTGAGACAGGGGATGAATTTCGTTGTACCCGACCGTGCTCAGGGTGATTACCGTCATAAAGAGGCTGTCCTGGAGCGGCCAGCCCTCGATAAGCGCATAGCCGACGGAACCCACGCCCAGCAGCGTTACAAGTAAGATGACCACCGACAGCAGCCTGTGGTCGAAATCGGGGCTGCCGAAGGGCGCGCGCACCCAATCAATAAAACGGCTCATATTCAATCCACATCGTCTCTGAAAGCATGGGTGATGGTTCGCACAAGAACCGGCGTGACCCGACCGGTGGGGCGAAAACCAAACGCACGGTAAAGGGCCAGGGAGCGGCTGTTGCCTGCCTGGGTGTTGAGGAGCAGGGTATCGCTCCGGCTACGTCGCGCGTAGTCGATGGCGTCCGCCAGCAGCAAGCGACCCACGCCCATGCCCTGGACCCCAGGATGAACGGCCAGACGAGCCAACTGGGCGTCGCGCCCGCCGGGAATCGAGAGCGCTGCATAGCCCACAATCCGATTGTCTTGCTCGGCTAGGCGCACCCGACCGACTAAAAAGAGCGTCATCAACGTCTGCTGGTCCAGGCACCAGATGGGAGCGAACGCCCGGGCGTCCAGTTCCGCCACCGCGTCCAACTCTGCCAGCCCCCCGGCGCGCAGCGTCACTGCCGGGGGCGGGAGACCGGCGTCTGGCGCCTGGGTTGAACGTCGCTGGAGGCGGTCGAGCGCCAGATATTGGATCCGGTCGACGATCTCGAAGCCGGCCTGGAGTAGCGGTTGTACGAGCCATTTCTCACTATAGATCACCACTTGAACCGCCGTCCCTTGGCGAATCTGATCCCGGATGCGCTTTTCCATGGCCGCACCCATTGCGGGGATGTCCAGGCTGGGCGAACGGCCCGATGCCAGGGCGATACAGCGCAAATGAGCCCGGCGAGACATGGTCGTCCCCACCTCCTCCCATTGCAGGATTATGACGCCCCAGGGCTCGCCCCCGCGTTCCGCGAGCAGAACAACGCCATCCTTCAGAAGGGAAGCCAGGTCTTCGTCGCCGAAGTTGATAAAGCGGTGGCGGGCCCTATGCAACAGCCGCTGCACCTGATGTAACTGGGATGGTTTCGCCTGGTAGATCGCGTCCATGGTTCGCACCATTTCAGGGAGCCATCGGGATCAAAGGATGAATAGAACGCGGATTGGGCGGATTAAGCGGAAAGGGCCGGATTTTAAAAATCCGTGTAACTATTCACCATAGACCGCGGATTGGGCGGATTGGGCTGAAACCGCCAGATTTTTCAAAGAAAAATCCGGTTTGACCCGCTCAATCCGCCCAATCCGCGGTCTATTGGGTTCGTGCCTG
>JAJRVT010000387.1 GCA_024277175.1 Chloroflexota bacterium | reverse complement strand
GTAACCGCTCAGATTCTCTTTTGTCTCGTTCAGCATTTCTCGTATTGCAGATGTGATTCCCATCTCTTCCTCCCTTTTGGATGAAGAGTATATCACCTCCTTATGAATAGTTTAGTTTTTGGATACGCCTTACCCAAAAAGACCTGCCTGTGCAACTCATCGTTCAGGACAGGGTGCATTTTGATCCGGGGCGGTTTTTGGGGCGGGGCCGCCTTGAACTGCAAGTTCAGGCTGAAAATTCAAGTCGGCTGCAAGCCGACTGGCGGAAACGGCGCCTCTCCGCAGCCAGTCCGCTTTAGCGGACTTCCGTTTTCAGCCTGAAATTCTATTTCAAGGCGGCTTACGTAATCCCGCTTACTTGACCTTCCAGCGACTGGAACCCTTATACTCATTTTCAGGCCATCATGGTCTGGGAATCTTTTTGAGAGTTCACGGTATCTGTTCAATACTTCGAGGCGAGTGCGTCGCATTGACCAAGAACGAGCCGAATTCCCCCAGTACGTCCGGTCAATGCGATGGACTCTCCTCAAGTTCATTGAGCAGATACAGTTCACGGGAGTGAATCAATATGACGGCGCAGACGCTTACACAGACGGACGCTCAGGTCAGCAGTCCCACAACCGAAAAACTACAGGTCAAGGTCGGCGGCATGGCCTGCTCTTTCTGCACCATGACCATCGAAAAGGCCCTGGGGCGCATGGACGGCGTGGAGGCGGTTCACGTGAGCCTGGCCCACGAGGAGACGCTGATCGAGTATGACCCGGCCAAGCGTACGCCCACCGAGCTACGCGACACCCTGCGTCAGATCGGCTACACCGTGCGCGATACGGACAAGGTGCGGGCCTATGAGGAGCAGCAGGCAGAGCTGCGCAAGGCCCGCAATCTGCTCATCATCGCCGGCGTCTTCACCGCCATCACCCTGGTCATCATGATCGCGCGCTGGAGCGGTTACCGGGAGCCCTGGTTCCGCCCCACCATGATCGTGCTCGCCTTGCTCACCGTCTTCGGGACCGGCTGGCATATCCTGACCATGGCCTGGCAATCCCTGCGCCGAGGCATCCTCAACCAGCATGTGCTGCTGGAGTTCGGCGCGTTCGCCGGGCTGCTGGGCGGCTGGATCGGCATCTACAACCCGGTCTTTCCCGCGCCTGAGTTCTTCTCCGTGGCCACCTTCATCACCACCTACCACCTGCTCTCCGGCTGGGCCTCCCTGCTGGTGCGCACCAAGGCGTCGGAGGCCGTGCGCCAACTGCTGGCCCTGCAACCAGCCACCGCGCATCTGATCCTGGCTGACGGCCGCGAGGTGGAAGCGCCCATCGAGGGGGTTCAGCCAGGCGACCGCGTGCGGGTGCGGCCCGGCGAGTCCATCCCTGTGGACGGGCGCATTCTCTCCGGCCAGTCCGCGGTGGACGAAAGCCTGGTGACGGGTGAACCCATCCCCGTGGACAAGCAGACGGGTGACATGGTCATCGGCGGCAGCATGAACCAGAACGGCTCCCTGGTCATCGAAGTCAGCAAGGTGGGCGAGGAGTCCTTCCTGGCCCAGGTGGCCCGCCATCTGGAGGAGGCCCGGGCCATGAAGCCGGGCGTGCTGGCCCTGGCCGACCGGGTGCTCCAGTGGTTCGTGCCCGGCGTGCTCATCTTCGGCGGCGCGGCCATCCTCATCTGGACCCTGGGCGCGTGGCTGGTGACGGGCGAGCCGGACTGGACCCGGGCCGTCTTCGCGGCCCTGGCCGTGCTGGTCATGGGCTACCCATGCGCCCTGGGCATGGCCACCCCTCTGGCCATGATCCGCGGCGGCGGGGAGGCCGCGAAACGGGGCATCCTCATCCGCTCCGGCGAGGCCTTCCAGGTGCTCAAGGAGATCGACCGGGTGGTCATGGACAAGACGGGCACCCTGACCAAGGGCCATCCCAGCGTGGTGGAAATCGCGGTCAATCCCGAATCCGGCCATGACGAATCCTCCCTGCTAGCCCTGGCCGCCAGCGTCGAGTTAGCGTCCGAGCACCCCCTGGCCCGCTCCATTGTGGACGCAGCCGAGGAGCAGGAACTGCCGCTGGACGACTTCGACGACTTCACCGTCACGCCGGGGCGGGGGGTGACGGCCCTCATCCAGGGCAAGACGATCCTGGTGGGCAGCCCGCGCTTCCTGGCCGAGCAGGGCGTGGACCTGGGTGGTCTGGCCCCTGTGGTGGAGCGCATGCAGGGCGAGGGCGCAACCGCGATCACGGTGGCGGAGATCGCCGGCGATGGCGAGGCGGGCGCGGCCGGTCGGGCGCTGGGCGTCATGGCCATCACCGACGCCATCAAGCCTGACGCGGCCCAGGCGGTCGAGCAGTTGCATCAGGTGGGCATCGAGACCATCATGCTCACCGGCGACAACCGGCGCACGGCCGAAGCGGTGGCCGCGGCCGTGGCCATCGACCAGGTTTTCGCCGAGGTGCTGCCGGGTGAAAAGGCAGCCAAGGTGCGGGAACTCCAGGGCCAGGGTCACCGGGTGATCATGGTGGGGGACGGTATCAACGACGCGCCCGCGCTCATGCAGGCCGATGTGGGCATGGCCATCGGCGCCGGCGCGGATATCGCCCTTGAGTCTGCGGACGTGGTCCTGACCGGCAAACGGCTCACCGCCATCGTGGACGCCTATGATATCGGTCGGGCGTCCTACAACAAGACCGTCCAGAACCTGTGGCTGGCCTTCACTTTCAACGGCGTCGGCGTTCCCCTAGCCGTCACTGGCCTGGTCACACCCATCTGGGCTATGGTCGCCATGGTCGCCAGCGTCAGCGCGGTGTTGTTGAATTCGTTTGGCGGGCGGTTGGTGAGGAATGAAGATTGAGGGTTAAAGATTGGGAGTTGGAGTTGGCGGGGAATTGGAGAGATTGAGGAGATTGGAGATTGGCAGGGGACGCGGCCAATCTCCAATCTCCAATCTCCTCAATCTTCAATTTACGTTTTACGCTTTACATTTCAGGAGCATTCCATGGCGTTACTATTCACTGCATTAATTACAGGATTGGGCGGGGCGTTTACGCCTTGTACGCTGGGCGTCAATTTGATGATGATTCAATTTTTGTCAGGCAAGTCCAGGGGGCGGCGGCTGTGGGAATGGACCCAGTTCGCGATCAGCCGGGCGCTGTTGTTGACCGCACTGGGGTTGGCCATCGGGCTGTTGGGCCAGGCCATCGAATCCTTTACCTGGTGGTTTCAGATGGTGGTCAACATCGCCGTGGTGGTCATGGGCGTGCTCTTCATCATGAGTCGCAAAAAGCCGGTGATCAAGGGCTTTGACTTTGCCGGTGATCGTACGCCCAGCAGCAATGCATCGGCCGCGGGGCTGGGCATGCTCTTCGGGTTGAACATCACCGCCTGCATCGCGCCCCTGGTGCTGGCCCTGCTGGCGGGGACCGTGCTGGTGGGCGACTGGGTCCTGGGCGCGGCTGCACTCTTCATCTTCGGCATCATGTTGAGCGTTCCCATCCTGATCGCGATTTTCAGCGAGTCGGCCAGCCTGTGGATCGCCGGTGCCAGCCGCAAATATCGCACCGCCTTCTACACTGTCATCGGTGCGGTCCTCATCGTCCTTGGCCTGGCGGAGATCGCGCTGTCTATGTTTGTGATTCCAGGGAGGACGTAGGGGGGCAAGATGACCGAATGACAAGATGACGGGGTGGCAAGATGACAAGATGACAGGGTGATATTGCTGTTTTTTCGGAGGAGAGGGTTATGAGACATAGATTGGGTTTGGTAGTTGTGGGGATGTTGTTGACGTTGGTCCTGGCTGCATGCGCGCCGCTGGTGGTGGAGCCGGCAACCGCGCCGGTGGACGATTCGGCGGCGGAGAGCGTTGCTGAGCCTGCTGCCGAATCTGCGGAGCCGGCCGAGGCCGTGGCGGATGAAGAGAGCGCAGAGGACGCCGATGCCGGAACCGATTCAGAAGGCATGGGTGCGATGGGCGATGCCGCGGCTGACGCTGACGCCGGATCGACTGGCATGGGCGCGATGGGCGGCGACGGCTCTATGATGACGGATCAATTCGCACCCCTGGTCAGTGGCATCTATGAAGGCGGCGACGTCCTCTTCATCCACAACGCGACATCGGACCCGGATGTGTCAGAGATGCTCACTCGGATGATGGGCGGGGCCAAGGTGTGGGGCGTGCCCGAGTTGGCGGATGCGCCTGCGTCTATGCTGGCCCCCCTCTACGTCTTCACCAACGGGCTGGAGGGCATGGGACCGTTTGGCTTCCAGCGCGACATCTTCGCCAGTGTGCCGGGCGACGAAGGCTACCGTCCCCTGCGCAGCGTGCTGCTGACCTCCTGGAACGACGGCGCCACGCCTCGGGAATTGATGACCGTGGACGAGGTGCTGGAGGCCGAGGACAACGGCGAGGTGACCATCGACGAATCGGGTATTGTGGTCAGTTTCCCGGTGATGGTCTGGCCGGGCGGGAGTCGAATAGGCGACGCCATGACTGGAATGGGTGGCATGAGCAACGCCAGTGCAGATGCCAATGCCGACGATGATG
>JAJRVT010000386.1 GCA_024277175.1 Chloroflexota bacterium | reverse complement strand
TGTAACCGCTCAGATTCTCTTTTGTCTCGTTCAGCATTTCTCGTATTGCAGATGTGATTCCCATCTCTTCCTCCCTTTTGGATGAAGAGTATATCACCTCCTTATGAATAGTTTAGTTTTTGGATACGCCTAACTGTTTTCAGTCAGGCTTTAACTTGTCTATAAGTAGGGGCGATTCCCGTTGGCAAATTGGCTGACGGCCGCCTTCTTTGCTATACTGCCCGACGTCAGCCTGCTGATGCCCGCCCCATGGTCGGCTAAGCCTTTGGTCGCCTTCACTCGCCCCGGGGCGACCAGCCGTGTTGGCGCAGAAAGGCTTGATCTTTCTGGCTCAGGTTGATCCTGTCCAGTAAACGGGGCCGCCGGGCCAGGGTTCGTAACAGGGCCTGCTCCCGCCGCCAGCGCTCCACATTGGCGTGATGCCCGCTGAGGAGCACATCGGGCGCAACCTCCCCCCTGAAGGCGTAGGGTCTGGTGTACTGGGGCCCTTCCAGCAGACCGTCCAGGCCCGGCGCGTGGCTGTCCTGGTGCGCGCTCAATTCGTAGCCCAACGCGCCGGGGATCAAGCGGGTGACCGCGTCGATGATGACCATGGCCGCCAGCTCGCCGCCGCTGAGCACATAGTCGCCGAGGCTGATCTCGTCGGTCACAAGCTGGGTGCGCACCCGCTCGTCCACGCCCTCGTAGCGTCCGCAGATCAGGGCGAGACGCCGGTATTGGCTCAATTCCGCAACCACGGATTGGGTAAGCCGCCGTCCCTGGGGCGTCATGAGGATGATGGGCGTGTCCGCGGGCAGGGGAGCGGGCGTTTCCGCATCCCAGGGCGGCAGGTTGACGTAGGCGTCCTCGGGCGCGAGGGTCCAGCCGGCCGGTCGGGTGAGTGCGGTTTCCACGGCCCGGAAGATGGGGTCCGGCTTCATGACCATGCCGCCGCCGCCGCCATAGGGCGTGTCATCACACACATGATGGCGATCGGTGGTATAATCCCGGATATTGTGAAGCGCGACCGAAAGCAGGGAGCGCTCCCTGGCCCGCCTGATGATGCTTTCGGAGAGCGGCCCGGTGAACATCTCCGGGAAGAGTGTGAAGATGTCGAAGTGAATCGAACGCGCCGTTGACGGCGTTTCTATTTTCGGTTCCGTCACCTGAGTCTGTTCTGTTGTCTGAGCGATTTCATTCATATGTCTGAGCAATCATCCAAGTCCACGCCGCCGCGGAGCGAGCCGCGCTCCAGGGACGTTCTGTTGCAGCGGGCGAAACGCGCATCGGCCCATTTTGACGCCGGGATCGCCAACCTGCTCGCCCGTCTGGTGAGCGGGGTCGAAGGAACCTCCATGGCCGCTAACCCACGCATGGCCGCCTGGCTCGACGCGCTGCGCTCGCCGGTTGGCCATCCGGATTCGACCGTGGGCATTGTAACACACGCCGATCAGGCTCCGAATTTGACGCGAGCCTCGACTGTTTCGCCTCGGGCCGTGCGCCTGCTTTCCATGGGCGCCCGGGTCGGTCTAGTTATTCTCATGGCCCTGGTTCTGGCCTGGGTTTGGCCCAGGGGCGACGGTGGAGCCACCTCGCGCGCGGCCGCGCGTAATACGCCTACGCCCACCGCAACCACTTCATTGGCCATCATCAACCCGGCCAACATGGAGGAAAGCGACGTCCCACCGAAACAACCTGCTGTGGTCTCCGCGTTGGAAAACGCGGCCGAGGAAGCGCCCATGGTGGTGGTCCACGCCCTGCCTGGCAGCCGGCTTTTCGACGCCAGCCAGGCCGATGAGGGGGATAGCCAGGACGGGCTTGAGGTAGACGAGATCGAAGCCATCGCCATGGCCGCAGGGCCGCCGCTGGTCGCCGATATGGAGAGCGAGACGGTCCAGCAGCCTGCCGAAGCCAAGGATGAGGTTGTCCTCATCGACGCCGACATGGCCGGCGTTGAGCGCAAGCGGGGCGTCGAGCCAACGCCGGTCGCGCCCTTCATCAACATCGTCTCGACCATCAGCTTCGATTTCACGCCCACGCCCGTCCCTCAGCCCACCTCCGATGCGCCGCCCACGCCCACCCCCGCGCCCATCAGGCTGGAGCCGGGCCGCCTCTGGTCCAATTTTGCACCGTCTGAGGGCGGTGATCATTTCTGGGTCGAGCGCCCCCTGCCCCCCTTTGTGCGCGGCCAGTTGGCCAGCCCCAATTACCAGTTCGGCTCCACGGCCGGCGGGCGTTATCGCATCCACCATGGTATGGATATTTCCAACCCCATGGGCACGCCCATACGCGCGGCGGTCACCGGCGAGGTGGTCCACGCCGGCTGGGACGATCCCGAACTGCTCGGTCCCTACAACGGCTTCTATGGCAACGCGGTGGTCATTCGCCTGGATCAACGGCTGCCGGTCGCTGGCGGGGAGATGGATGTCTATGTGCTCTACGGGCACATGAGTAAGGTGCTGGTGGAGAAGGGGCAACGGGTGCAGCCGGACGACATCGTCGGCCTGGTGGGCATGAGCGGCATCGCCATCGGTCCCCACGTGCACGTGGAGATGCGATTGGGAGCCAACACTTACGAGCATAGCGTGAACCCCTATCTTTGGGTGCGCCCTAAGGACAAGTCAGGCGCGGTGGCCGTTCGCCTGCTGACCGCGGATGGCCGCACCTGGCCGGGCGCGCGCCTGAGCCTGGCCCGTTTCGAGGGGGGCAAAGCCGTCTGGGCCCGGGTCATCGAGACCTACAGCGACAACGAGAACATTACGCCCGATCCTATGTGGGGCGAGAACGGCGCCATGGGTAGTGTGCCGCCGGGCTACTACGTGCTGGTGGGGAACGTCAACGGCGAGCGGGTGCGGGCAGAGTTGACGGTGGAGTCGGGGAAGACGACGTTTGTGGAGTTGCGGACGCAGCAGTAATAGGACAACACGGTGCTTGCGGAGCGTGCTATAATGAGGATATATCTCGACAACTGCGCGCTGAACAGGCCGTTTGATGATCAGGGGCAGGTGCGCGTTCGGCTCGAAGCGGAGGCCAAGCTCTATATCCAGGAGCAAATCCGAGCAGGCTTATTGGATGTACTATGGTCATACATGCTGGATTCGAAAATAGTGCAAATCCGTTTCAGGAACGAAGAGACGCGATTGCAAGATGGCGCGAACTGGCTGTAGAGGATATTGAAGAGGACCAAAACGTTATAACAAAGGCGAAAGAGTTAAGCAAAGTCGGATTGAAAGCAAAAGATGCTCTGCATGTTGCCTGTGCGATTCGAGGCAATGCCCAATATTTCCTGACGACAGATGACAATATCTTGAGAAAGCTGTCGTCATACCAGGATATCAAAGTGATGACCCCGACAGAATTCGTCCGGTTCTTGGGTGAAGAGACATGATTACAGATAGCGAAATTAGATTGAAAGGGATGAATGCCCTCATCGAGCGGCTGGGCGCTGTTGAGGCGGAGCGGTTTATTTCTTTGATATTGCGGGAGCCGTTTGATTATACACGCTGGCAGAAAAATTTATGGGAAGGTCGAGGCGTCGATGAAATAAGCAAGG
Source organism: Chloroflexota bacterium (assembly GCA_024277175.1). GTDB lineage: Bacteria > Chloroflexota > Anaerolineae > Caldilineales > Caldilineaceae > JAJRVT01. The sequence goes on along the minus strand of JAJRVT010000386.1, from coordinate 9,682 downwards.
CGGCAATGCAATACCGCCATGAACAGGCAGGCGATGCATCCTAACCCCTTTTCACCTTCATCCTCCTACCGAAATTCATAGACCATCTCCCCATCCACCCCCGGCCAATAGCGGCCAAAGAAAACCGGACCATCTCCCAGCGCCCGGGGGATCACCTCATAGAGATCATCCACCAACGCATAATCCGCCAGCCCGGCCACCGGAATCCATTCGGGAGAGCCCTCCCCACTGACCCGGACCCGGCGTTCCCGGCTCTCGCCCGTGAAGACGAACATGAGCACACCTGGCCGCGGCCCCATCTCGTCCCGTCCGGTGTCGATGTTGACCACGCCCCGCAGGCGCAGAGCGTCCACCGCCAGACCGCTCTCCTCGGCCAGCTCCCGCTCGGCCGCGCTGAGCAGGTCCTCGCCCGCCTCCACGTGGCCGCCGAGACCGTTGTACTTATTGGCCCACAACCGCTTGTCCGGAGCACCCTTGAGCAGCAGCACCTCCCGCCCGCCGCTCCGGGGATTGACGCTGGTCACCAGGATCAATGTGCGCGGGATGGCCTGGTAACGACGTTTGCCCCCTTTGCCCACGCCCTGCTCATCCACATTCATGCGGAACTTCCTCCCAAAAAACAATAGAACACGGATTGTACGGATTAGGCGGAAACGGCCGGATTTTTAAAATCCGTGAAGATCAGCTCAATCCGGAGTTTCCGCGTTCTATCCAATCTCCACTACCCAATCACCTTACGTTCGCCATACAGCCGCTGGTAGAACTCCTTGAACTCGCCGGAACGAATAGGCTCCCACCACCAGGGGTTGTTCACATACCAGCGCACGGTCTCGCGGATGGCTTCCTCGTGGGTGTAGTCGGCCTCCCAGCCCAGGTCCATGAGCTTCTGCACGTTCATGCAGTAGCGCCGGTCGTGGCCCATGCGATCCTCCACGTGCTGGATCAGGGTGCGGGGCTTGCCCAGCTCATCCAGCAGGATCTCCACCATCTGCATGTTGGTCATTTCCTCGCCCGTGCCCACATTATACGTCTCGCCGATCTCGCCCTCGCGCAGGACCAAATCGATGCCCTTGCAGTGGTCGATGACGTACTGGTAATCGCGCATCTGCTGGCCGTCACCGTAGACAGGCAGGGGCAGGTCGTTGAGCGCATTGGTGACGAAGAGGGGCACCACCTTCTCCGGGTACTGGTACGGACCGATGTTGTTGGCCCCCCGGGTGATGGTGATGGGCAACTCATAGGTGATGTGGTAGGCGTTGACCAAGTGATCGGCGCTGGCCTTGCTGGCCGCGTAGGGGCTGCGGGGGGCCAGGTTGTCGGTCTCCAGGCTGCGGTGGTCGCCGTGGATGTGGCCGTAAACCTCGTCAGTGCTGATCTGGTGATAGCGCAGGTTGCCGAATTTGCGCGCCGCCTCCAGCAACACATAGGTTCCGTAGACGTCGGTCTGGATGAACGCGTCCGGGTTCATGATGCTGCGGTCCACGTGGCTTTCGGCCGCGAAGTTGACGATGGTGTCGATCTCATGCTCGCGTAGCGCGGCCTCCACCGCCTGGGCGTCGCAGATGTCACCCTGGGCGAAGGCGTAGCGACCGGCGAACTGCTCGGCCACATCCTGGAGATTCTCCAGACGGCCGGCGTAGGTCAGCTTGTCATAGACCACCACGTTGACCTCCGGGTGCACGTGCAGCATATAGCGCACAAAGTTGCTGCCAATGAAACCGGCGCCACCGGTGACAAGGATGTTTTTCATGGATTCTATCTCCTGAATCGTCGCCGCTCTCGATTGCGGCGTAATCTGCGTATGCGACCTGGCTGGCGGCTGGCCGGCAACGGAAAATCAAACGACAATGTGAGGGTGAGCAACCCCGCCAGCGGAGGCAGCAGCGCCGGATCTACGCCCGACGCAGGCTGTGTTCGCCAGCAGCGCCGCCAGCGGTTGCGCTCTTCCCGCGCTCCGCTCAGGCTCACCAGGGTGAGACCCTCTGACAGGGCCTCGCGCACGCCCTCAATGACGCTTCGGGCCTGACGCCAGCGCTCGATCATCTCCACTTGCACCGCCGCCAGCTTGTAGGCCGCCTGCGTCCCTGATCCGTCGCGGAGGAGGGGGGAGCCGGGAAGGCCTTCCCTCAGGTCATGGCGCAAGTCTGCGTAGGCAGGTGTATACACGCGCTGCCAATAGTCGACCGCGCGCTGGAAAGAGGGTAAGAGCAGATCGGCGAAGAAGCGCACGTGGACAGTGCTCACCCGCTCCGTCAGCCAGACCAGATCATTGGTCTGGGTGGGCGTCAGGTCGAAGTAGGCCCCAGCGTCGAAGACCTCCCACTCGCCATAGGCCGTGCCCAGCCGGCGCATCCGGTCCGCGGTCTCTTCGACGGCCCGGACAGCGTCAACAACTTGCTTGGCCGGCGCGGATCCGTTCACCCGGTACATGGGCGCCAGCGCGCGGGACCGAAGGGCGGACAGATCAGGGGTGGCGACCACAGGCCGATCCGTCGTCCGCAGCGCGACCGCCAACGCCGGCGTCGATGCAATGATCTGCGGCTCCGCCCGGACAATCTTCAACGCCGAAATGTCGTCCTCCCCGCCCCAGACGTCAAAGCACCCCGATTTTGGAGTGGTCTCCCAGGGTCATCTTGTAGGCCTTGGGCTTGATGGGGCTGGACCCCACTTCCACGGCGCGGCCGATGATGCTGTCTTCGATGCGATGGGGAACGCCGATGATCTTGGAGTGGTCCATGACGATGCTGTGTTCGATCTCGCTGTCCTCGATCAGGGTGTCATGGTAGATGCTGGTGAACGGTCCCACATAGCTGTTGACGATGCGGCTGTCCTCGCCGATGATGGCGGGACCGCGAATGACGCTGTTGATGACCTCGGCCCCGGCCTCCACGGTGACCAGGTGATCGATGCGGCTGCTGCGGTCTACGTAGCCCTCCACCTTGTGGGTCAATTCGGCCAGCACCCGGTTGTTGGCGTCCAGCATGTCAATGGGCTTGCCGGTGTCGATCCACCACCCGCGATGAACGTAGGGATGGACCCGGTAGTCATTGTCCACCAGCCACTGGATGGCGTCCGTGATCTCCAGTTCGCCCCGCCAACTGGGCTGGATGGCGTGGACCGCCTCGAAGACGTGATGGTCGAACATGTAGATGCCCACCAGGGCCAGGTTGCTGACGGGATGGCGGGGTTTTTCCACCAGACGCACGATCTGGCGATCATCGCCCAACTCCGCCACGCCGTAGTGCTGGGGCTCGTCCACCTCGGTCAACACGATCTGGCTGTTCCACTCGCTCTCTGCAAACTCGCTGATGAGTTGGCTGATGCCGCCTTCGATCACGTTGTCGCCCAGGAACATGACGAAGCGATCGTCGCCCAGAAAGTCCTGGCTGATCTTGACCGCGTGGGCCAGCCCCAGGGGCGCATCCTGTTCGATATAGGTGACGTCCACGCCCCAGCGCCGCCCCGCGCCCACAGCATGGCGAATCTCATCACCCGTGTCGCCGATGACGATGCCGATCTCGTTGATGCCTGCTTCCTTGATGGCCTCGATGACCCGGATCAGCACCGGTTTGTTGGCTACCGGCACCAATTGCTTGGCCCGATTATAGGTGATCGGATAGAGGCGCGTCCCCTTGCCGCCGCTCAGTATCAAACCCTTCATGACTTTTTTTTCTCCGTGTTGTGATGACAAGATGACAGGAAGACAGGATGACCGGGTCACCCCCTCACCTTGTCATCTTGTCATCCTGTCACCTTATCACCCTGCCATCCCGTCATCAGCGCATCCTTGTCCGCGTCGAGCAAAACTGCGCCCAGCAGATTGGCGTGCACCTTTTCCAGCACGGTCTTGGCGCGTTGGGCCTGCTCGCGTTTGGTTTCGCCGGCGTTGACCAACAACGCGACCCCATCCACCCGGGTGGCCCAGAGCGCGGCGTCGGTTACGGCCAGCACGGGCGGCGCGTCGATGAGCACATAATCGGCCTGCTCGCTCAGTTCCTGGAGCGCCTCGCCCAGCCGTTTGCCGCTCAGCAGCGCGACCGGGTTATCGGCGGCCGGTCCCGCGGGCAGCACTTGCAGACTCTCGACCCCGGTCCGCTGCAGGGGCGGTTCGCCGCCGCCGGTCAGCCAGGTGGTCAGCCCTTGCCGGTTATCGACGTCGAAGATCTCATGTTGTCGCGGCCGGCGCAGATCGCCGTCCACGACGATCACCCGGTCGCCGGTCTGGGCCATGACCACGGCCAGATTGGCCACCGCCACGCTCTTGTCCGCGCCGCTGTCGGCTGCGACCACCAGCAGGGTGCGCAGCGGCTGCTCCAACTCCGAAAACTGAATGTTGAGACGCAGGCTCTGATAGGCCTCCGCGACGGCTCCTTGGGGATCGGTGATGGCGCTTAATTGGGTCATGGTTGGTTGCTCTCGCTGATCTCAGAAACGTAATCGTAAATTTCGGGTAAATCCTTTACGTCAGAATACCTGCACGATAGACCGCGGATGGAACGGATTGGGCTGATTTCCACGGATTTTTTTTGAAAAATCTGGCCGTTTCCGCTCAATCCGCCCAATCCGCGGTCTATGTGATATCGCCACCAATGTTCATCGAATCGTCAGTTCGCCAATCAGAACTGCGTTGCCGTCCACCGCGTCCACCCCGGCGACGGAAAGGCGCTGGCCGGACTGCCAGTCGTAGAGGCCCACGATCAGGCGGTAGCGACCCGGCGGCAGCTCATCCGGCAGGGCCAGGGTTTGGTTGTCTGCAAGCGACTGGCCGGGCGACCAGGCGGTCATGGGCAGCAGGCTGATGGCGTCATGGGGCTGCCAGTCAAGCTGGGCCGCCTTTTCGCCGTTTTCAGCGAGCAGATGGGCGAAGACCGAATAGTCCAGTTCCGCCTCGCCCCCGCCCCGCCAGTAGAGGGTGAAATTCACCTCATCGCCAGGACTGAACTCGCTCTCTTCAAGGGTGACGCCCTCCAACTGAGCCACGTCATCGAAGCGGGCGTCCAGGGCCTGCCCGGGCGGCGTCTGCGGGGGAACGATCGGTCGCCAGCCACCCTGTCCGTCGCGCTCGAACCCGCCCAGCCGCACCAGGGTTCCGCCCTCCAGCGCGGGAAACGCGGTCGCGTCTTCTGGCGGGACGCTCGCCGTCAACCGTTCGCCAGCCTGCCAGTTCTCTCCCCGGTAGACGCCCACGGCCAGGACGAAACGGTCGCTCTCCAGATTCCAGGGCAGGGAGGTCACCTGCACGGACTCGCCGGGCGTCCACAGCCATGTAGGATACCACAATGAGGCCGGAGGCGGGTAAAATTCGCTCTCGTGCAGCGGCTTCAACTCCGGATCCAGATAGGCGATATAGAAACGCAGATCCCCGTCCAGTGGTTGCAACGACTGCCAGATGAAGGTGGTCACCAGTTCGCCGTAGCGGTCGCTGGCGACCTGGTAATCGAGCAGGCGCAGTTGGTCGCCAAAGTCGATGGCCAAATCAGCGGTCATCTCCGCTGCCGGCGCGCGCCAGGCGTCGAAGAAGGAGGGCGGCAGATCTTCCGGTACAGTGGCCGGGGGCGCGTCCCTACTCAGGAGCAGGTAGCCGTCATCGGCCGCGGCCACGCCGAAGCCGCTGGCCAGCAGATCGTCCACCGTCTTGCGCACGTCGCTGGGATGCTGGGGCCAGGCCGGGCCGGTCACATCCAGGAAGATGAAATCGGCGTCGTTGACGTCCGGGAAGATGTAGACCGTCCGCCGCCCGCTCACGTGGGGGTTGAGCCGGTCCTGGGCCGAGACCGCGGCCTCGGGCGGGATCTGGTCGATGATGGCCTGGGCGCGGCGGTGGTGTTCGGTCACGGTGAGCGCCATATAGTTGCCGCCGCCGGGTAGGTAGCCGTATCGCCACTGGCTGATCAGGGTGAAGGCCAGGACGACGGCGGCCAGGGCCACGGCGATCACGCGCCGCCGGTCGGCCCCTTGGCTCCACCGGCCGGCCAGCCAGCCCTGCAAGCGGGCCGTCCCCATGACGCTGGAGAGCATGACGAAGGGAATGATGGGCGCGCTGTAGATCAGCGCGTTAACTTGGTGCATGGGTGAGAAGTCGGCCAACAGGTTGATGGCCAGGGACGGCGAAGCCAGCAGAAAGACATCCAGCGCGGCCAGGGAGGTAAAGGCCACGGGGAAGAGCAACAGCCAGAAATAACGCACCACATTGGCCGACTGCAACTGGCTCCAGACCAGACCGGGCCGGGTGATCAGGCTGGTCACGATCTCGACCGGGGAGCCGCCCAGGTAGCCGTAGCGCCCCCAGTGAATGTTGCCGGTCGCGAAGAGCGCCTGGACGCCCAACACCGCGAACAGGGCCCAGGCCAGGGAGAGGACCATGGTGATGGCGCCCATCTTGCGTCGGCGCTGGATCACCAGGGCGTAGAGGCCCATCATGAAGACCAGCAGCCCGATCTCTTCTTTGGTGAACGCGGCCAGGGCGGCGAAGAGTGCGAACCAGCCGTTGCGTCCTGTGATCAGGAAATAGAAGGCCGCCATCAGCAGGGTGGGGGCCAGGGTGACGGGGTGGAATTCATACCAGGTCGCGCCCTGGATGGCCGGGTTGAGCAGGAAGACCAGCCCGAAAATGAGCGCGGCCCAGTCACTGTTCAGCTTGCGCCGGGCCAGGGCGAAGAGGGGCAGCGCGCCCAGGGCCACGACCACGGCATGGAGGACCAGCAGCAGTTCCGGGCGGGGGTAGAGGCGGTAGATGGCCGCGATGGGGAGCAGGATCGGCTCCACATGCAGGCTCAGGCGACTGGTGACGCCGGCGTAATTGGTGAAGCGAAGTCCGTTGCCGTGGGCCAGGTTCCAGATGGCCTGGTTCAGGTTGCCCAGGTCCTGGGAGCGGGCCTCGAAGGCGGCGTAGCGGTTGACGGTGGCCCAGGAGAAGTAGAGGGCATACGCCAAAACCGCCAGCGCAAGCAGCGCCAGCGGCCAGTTGAAGCGGGAAGGAGAAGGGTTGGTTGGGGCCTTGGGTTCATCCATGGATTGGACTATTTTACGTGAGCTCGGAATCAGACATATATCGCCTCATCATCGATCCGGCGTTTGAGCAGGGCATTAAGATGCTTCTGATAACGGATTAGGTCCACCGAAGCGCGAAGAAGTTGCTCCAATTCTTCCTTCATATGGACCATTTGGAACAGATCCGGCGGCATCTCGACGATGATGTCCACATCGCTGGCATCCAACGCTTCATCCCGGGCGACGGAACCAAAAATCCCTAGTCGCGTAACACCGTATTTGGCTGCCAGTTCTTGTTTATGTGCGCGTAGTATACTGAGCGCCTGCTCTCTTTGCATATCAACACCTCACATCCACCGTCTTTTACCCCGCGGCCTCGGGCGCGCCCACGCGCGGGGCTTCGGCCACCGGCTGCGCGGACTCGCGGCCGTCGCTGTCCTTGGGAATGGCCCCCAGAACGGGCAGGTCCAGGGAGCGTTCCACAGCCGCGGGCGTGCGTAGCAGATCGGCCTCTATCCAGGTCAGCGCCAGGACGATGGCGATGCCGAAGAGCAGGCCCAGCACCGCGCCGGCGACGGCGTTGATCTTGGGCTTGGGCTGGATCTGGTCGTAGCCAATGGCCCGGCTGCGAATCTTGACCTCGATACGGTCGCGCTTGTCCTGCTGCGCGTAGTAAGCCGTGCGCTCTTCCACGAACTCGTCGGCCGCGGTCAGAGCGATGAGCTTGGCCACCTCGCCGTCCGGGTTTTCGGCCTGAACCTTGATGGTGAAGGTGCTGGCGTCCTCCTGGGTCTGGAGATGGGCCAGCAGGTCGTAGGGATTCATGTCCAGTTGGGCGCGCTCGATGACCCGCTGGGCCACTTCGGGCGTGCGCATGTTGGCCGTGAAGTTGCGCATCAGGTCCTTGGCCGAGTTGCCCAGCCCCCAGTCCGCGCGCGCGGGCACGGTGCTGATCTCCACCGTGGCCCGGTAGAGGGGTTCCTGGAAGTAGCTGATGGCGAACGCGGCCGCGCCCCCCAGCAGCATGGCCGCCAGGATGATCCAACCCCGGCGGCGCAAAATGCGCATGTATTCCTGTATGCTCATGAAATCCTGTTCCTCAACTATTCACCATAGATACCGCTACCCCCGTATTTTACCACAACCGCCTTGAACGAGGGCCAACCACTTGCCCCTTGCAACCTGCCCCTTGCCTCTCGCCCTACTTCCGCCCGCGCGGGATCACGCCCAACACAGGCAGCCCCATCTCCTCCAGGTCCCGGGACTCGCGGACGCTGACGTCCAGATAGTCGAGGAGGAAGATCAGCCCCAATCCGACCAGGAAGGCGAGGAGCAAGCGCAGGGGCAGATCCAGCCGGCTGCGGACGCCGGGACCGACCACGCTCACGGTGGGTCCGTCGATCAGGGTCACGCCGGCGTTATCCGTGCCCAGTTGCTGGAAATAAACGCCTGTGTTCTCGGTCAGTTCGGCCGCGGCCGCGTCGGCGATGGCGACCAGTTGATCCCGATCCCCCCAGCTAAAGTTGAGGGTGATGATGCGATGCTGCTTGCCCGTGGTCGCGCTGCCTTGGATGACGCCCGCGGGCACCTCGATCTGCTGGTCGGCCAGGCGCTTGCTCACGTTTTCGGCGAAAAGCTGGCTGCGCACCACCTCGGTGAAATCGTCCACCAGATATTCGCTGGTCAGCCAGGCGTAGTAGCGGGGATCGTAGGCGGTCTCGTCCTGGTCCGCGGCCGGCAGCACGCCCACCAACATGCGCATGGACGCGGCGTAGCTCTCCGGTGGCGTCCGCCAGGGGCGCAGTTGGGCCAGGCTGATAACGCCCACCAGCCCGGTCAGGAGCACGGGTATCCACCAGCGCCGTTTGATGATCCGCCAATACTCGCGTAGTTCCATGTCAGGGTCGCGCGCTCCAGATTAACCACAGGATCACAGCCGATAGAACGCGGATTGAGCGGATCTTCACGGATTTTTTTCTAAATCCGTGAAGATCCGTCCAATCCGGCAAATCCGCGTTCTATTTTATCCGCGCTAGCTCAGATCTGCTGCTCCAGGTAAGCCATCAACTTGCTGCGAAAGTTTTCGGTGCTGAACCGCTCGGCCTGTCGCCGGCACGCGGCCGGGTCATAGGCGGCGGCGTCGAACGATTGCAACACGCCCAGCAGGCTATCCGCCCGTAATTCACTAAAGAGTTCGCCGCTCACGCCCGGCGCGACCGTGTCCAGCGCGCCGCCGCCGGCGTAGGCGAGGACGGGCCGCCCCGCGCTCATGGCCTCCACGGGCGCGATGCCGAAGTCCTCCAGGCCGGGGAAAATAAACGCCTTGCACCCGCGCAACAGTTCCCGGATACGCTCCCGGCTCTGGCGGCCCAGGAAGGTGACGTTGTCGCTGGCCGCGGCCCGCAACGAGGCCAGATCCCGGCCATGGCCCACCACCACCAGCCGCTCGTCCGGCAGGTGACGGAAGGCGTCCACGGCCAGATCGATGCGCTTGTAGGGGATCAGGCGGCTGACGATCAGGTAGTAATCCCCCACAGGTGCGGACGGGGCAGGCGTGAAGTAGTCCACGTCCACCGGCGGGTGGATGACCACGCTCTCCCGGCCATAGATGTCGCGGATGCGGGCCTGAACCGCGTCGCTGATGGCGATGAAGTGGTCCACCCGCTGGGCCGCGGCCCAGTCCCAGCGCCGC
>JAJRVT010000385.1 GCA_024277175.1 Chloroflexota bacterium | reverse complement strand
TGGATGGTGAACATCTGCTCGGCGATGTGGGAGAGGGGTAGATAGGAGAGCAGCTCTTCTTCGGGCCTGATGCCCCACAGGTCACTCATGGTCTTTGACGTCCACACCAGGTTGTCGTGGGAGAGCATCACCGCTTTAGGCGGGCCGGTCGTCCCCGACGTGTAAATGAACGTGCCGATATCCGCCGGCGTGAGCGCTTCGATGCGGGCGTCGAGCGTCTCGTCATCCACCGCCGCGCCCGCCTCCATGAACGCCTCCCAGCTATGCACCGTCAGCCCGTCCGGGACATCGTCAGGCAATGCCGCCCCCCGCATCATGACTGCATGACGCAAGGTCGGCATTTGTGCGTAGGTCTGGCGCACTTTGGCCCACTGGCCCCGATCCTCCAACAGGATGGCCTGCACCTCGGCGTGGCTGACGATGTACTGCACCTCGCCGGGCGCATTGGTGGTGTAGATGCCGCTGGGGATGGCGGCCGCGGTCATGCTGCCGGCGTGAAAGATGACCCATTCCGGCCGGTTGAAGCCCAGAATCGCGGTCTTGTCGCCGGGTTCAAGCCCCAGTGCGATGAGCGCCTTGGCGGCCTGGCGCACCTGGCTGAGGTATTGGCTCCACGTCGTTTCGGTCCATGCGTCATTGACCTTGTGGCGATAAGCGATGGCATCGGGTCGGGCGCGGGCGGTTGCGTGCAGGCATGCAGGGACTGTGTCTGGCATGGTGGACCTCCTTTGTTTATCGACTCGTCAAGACTGAATGTTGTATACTCGGCGAGGGATAGTGTCCACCTTATTATACACGATGTTTCAAAAGCGCTTCATTGCGCCAATTTTTCGCATCCAGATGCAGGGCCTGCTAACCTGCGATGACTTCAATTACGGGGAGGCCGCCGAGAACATGGCGTTTCGCTGGCAGGCCATGGCCGAAGCGTATGAGCGGATGGGGCTGTTCAATGAGCGGCGATCATCGTAGCTCATCGGCCAAGGCGGCGAGGAGGGCGTCCACGTCTTCTTCGCTGTTGTAGGCCTGGATGGAGATGCGCACGAATTGGCGGTCCTGCCACTGGACGCAGGGAACCTCCACCCGGTGGCGGTCGTAGAGGCGAGCCTTGAAGGACTTCAGGTCCTTCTGGATGGGCAAGGGCGCGGATGCCATCTGCTGGTAGAAGGTAACCTCCGGGAGGTGGCCAGGGTTGCTCCATTTATCGAAATTGTGGTGGTCACCTCCCGGAGGTTGAAATCTGATATCCGGGTAGATGGGTGGCAGCCCCGTCAGTTCGGCAATCCGCTCCATGGCCTGGCGGGCCAGGGCGTGGCAACGCGCCCGCTGGGCCGGCCAGTCGTGGGTCGTCTGGAACTCCACTGCCGCGGGCACAGCCAGATAGGCTGACAGGTCGTTGGTGCCCAGGTATTGGGTGTAGTCCAGGAAGTCGGAGCCGAAGGAGAGGTCGCGCTGCCGTCCCCAGCCCCAGCCCACCACCAGCGGCTCGATCATGGCCTGGCGTTCAGGTCGGGCGTAGAGAAAGCCCGCGCCTTTGGGACTCATGAGCCATTTGTGACAGTTGCCGAAGTAGAAGTCGGGCGCCATGGCCTCCAGGTTCAGGTCGATCTGGCCCGGAGCGTGGGCCCCGTCGATCACGGTGATGATCCCCGCTTCCCTGGCCCGGCGGCAGATGGCCTCCACAGGCATGATCAGCGCGGTGGGCGAGGTGATATGGCTCAGGTAGATGACCCGGGTGCGTTCGTTGACGCCGGCCCAGAGTTGCTCGACGATCTCCTCGGCCGTGGTCACGGGCAGGGCGATGGGCTGGTGGATGTAGCTCGCGCCCGTCTTTTCGGCCACATATTGCCAGACGTTGTTACAGGCCCCATATTCGTGGTCGGTGGTCAGGATCTCGTCCCCCGGATGCAACGCCAGCGAGCGGGCCACCAGGTTGAGCCCGAAGGTGGCGTTGGGGATGTAGACCAGGTCATCGACCGGCGCGCCGAGATACGCGCCCAGGACTTCCCTGGCCCGCTTGAGCGCGGGGAAGAGCTCCTGGGTGATGAAGCGCACGGGCTGGCGCTCCATGCGCAACTGCCACGCCTGGTAGACCTGAAAGACCGGGCGGGGCGTGGCCCCGAACGAGCCGTGGTTGAGGTAGACGATATCGGGTTCGAGCAGGAGTTCATGGCGTAGATCGGACATGGGCAGACTTTCTGTGCAATCCGCGGTCTATTGTGAACGGTTACTGTACGCCTTCCAGAAAGCCCAGTTCCACCAACATCCAGATCGGGCCGATGATGGGAATGAAGACGATCAGTAGCCACCAGCCTGCTCTTCCTCGATCGCGGAAACGTTTGACCGCCACGGCCAGGAGCATCCAGCCGCCGATGATGAAGAGAATACTGGCGGGCGCGGCCAGCCAATCCTGCCCGCTACTGGAAGCGAGTTTCAGGAGGGCGTACGGGAACAGGTAGATGACCGCGCCGATGGGGAAGCCGATCCAGAAGAGGCGGCGCCCGATCCGCCCGCGGAAGGAGAAGAGCAGCCAGCTCCAGGGGATCTGCCAGGCGGAGGCGGGTGCGGGACTTTCCGCCGCGGTTGCGGCTTCGGGGTTGAGTTCCCACTCCAGTTCGGCCACGCGTGCGCGTAGGCCCGCCTCCTGGCGCTGCAACTCGGCCAGTTGGGTCTTGGTCACCCCGCTGGGCGGCAACCGCTTCAGGGTGCGTATCTCCCGCTGGACATTGGCCAGACGCAAGCGGGCGGTCGAAAGCTCCTGGGTCAGTTGGAGCCGTTGCAGCTCGCTCCGGGTGGCGGACGCGCTCTGGTGAACAGCGTCGGTCACCTGGTCCGCCAGGTTCAGGGCCACGCCCCCGCCGCTGCGTTGGACGGTGAAAGAGGTTCCGCAGTATGGGCAGCGCGCCTGGCCGGCGTCCGGCGGGATGGTCAGTGGGGCCGAACAGATCGGGCAGCGTTTTTCCGTCAGGTTCATAAAGGGTTTTGGTTCTCCGCCTGTTTGTTACTGTTCCAGCGCGCTGAGCACCAGGGGGAGCAACTGCTTTTTACGTGAGACGACGCCATCTGCCGCGCGCGTGCCATCGCTGCGACGAGGGTAAGGCAGCACATCCAGCCGGGGAGTGTCGTCGGTGAAGACCAGGCGGCTGGAGCTGTTCACCACGTTGGTAATCATCAGGATGGCGAAATTCAGCCCCTTTTGATCGCGCAGATCACTCAAGGCCGAGCGTAGGGACGCCAAATGTTCATTGACTTGGGCGAAATTAGTGATCTCGACCTGGCCGATGCCGAAGTGCAGCCCGCCGGCCTCATAACGCTTGAAGTCCGCGCCCACAATCTCAATGGGTTTGCGCACCGTTAGATCAACGCCCGCCTCCAGGAGTTGACGCCCGTACGATTTCAGCGTCTCGCCTTCCAGCGGCGCGCCGCCGATAAACGCCCACCGGGCCAGCCGGTTCACCGCCGCACGATCGCGATCGGTAGTGGTGGGCGACGTCAGCAAGAGGGTGTCAGAAATCACGCCGGAGAGGAGCAACCCGGCGATCTCCGGCGGCGCGCTGAAGCCGGCCTCGTCGATCCGTTCGGAGACCAGGGTGCAGGTGCTGCCGACCGGATCGACTGTGAACTTGATGGGGACCCGGGTGGACTGGTTGCCCAGGCGATGGTGATCCAGGATCTCGATCACCTCAGCTTCGTCCAACGCACCCAGGGCCTGGCCGGCCTCATTGTGATCCACCATGACGATGCGCAGCCGGGGTGGGTGCAGAGCGTCGGCCTGACGACAGACGCCCACATATTTGCCCTTCTCGTCGATGACCAGGAAGTCGTCCCGTTCCTCGCGCAGGATGGCATTGAGCGAATCCCGGATGCGGGCGTTGGCCGAGAAACGGGGGACGGCCGTATCGCAGACTTCCCGGCAAGGATGGTCGAACAACTCAGTCACTCGCATCTCCTCGCGAATGCGGCGGGAGCCGATGGCATGGCCCATGAAGTTGAAGAGGCTGGCGCCCGTCACCAGTCCCAGGGGTGTGCCGTCGACGTTGATCACCGGGGCTACGCCGCCGGTGCGGTTGGCGATGGGCCAGGCTTCCCGCAGGGGGCTGTCAGGCGCGGCGGTGTTGAAGCGGCGGGCGATGCTGGAGAAACGGGGCGAGGCGTCGGGCAGGAGCAGGGGCTGATCCAGGCCCAGACGCTGGAATATCCAGATAGTCTGAGGGTTCAGGTGCCCCGCGCGCGCGGCGACGATGGTCTCGTTCGGATGCTCCTGCTGCAGGAGCCACGCATAGCCCATGGCCGAACAGACGGCATCCGCGTCCGGGTTGATGTGGCCGATGACGTAGATGGTGTTCGTGGAAATCGTATTCATCGGAAGAGGCATAAGCGCTTGCCAACCGGTTTGGACAGAGTGATTCTTGCTCAGATCAGGCGGCCAAGGTGTTTCGAAGTGAGGCCGCGCATTGGTCCAGCCCTCGCCGACCTTCCTCCAGTATACCAGACATGGAAATAAATCCATGGATCATGCTGTCGAAATGAACGTATTCCACCGGCACGCCGGCCGCCTCCAGCGCCTCCGCATAGGCCTTGCCTTCGTCCTGGAGCGGGTCGAAACCGGCGGTCACGATCAGCGCGGGGGGCAGGCCGCTGAGATCGGGGTGGCGGAGCGGAGCCAACCGGGGATCGCTAGGATCTTCCGAGCCGCCGAGGTAGTGATCCCGGAAATAGAACATGTCCTTCTGCGTCAGGAAATAGCCGTCACCATACGCCGATCGGGAAGGATAGTCGGTCTGTAGATCGACTGCCGGATAGAGGAGCATCTGGAAACGGATGGGCGGGTTTCCCTGATCTTTGGCCAGTTGGCTGACGACCGCGGCCAGGTTGCCGCCGGCGCTGTCGCCGCCCACCGCGAGCCGGCTGGCGTCGCCGTGCAGGGACTCTGCATTGGCCGACGCCCACTCGGTGGCGGCCAACGCGTCCTCGATGGCCGCGGGGAATTTGTGCTCCGGGGCCAGCCGGTAATCCACCGCGACGACGATGCAGTCGCCGCCCTTGGCCAGGTGGCGACAGACCACATCATGGGAGTCCAGATCGCCCAGCACCCAGCCGCCGCCATGGAAGTAGACCAGAATGGGCGCCAGCTCTCCCTCCGCCATGGGGCGCGGCGTGTAGATGCGCAGGGGCAATGGCCCGCCCGGCCCGGGGATGGTCCGATCCTCCACCTGGTGCATCTCAGGCCCTTGCCCCTCGAACATGGGCGTCATCATCTTGAACATGGCCCGCGCCTCGGCTGGTGACAACTGCCAGATCTCCGGCTGTCCCGACTCCGCCATCTGCGTAAGCATCATCTCAGCAGTAGGATCCAATTGTTTCGTCATAGTCGTTTCCTTTCTTGGTTACGATGAGATTGGCGAAATAGGAGATTGGGAGATTGGTCATCGGCGAGCGCCGTCCAATCTCTCCATCTCTTACACATCACGCCTCACGTACTCACAAATCCCGACGTATCCACCTCGCCGCCGGGGCCTTTACCCTTGAACTGGCTCATGTAAAGATTGTAGTAGAAGCCCTTCTCCGCCATAAGCTCCTGATGGGAGGCGTACTCCACGATCTCGCCGGCGTTGAGGACCATGATCTTGGCCGAGTCCTGGATGGTGCTCAGGCGGTGGGCGATGGAGAAGCTGGTCTTGCCCTCCATCAGCCGGGTCAGCCCGCCCTGGATCAGCTTCTCGGGGCGGGTGTCTACGTTGCTGGTGGCCTCGTCCAGAATCATCATCTTGGGCTGGGCCACCATGGCCCGGGCGATGGTGATCATCTGGCGCTGGCCCTGGCTCAGGTTGGCCCCCCGCTCGGTGAGCATGGTCTCATAGCCCTGGGGCAGGTTCATGATGAACTCGTGGGCGTTGGCCTCCTTGGCCGCCTCGATACACTCCTCGTCCGTGGCCCCCTCCCGCGCGTACTTGAGATTATTCATCACTGTGTCGGAGAAGAGGAAGGCTTCTTGCAACACCACGCCGATCTGCTGGCGCAGGCTACGCTGGGTGAGGGTGGTCAGGTCCTGGCCGTCGATCAGGATTTTGCCGCTATCCACGTCATAGTAGCGGGTGAGGATGTTGATGATGGTGCTCTTACCTGCGCCCGTGGGCCCGCAGATGCCGATCTTTTCGCCCGGTTTGGCCTCGAAGGTGTTGTGGCGCAGGATCTTACGCCCGGGCACATAGGAGAAGTCCACATCTTCGAAAACCACATGGCCGCCCTTGAACTCGAAATCCTTGGCGTCGGGTGCGTCCACCACCGTAGGTTCTTCGTCCATGATAGAGAAGACCCGTCGTCCGCCGGCCAGCGCGTTGAGGATGGTGCTGGTCAGGTTGGCCAGGGTGGAGATGGGCGAGGCCAGCAGCGCGGCGTAGCCCACGAACGCGATCACGAAACCGATGCTGATTTCGCCCGCCAGCACCAGGACGCCGCCCACCAACAGCACGATCACCATCATCATCGAAACCACTGTGCTGGTGATGGGGAATTGAAGGATGGAGGTGAAGAATGCCTTGCTGGCCACATCGAAGACCCGGTCTGCATAGGCCTCATTGGTCTCGTCGGCCCACTCCTGGCGGCGGTTGCCAATGATGATTTTGTGGCCCGACAGGGTCTCTTCCTGGTAGCCGCTCAAGTCGCCCAATTCTTCCTGTATCTTGGCGAAGGCCGGCGTGGAGATGCGTTCGATGACCGCACTCAGGAGGAACATAACTGGCAAGACCAGGAGCGCCGCGATGGTGATGCGCCAGTCCAGCATAAACATGACCGTGATGATCAAAATCAACTGGACGACCGCCTGGATCATCTGCGCCACCGCGCTCTCATAGAAGAGGGCGATGACTTCGGTGTCGTTGGTCACCCGACTCATCAGTTCGCCCACCGGCTGACGGTCGAAAAAGGTGAGTGAGAGGGTCTGGATGTGCTCGAACAGATCGGTCTGAAGATAGTTGGTGGCATGGGAGGCCAGATCGGCGAAGACCCGGGACGACCACACGCCCAGCCCCAGATAGATGGCCGCGGCCAGGATGGCCAGGAACGCCCACAGCCGCAGCATGGGCAGGCTGCCGTTCGGATCGCTCACCACGTTGATGGCCTCGCCCGTGAAGATGGGAATAACCATCAACGAGATCAGGCCGATGAGGCTCACCGCCAGCGTGATCCAGAAGCGTTTCTTGTTTCCATGACCGATCATATAGCCAACCAGCCGTTTGGTCACCTCAATGTTGCTCGAGCCTTTTTCCTTGTCCTTTGGCGCGGTCGTCTGATCAACGGTCGGTTCTGTTGTAGTGGGGTTTTTGATCTCTGTTTGTGTAGCGCTCATGCTGACGCCTCCAATCCAGCGGTGATGCCGCCGCCAAGTTGCGACTCATAGATCTCCTGATAGAGGGGACTGCTCGCCATCAGCTCTTCGTGGGTTCCCTGGGCCACGATTTCGCCGTTCTCCATGAGCACAATCTTCTCCAGATCGATGACTGCGCTGATGCGCTGGGCCACATAGAGGGTGGTGGCGTTGCTGACGAAGCCGGGGATGGCCTCCTGCACCCGGGCTTCGGTGGCCACGTCCAGGGCGCTGGTGCTGTCGTCCAGGATCAGGATGCGGGGCAGGGTGGTCAGGGTGCGGCTGATGGCCAGACGCTGTCGTTGACCGCCGGAGAAGTTGTTGCCCCGGCGGGCCACAGGCGCATCCCACTGCTGGGGCAGGTTGGTGATGAAGCCGTAGGCGTCGGCGGCTTTGGCCGCGTCCCACATGATCGGGTCATCCACCTCGGGGGCGCCGAACTTGAGGTTGAAGCGGATGTCCCCCTGGAAGAGAAGCGCCTCCTGGAGGGCGATGCCCGCGATCTCGCGCAGGTTGTCCTGGGGAATGTCACGCACGTCCACGCCGTCGATGGTGATACGCCCCTCGGTCACGTCGTAGAAGCGAGGGATCAGGTTGACCAGGGCCGTTTTACCGGAGCCGGTGGCCCCCAGGAAGCCGACCCGCTCGCCCGGATCGATGGTCAGGTTGATGTTTTTCAAGGCCGGCGGATCGAACTCGCCGTCGGGGCGCTGAAAGGCGAAGGAGACGTTCTCGAAGACCAGACGCCCTTTGACCTCTTCCGGGGCCACGGGTTTGGCCTCCGGTCTGTCCTGAACCGCAGGCTCCGCGTCCATGACCTCGAAGATGCGCTGGGCCGAGGTTTCGCCGCGCATGAGGAAGGGGAAGACGATGGCCATCATGGCCAGGGGCATGACGATCAGGGAGAGGTACTGCATGAAGGCCACCAGGTCGCCCACCTGCATGCCCGTCTGTTTGAGCACCTGCTCGCCGCCGCTCCAGATGGCGATGGCGATGGCGAACTGGGTGACCGCGGTCAGGGCCGGGTTCATGGCCCCTACCAGGAAGGCGGCGGTGAAGGCGGGCTTGCGCATATCGTCAGCGCGCTTGCGGAAGCGTTTGATCTCATACTTTTCGCGTACGAACGCCTTGACCACGCGCACGCCGGCCAGATTTTCCTGCAAGGTGTTGTTGAGCGTGTCCAGGCGGGCCTGGCGTTCATCGTAGGCGCGGACAATCCTCGGCAACAGGAAGGCCATGAACGCGATCACGACCACGGTCACCAGCACCAGCACCCAGACGAGGCTGGGCGAGAAGATGTAGGTCAGTGCAAACGCCACCAGAATCATGAAGGGGGCGAAGAGGATCAGCATCACGGAATAGAGGATGGCGTTGGCCACGTTGTTGACGTCTGCGTTCAGGCGCACCATCAGGTTGCCCGTGCGAAAGCGATCGAAGTTGGCGAAAGAAAATTCCTGAATTTTCTGGTAGAGGAATTTGCGCAGGCCATAGGCCACACCCTGGGCAAAGAAGACGGCCAGCCCCGCTGTGCCGGCCATGGCCAGACCGCCCACCAGCGCCAGCACAGACATCCAGACGCTCATGTTGACGATCACCGTTGAATCGCCGGCGACGATGCCTTGGTTGATCAACCGCTGCGTCAGCGTCGCCACCCCAATCCGGGAGACGGCGGAGATGAGCAGAAGGACCTGGGAAACAATGAGTCGTCCCCGGTACATTTTGAAAATGATAAATGTACGGGGCAATGCTTTGAACATAATGCATTACACCTTTCGTTTTACGAACGATTCGTGACTGTCCAGCCAGCGCGATCGATATAGCGGACTTTTACAGGAGAAGCCCATTTAGGCTCTTCCTGGGAATTAACGTCCCCGGCACTTGTCACGAGTTTGGCGCTGACCAGAGTGCGACTGGAAAGTGCCGGGGATATGACGTGTATTTATTTTCTTGAAGTAGCCTTACACCGAATTGGGGCTGGACGATACGCGAGACGATATGTGAAGGCAGCGCAGCCAAGCCACGCCATGGGATTGTACCCGATATGAGAAGATGATGAAAATCGCCTCGCGAACAGATGAAGAAGCCAATATTTTAGCTCAAATTCCCGGATCAAGCCCTGACTGTGATTGACTAATTGGGGTTTGCATGTCATCATTAGAAGCCTGAAGAGGCGCGTCGTCCCGCACAGGATGGTGAGGGAAGTTCTGTCCGAGACACAGCGCACACATTCGCATTATCATGATAGACGCATTTCCAATGCGTTTTGCGTCAAACAGTCAATACATAATCGCTCACGCAGCAAATCACCCATTAACTTTTAAGAGGAGGCGTATATGGAATGGCTATCGCAGTGGATTGCCTGGCTTTCTGTGGATGGCAATTGGATTCCGGTGGCGACGGCTGGCGTACTTGGCCTGATTCTGGGTTGGCTTTTCACCCGTATGCCGGCGCGGAGTCGCGCCCAGGAGGCTGAAGCCCGCATCAGCGATCTGGATAGTCAGGTGCGCAGGGCCAGCCGGCGCGCGGATGACGCCGAGAACGAAGTCAGCGACCTGAAACGACAGTTGGAGAACGTCAAGTCCGATCTGGAAAAAGCCAATGCCCGTATCAGTTCGCTGGAAGAGGAGGTGGACGCCAAGGATGCGGAGTTGACGGATCTCAACAATGCATTGGAGGAGACCCGATCAGCATTGGCGGAACGGGAGGATAAGATCGAGGAACTCGAGCCGAAGTTGAAGACCCGGGAGTTCGATCTCACCAATCTACAGTCTGACATGGGCGCCCTGCGCGACGAACATGAGCAGGCCCTGTCCGCGCTGCGCGCGGAGTTGGATGCGCTGTCCGAGCAGTATCAGACCGCGCTGGCGGACATCGAGGCGCTTCAGGCCGATCTGGCTGAGGCCACGGCCCGGGGCGAAGAGCTTGCAGCCGAGAAAGAGCAGTTGTTGCAGGAGATGGAGGGCGTGAAGGAGGAAGCCGGCGTCAACGCCCAGGAAGCCGCGAATAAGACGGCCGCGCTGGACGAGGCGTTCCTGCGCTCGACCCGTCTGCAACGTCAACTCGAAGAACGAGAGACGGAATACGCCAATGCCATGGCAGAGTTGCGGGAGTTGCGTCGCGAGGTGGACGAAGTCTCCATGCTTAAAGATGATATGGAACAGAAGCTGAATCACGCCCGCGGCGACGTGGCCAGCGAACTGGCTGTGCTCACCTCCACGATGATCAGAATGAAGGATGACGCCCTCAAGCAGGCGAACAGGCGCATCGCCGTTCTAACCGCCGAATTGGAGGCCACTCGTGTGTCGTTACCCGACCATGCCGGCAATGCTGAGAATGCTGATGATGCCTAAACCGGCCAATCGCTATATGCGCTTGCCCCTAACAGGAGTAATGCAATGGACAACATAAATCAGATATGGCTCCTGGCCGGCGCCTTTTTGCTCGGGATTTTTCTCACCTGGCTCATTCTGTCGGCGCAGAAACGGCGCAGCGCCTCAGACTATGAGTCGCAGTTGAGCAGGTTGCGGACCTCGCTGAACCAGCGGGGGCGCGAACTGACCAGCGTGCGTGAACAATTGGATGCCCAGCGCGCCCAAGCCGAGGCTCTGGCTGATGGAAAAGCCACCCTGGAAGAGCAATTGAGGCAGGCGAAGCAGGAGTTGAATGACGCCGCTGTCGGCGTCGAGCAAACCCTTCAACAGATGAAGATGGGGCTGACCCAAGAGGCCAGCGAACAAGACGCTATCCTCCAGCAGAAGGAAGAAGCGTTGCAACAGAAGGAAGACGAACTGGCCGACGTTAACGCCGCGCTGGATCGGCTTTCCAGCGATATCGCCATCGTCATGCTGGAGCGTGATGATCTGCAGGCTGAATTGGATCGCTGCCAGGCCGCGCTCGCCGACGCGTTGGCTGAGGTCGACGCCGCCGAAGAGCAACTGGACGCCGTAAGCCTGGCCAAGCAGGAAGAAATCGAACAACTTCAGGCCGAACTTGCGGTTCTGCAGGAGAAGGTCACCGCGCAGGAGTCGCGAACGGTCGAAGGCGTGGTGGAAAGCAGCGAAGAAGAAATTACAGAAGCCATTCGGACCCGGCTGCTGTTGGGCGATGACGAGAGCCTGGCCGATGCCCTCTGGCAGCGTGAGATGGATCTGGCGGAAGCTCAGGCCGAAATCGGTCGTCTCAAGACCAGCCTCGGCGCGCTGTCGGCCATCGGCGCCGACCTGGCCATCAACGTGGAACGCCGTAACCGTAACTATGAGGCGACGGCCGCCCGCCTGCTCACCTTCCTGCATGAGGAAGGTGAAGGGGAGGCCACGAACCTGCCTCTGCTCGAGACAAGCGCGGTGGATGAGTCCATCAGCGACGTTGAAACCGCGGCCCTGCTGGCGCCCATCCGCTCCATGAGCATCATGGATTCTTCTGAACTCGGCTATGAGGAACTGCATGAACTGGCCGACAAACTGGAATCCTATCGACGCCAGGTGTCCGCAACCAAGCAGGAGTTGAAACAGGCCCAAGCCCAGAAGGAATCGCTGGCGCGCCAGGTCGAAGAGCGTGAGGGAGAACTGGGCGATCTCAAGCAGCGTCTGGTCGCCATGGAGGCGACGGTGGCCGCAACCCGAGGCGATTGGGAAGCGCTCAACAACGAATTCAGCAGCCGTAACAATGAATTCTTCGATCTGCGCAACCGCATGGCCAGCCTGGAGACGGAACTGGAAGAGGCCGCCCAGCGCAAGGCTGAACTGGAAGAGCAGATCGCCGCGCGTGAGGCCGAACTTGATTCCCTGACGAACGCCAAGGGTGAACTGGAGCAGGTGCTGGAAGAGCGCACCGCAGCCAGCGATGAACTGGCCGCCCAACTGGAAGCGCTCAAGAGCGATCTCGAAGCTCGCACCGCAGAAAGCGAAGAGTTGCAAGCCCAACTAGAGGCTATCCAGGGCGATCTCAAGGCCGCCAAGGCCGAAAGGGAGACGCTCGAAGAGGCCCTGGCCGCACGCGAAGATGAATTGAACAAAATCCAGGAAGCGATCCTGGCGGCCCAGGTTGAACTGCAATCCCTGACAGAGGAAGACGGGGCCGAGGACGAAGACATGCCAACCCGCAGCATGGCGGTCGCCCCTGCTGAAGACCTGGCTGATGAAACCGGCGATGGACTCGCCGATACGCAGGTGGAGGAAGAAGAGGAAAACGTTGATCCGACCGTCCTGCTGACAACCGGAGTGGCGGCGGCGGTCGCGACCGCCCGCAAGCGCGAAGAGGCGCTCAAAGCTCGCATCAGCGCACTGGAAGATGAAGTCGCCGTGCTTACGGCCCAGGTCGACGCCACCAGCGACGAAAAAACGGAAATGGAGGTGGCGCTGAACGAGAAGACCACCGCCCTGGATGACGCTCAGGCTCAACTAGCCGAGCTACAAACCCAGGTCGAATCCCTTTCCTCCGCCAAGACTGAACTGGAAAGCGACCTGCAGGCGTGCCAGGATGAGTTGGCCGAATTACAGGCCGATGTGGAAAGCGCCCGCGAGAAGTTGCAGCCGCTGATCGGTTCACTGGGTGACGAAACGGCTGAAGCAGCGGGCGTCTCCGGCCCGGAACGCAGCATGACGATAGACCTGGGTGACGCCAAAGGCGAGGACGACAAACGCCGTCGTCGCGGTGCGCTGTTGACCGCAGGCGCCACCGCCGCAGTGGCCAAAGCGCACAGTCAGCAACAGGACTTGGAGGCTCAGATCGAGTCCCTGACCGCGACCAAGAGCGAGTTGGAGGAGGCCAAGAGCGAACTGGAGCAGGCGCTGACCGAGGCCCAGGAGCAACTGTCGAGCTTGCAGGCTGAGGTCGAGACATTGTCCTCTGCTAAAGCCGACCTGGAAGACGCTTTGCAGAGCCGGGATGCGGATGTCGGCGAATTGCAGAGTGAACGCGATCAACTCCAGAGCAAACTCGAATCGACTCAGAACGAAAAGACGGCCCTGGAAAGAGATCTGCAGGCCTGCCAGGATGAACTGGCCGAGTTGCAGTCCGACGTGGAGGCGGCTCGGGATAAACTCCAGGAGCTTGTTGGCCCACTGGATCAGATCGCCGATGCCGATGAGCAGGCCGCCAGTCGCAGACGCGGCGCAGGTGCGCTGTTGGCCGCCGGCGCCACAGCCGCGG
Organism: Chloroflexota bacterium; assembly: GCA_024277175.1. Lineage (GTDB taxonomy): Bacteria > Chloroflexota > Anaerolineae > Caldilineales > Caldilineaceae > JAJRVT01. Next base: position 125 of record JAJRVT010000385.1, on the reverse strand, counting down.
TGGTCAAGAACCGAAGCCAACAGCAGGAACTGGAAGATCGGATCGAAGCCCTGACCAATGCCAAGAGCGAACTGGAGCAGGCGCTGGACGAGAAAGACGCGGCGCTGGCCGACCTTCAGGCTCAG
>JAJRVT010000384.1 GCA_024277175.1 Chloroflexota bacterium | reverse complement strand
CCGCTCTGATCGTCCCTTTGACCCGGCGTTGGCGATGCCTGCCTGATGACCTATGCGTTATGTAATCTAAACCTTTGTTCTTTATCCGTTTGCTCTCACATTTCGTCAATTAGGGACTTGACATCAAAGAGAGAATCTACCAGTCCAGACGCACCTCGGAACCCGTAGCAACCCGTAGGCGCGGCTTGCAGCCGCACGATTTCCTGTTTCTATCCGCGTGGATTCGCCCAATCCATCAAATCCGCGTTCTATTCCGTTGGCAAGACCTCATCGCGCGCAATGAGATCCGCCAGCGTCTGCCGGCGCTGGATCACATGTTCGCGACCCGCCTCCAGCCAGAGCACGGCGGGCTTGAGCGCCCCATTGTAGTTGCTGCTCATGGCGATCTGGTAGGCGCCGCTGGCCGGGACCGCGATCAGTTCGTCCGTTTCCACCGCGGGCATGGGCAGGTTCTCGACCAGGATATCGCCGCTTTCGCAGTAGGGACCGGCCAGCCATGCGGGGCCTTCGTCCGGCCGTTGGGGATTGGCTACGGGTGACGCCGAGTAGCGGGTCCCGTAGAGCGCGGGCCGGATGTTGTCCGCCATGCCGCCGTCTAGGAGCAGCCACCGCCGGCTGAGCGTGCGTTTGGCCGCCCGCACCCGGTAGAGGGCCACGCCCGCCCTGGCCACCAGGCTGCGCCCCGGCTCCACGTGCAGGACCGGCAGGGGCAGGCCCCGTTTTTCGCAGCCGGCGATCAGCGCTTCGGCCACAAAGGTCACATACTCTTCGACCGCAGGCTGTGGTAGATCATCCTCGTGATAGGCCACGCCCCAGCCGCCGCCCGGCGAGAGATGCGCAGGCGTCCACCCGAATTCGTCTCGCAAGGACGCGGCCAGGTCCAGGACCATCTCCACGGCCGGGCCGATGGGCGTCGGGTCGTGGAAGTGGGATCCCTGGTGAAAATGGAGACCCGTCAACGACAGGCCATGGCGCAGACAGAGGGCCACGGCCTGTCGCGCGGTGGACGCGTCCATGCCGAACTTGGAATCCTCCTGGCCGGTCTGGCGGAAGGCATGGGTGTCCACGGCCAGACCGGGCAACACCCGCAGCCACAGGTCGGGAAAGGGCTGGCCGGGCGGCGCGGCCGCGGCCAGGTCCACCAGCCGTCGCAATTCGTCCAGGTTGTCCACCACGATGGTCCCCGCCTGCCGGACCGCGGCTTGCAGGTCGGCGTCCGTTTTGGCCACGCCGTGGACCAGCACCCGGCTGCGATCCACGCTCGCGACCTGGGCCACATGCAGTTCACCCACGCCCGTGCAGTCGAGCCAGACGCCCTGCCGGTCCATCCACTGGGCCAGGGCCAGGTTGAGGCCGGCCTTGCCGGCGTAGGTGATCTCGCCGCCGGCCGGGTACGCGTCCAGCACGTGACGATATGTGTCCACGGCCGCGGCCAGGGTGGCTTGGTCGTAGAGGTAGAGGGGCGTGCCATACTCCGCAGCCAGCGCGGTCAACTCACAGCCGCCGATGGCCAGGCCGGGGCCATTGCCACGGTCGACGATCTCCACACTCACAGGAAAGAGCGCTCGTCGCTCCTGAAAACTCATATGTCCATGCACCTATCGTGGTTGAGGAGAAAAATGGAACGCGGATTTAACGGATTAGGCGAATCTGTACGGATTTTGAAAAAATCCGGCTTTTTCCGCTAAATCCGCTAAATCCGCGTTCCATTCAATCCGTTGTGATCCCATCCGTTGTTACAGTTCGATCTTCGTGCCCAGCACAGCCAGGAACTTGGCGATCCAGGTGGGGTGGGCTGGCCACGCGGGGGCCGAGACCAGGTTGCCGTCCACATAGGCGTCGGTCACAGCGATGTCCATGTAGGAGCCGCCGGCCCGATCCACGTCCGGTCCCACCGCGGGATAGGCCGAGCAGCGCTTGCCCTGGAGCACGCCGGCCGCGGCCAGCAGTTGCGCGCCATGGCAGATGGTGGCGATGGGCTTGTCCTCGGCCGCGAAGTGCCGCACCATTTCCAGCACGCGCTCGTTGAGACGGATGTATTCGGGCGCGCGCCCGCCGGGGATCACCAGCGCGTCGTAGGTGGCTTCGTCGGTGTCGGCGAAGGTGGCGTTGAGTTGGAAGTTGTGGCCTGGCTTTTCGCTGTAGGTCTGATCGCCCTCGAAATCGTGCACGGCCGTGCGCACTGTGTCGCCGGCTTCCTTGTCCGGGCAGACCGCGTGGACCGTGTGTCCCACCGCCTGCAAGGCCTGGAAGGGGACCATGACTTCGTAATCTTCCACGTAGTCGCCCACCAACATGAGAATTTTCTTTGCTGCCATTGCGATTTACTCCTTTGGGTTGAAAAAACGGGAACGGAGATAGACCACGGATTGGGCGGATTGGGCTGATTTTTACGGATTTTGAAAAAATCCGTGTGGATCCGCTCAATCCGCCCAATCCGCGGTTTATCAGATTACAGAATTACCAACACGATGCCGGCCAGGGTGATCAACACGCCGATGATGCTGTTGACGCTCGGTATTTCCTGCAACAGAAGCACGCCCAGGATGATGCCGCCCGTGACCTCCTGGGTGGCCACCAGGTTGACGGCGGTGGCGCTGGTGCGACGGAGCGCGGCGTTGTAGAGGGTGTGCCCCAGGCCCAGGGGCAGAAGCCCCAACGCCAGCAGGCTCAGGATCGCGGGTAGGGTGTAGCCGGTGGGCGAGAAGTTCAGCGCCGCCGCCGGCAGGAGCCAGACCGCGGCCAAGCTGTAAACTGCCCCGGCGTAGGCGAACAAGGTGTAGCGGTTGCGCTGGCTGCGTCCGGCCACGCTATAGAGGCCGAAACAGATGGCGCTGCCCACCGCCAGCATGTCGCCGATCAACATGCGCCGGTCGAACATAGGCTCGAACCCGGCGAGCACGGCCACGCCGGCCACGGTCACCAGCACTCCCATCCATTGGCGCGCCTTCAGTCGTTCATCCAGCACGATCCACGAGAAGATGGCCACGAAGATGGGGGCGGTGTAGACCAGGGCCAGGGCGTGGGCGATGGTGGTGAATTCCAGGGCAGCGATGTAGAAGCCAAAATGGAGGGCGGCGATGAGGCCGAAGCCCAGGAAGCGGGGAAGGTCCCGCGAGGGCGGCAGGGGCTCCTGGCGTAGCCGGGCCAGCAAGAGCACGGCTACGCCGGCCGTGAACATGCGCCAGAACGTGATCTCGTAGGACGTCAGGCTCTCCGCCGCCCAGCGGATCAGGACCGGACTGGTGCTGAAGAAAAGGGTGGCGACGGCCACATAGAGCAGCCCCCGCCGCCGTTCGCGTGCATTCTCTTCCGCTACCTGCGTCTCAGGCTGATCCGGCGATGACTTGGCGGCGGATTCTGCGCTCACAGGGTCCGATTCCAATCCATGGCGCGCCCAACCTTCAGCGCGCGATCAGTGCAGCCCGTCCGCGTCCAACCGGCCCCAACCCGGGCGCGTGAATACTGCCTTCTGTCCGACTACTGTACGAACAGGCTGGCGACCGTGCCTAGCACCATGCTGAGCACGATCAGCAGGCTCAGTCCATAGAAAATTTTCTCACTGCGAGTATAGCGTCTGCGAGCCATCTTTCGTCTCCTTACCTCTGTCCAAAAAACACTGCCAAATTTAACCGCATGATATTATATCACAGCCCGCGACCGCGTGTCAGATTTGGATCGACGCATCCTGGCAGTTTTTGAGAGAACAGGCAAATGGAACGCGGATGAAGCGGATTGGGCGGATTCTCACGGGCTTTTACAAAAAATCCGGCCGTTTCCGCCCAATCCGTTTCGTCTGCGCTCTATCCTTTATCCTGTCTCGTTCCCTGGATTTGGCGGCGGTTTGACCCGGTGTTACACTTTTCTCCATGACGCGCGTCCAGGTGACTATTCTTTCAACGCTGGCGCTTGTAGCCGGCGCAGGAACCCTCTTCTATCTGTTGACCAGTGTGCCGCCCGTGGACGTGGACGGGCTGGTGGATACGCCCGCGCTCGTCCTCTTTTTCATCGGGTTGGCGTTGGCGACCCTGGGGGTGGGCGCGCTGCTGGCGTCTGTGCTGCACAGGCAGTGGCCGGCCCTGGCCGGCGCAAGCCGTCACCGCGGACCTGAACCCATCGTCGCCCTGCGTCAGGGCGCGCTGCTGGCCACGACCTTCACCGCACTGGCCCTTCTGGCCTACTTCCAGCGCCTGGATGTCACCTTCCTGCTCGTGACCTTGGTCCTCGCCGGCCTGATCGAAGCCTTTATTCAGAACCGAGGATGAGAAAAGAAGCAAGGGGCAAGTGCAAAGTCCGGCCCGCCTGCCCTTGCCCCTCGCCACTTGAAACCGGAAACCTACCATGACCAATGCCCTGTACGCAACCCATGACCCGTTGACCCTGTTCGCCGCCGCTGGCGTGGACCCAATGGCCGGCGCACAGATCGTTCCTGCCGCCCGCATTGCGGACCACGCCTATCCTCAGGTGGAGACCGGCCTGCCGCTGCTGATCACCGGGGTCGGCTCCCCGGCCCTGGCAGCGACCCTCAAAGAGCGACTCCTCAACGCCTACCCCGCCCAGCATCCGGCGACCCTCATCCTGCCGCCGGAGGACGGCGCGGCTCCGCGGATGACGACTGCGCCCCTGGGTGAGTTCGACCGCCTGGCCGGGATGGAGTCCGGGGCCGCTCTCTACATCCCGCCGCTGGAACGAGGCGACTTCACCGATCTTCAGGCGATCGTGGCCCGCCTGCGCGCGCCCGACGGCTGCCCCTGGGACCGGGTGCAGACCCTGGCCACCTTGCGCCAGGACCTGCTGGGCGAGGCCGTGGAGGTGCTGGAGGCCATCGACGCCGAACAGGACGGATTCGACAACAACGCCCACATCGCCGAGGAACTGGGTGATGTCCTGCTGCTGGTGACCATGATGACCCAGATCGCCACCGAAGAAGGCCGCTTCCAGATGGCCGACGTCATCCGCCACATCGTCACCAAGCTCATCCGCCGCCACCCCCACGTCTTTGGCGACGTCTCCGTGGACGGCGTAGATGAGGTCTTCGCCAACTGGGATGAGATCAAGGCCCAGGAAAAGGCCGCGCGGGGCGAGGCCGCGGCCCGGCCCCTGGACGGCGTCCCCGCCCACCTGCCCGCGCTGGAGAAGGCCCGCAAGCTTCAGTCCAAGGCGGCCAAAGCCGGCCTGCTGGACCGGGAGGGCCTGGCCGCGTCCGAGCCCGGGTTGGTCGCGCTGGTGGGGGATGAGCCGGATGAGATCCGGGTGGGTGAAATTCTCTGGACCCTGGTGGCGCTGGCCAAGGAGCACGATATCGACGCCGAGGACGCGCTGCGCGCCTACGCGGTCGCCTTTCGCCGTGAACATGGCGGGTGAGCAATATCGTACCATTCTTTACGAAAACAGGGCTTAATGGTACACTTTGGTGTGACCTGCGCCCGTAGCTCAGCGGATAGAGCACCAGTCTTCGGAACTGGGTGTCGGGGGTTCGAATCCCTCCGGGCGTGCTCTCCTCTCTGGTAGGGGGCATGGTTTCACCCTTAGTTGAGGCGTGAAACTGCGGGCCTGTAGAACCAGACTTCCCCGTCAGGCAGTGACTTTGAGAGATGTATCAAAAAGCCGCCCACGCATTTGCGTGGGCGGCTTTTTGTATGTGCGCTCTCGTACAATCAGGCGTAAATCGACAGTTTGTAGTGGGACATGTGGTCCTCCTATATCTGTATAAAGTGTGAAGGATGTGTAAAAGATAAAAGGGATGATGTACGGTGTAGTCGCTTCGGGCCGCCTGCATGAGGACGTCAAGGGATGGGTTCTCCGGAGATATGATTCAAGGCTGGTGATTACTTCTCGTTTTTCTATCACAAAGAGCGCGGGGCGTCAGGTATTTTGGGCGTCTCCCGTTTCGTTCGAGGCGTGACTTTTTGAGAATACCCCTTGACATTAGAACATTTGTGCTATATACTCTCGTTGAAAGCATCCTTACTTTGCTGGTGACTATTCAGGCGGGCTCCGTTAGAACGCGGATTTTTGCTGATACAAACGGATTTTCACGGATTTTTTCAGAAAAAATCCGTGAAAATCTGCTCCCGTCCGTGAAAATCCGCGTTCCACTGATGGTCGCTGAATAGTCACCTTTGCTGATTGTCAGAAATATCCCAAATGAAATCCCAATTATCCCAAATTTTACTTGGGATAATGCCCTGGGATTCCCAATGGCGTCTCCCCCGCCATTCGCGGCCGATGACATCATGGCTTATCGCAGGCGCACGCTCGAAATGCAGGCCGACATGATCGAAGAGGTGCTGGCCCGTCACAAGGTCAAAAGCCGGGTGAAGGGTGGCACGGTCACGCCGCGCTATGTCCGCTTTCAGCTTGTGACCCAGATGGGGACCCGGGTCAACAAGGTGGCCTCCCTGGCCGAGGAGATCGCCCTGGCCTTGGGCAAGCGCGAGGCCCGCATCTATCGCCAGGGAGCCAGTATCAACGTGGAGGTGCCCCGCTCCCAGCCGGAGCCGGTGCGCCTGCTGCGCCTGGCCACGCACCTGGCCACGCCGCCGCCCGTCACCGCGATCCTGGGCGTGGAGGGTGACGGGACGCCCCTGCTGCTGCGCCTGACCGCGCCGGATGTGGCTCACGTGCTCATTGCCGGGACCACTGGGTCGGGAAAGACGGCCCTGGCCCGCACCCTGCTCACCTCCCTGGCCATGTACAACCGTCAGCGGGATGTCCAACTGATCCTGATCGATCCCAAGGGACGGGGCTTCAAGCCCCTGGTATCCCTGCCCCACGCGCTGGGACCCCTGGTGCGCACGCCGGCCGAGACAGAGCAGCGGCTGCGCTGGCTGGTCGCGGAGATGGAGCGCCGGGACCGGGAAGCCCTGGACCGGCCGGCCCTGATCGTGGCTGTGGACGAGTTGGCCGACCTGCTTCAGACCGGCGGTCGTCCCGTGGAGCAGATGCTCACCCGCATCGCGCAGCGGGGGCGGGAGGCGGGCATTCACCTGGTGGCCTGCACCCAGAAGCCCACCGCCGCGCTCATCGGCGGGGCCATGAAAGCCAACTTCCCCGTGCGTCTGGTGGGGGCGGTGGTCAGCAAGGACGAGGCCCGTTTCGCCGCCGGCGTTCCCGACAGCGGCGCGGAGAAGCTGGATGGCCGGGGAGACTTCCTGCTGGTGGCCAGGGCCCAGGTCATCCGCTTTCAGGCCGCCTGGCTGGGTCCCCAGGACATGGAGCAGGTCAGCGAGCGCCTGGGCGTTGGCGGCTCCGTCTCCCGCAACTGGCGCGGGCTGGAGAGCCAGGATCGTGGCCAGCGAGCGGGTGATGAAACGCTCATCGAACCGGCGGCCAATGGCAGGACGCCCAACATGCTGCGACGGCTCCTGGGGCGGCTGTAGCTGGGATAGACCGCGGATTCCTGAAAAAAATCCGCGAAGATCCGGCAAATCCGCGTTCTATCCAATATCAATCTGGATAATCGTCGAAGGAGATCGAACCATGAAAAAAGTGATACTGCTCGTCCTGCTGGTCGTCCTGGGCGCTTTCGCCTGGCGGATCGGCGAGCGCCTGAGCCCGGACGCGCTGGGCATGGGCATCGGCGTGTTGCTGGGCGTTATGGCCGGCGTGCCCGCGGCCTTGCTCTTGCTGGCCTCCAACCGCCGGCGAGGCGACCAGGATGAGGTCCCCAGCCACGCCGGACGGACGGCCCAAGGCTATCCCTATCCGCCCCAGGCCCCTGTGATCGTGCTGACGGGCGCGGGCATGGCGGCTCCGCCCCAGCAGGCCGGACCTGGCTATCCCGATCCCCGCCGCGCCCTCCCCGCGCCCCACACCATGGACGCCCAGCCCATGGACGGCGGGCGGCGCTTCAAAGTCGTGGGCGAGGAGGAGGCGTGGATTGACGAGTGGTAAGACGGAACGCGGATTTTTTAGAAAATCCGCGTCGATCCGCCCAATCCGCTCAATCCGCGTTCTATTATCTTTTTTCAAAACGTGATCTTCGCCTGATCCGTGGGCGCGGGGATGTCGCTGGGCGGGGGCGGTGAGACCTGGCGGGTGTCGAAGTTGAAGGTGTAGTCCCGGGCCAGCACGTGGATCTGCGCGCCCAGGATGCTCATGGGACCTTCTTCATCGTACTCGTGGACATCGGTGTAGCTGATCTGCTCGCCGTCCACCAGCAGCGCGCTGTTCTGGCCGAAGACCTCCAGGGTGGTGTCCGGGTAGATGACCACGCCCGTGTCCACCTCCAGGCTGACGCCCACCAGGAAGGGATTGTAGGCCACCGCGGTGAGCAGCCGGCTCAGGCGGATGGCCAACCCCTCGCTGGGGTCGCTGGAGTTGTAGAGCAGCATCCGGTTGACCAGCCCCAACCCCGGCGAGAACTGGATCAGCCGCCGGTGGAGGAAGGGATGGGGGATGTTGGGCCGGTTGTCGAAGGCGATCATGTGCTGGCAGAGGATGGCCGCCGCGGCTCCCACCCCGCAGACCACCTTGCCCCGCGCGTTGGCCTTGCGGATAGCCTGGGCCAGGGGCGTGCCGCCGATGGTGGAGGCCAGGCGCAGGGGGTTGTCGCCCAGGAGCAGGACGCCGGTCGCGTTCTCCACCAGCGCGCCCTGTTCCGGCCGCATGGCGTCCTGGCGGGAGGAGAAGGTCAGTTGGGTGACGGATTCGGTCTCCCATTCCTGGAACATCTCCTGGTAGCGGCAGGCGTTGTCCTTGCATTCGCCCCCCGCGGGGATGATCAGCAGGCGGGCGCCGAACGCGCCGGCCTCGTTCCAGAATTTCTGGAGCAGGCGCGCCTCGCTCTGGGCGTCGCTCATGGCGCCGATGAAGATGATGGAGCCGCGGGTGAAGCCGGCGGGCACTTGGGAGGGCATAGGGCGCTCCTTGATACGTAAAGCGTAAAACGTGAAACGTAAGGCGCGACTGATGACGAATGTGGGGTGGTCTTCTTACGCATCCTTGGGATGATATGCCATCTTCATGTAGCGGTCGCCTGCTTCCAGTTCATCCAGCATTTGGGCCAGGCGTTTGTCTACGGTGGCGGGGCGCTTGGCCCGGCCAATCCAGCCCAGGTAGTCGTTCTGCTGGTAGGCAGGCCGCGCCCGGTAGGCGTCCATCAACCCGCGTTGGAGCAGCGCCTCTTCCACAAAGTCGGGCATAGGATACCGCGGCCGCGTGAGTTTCGAAAAGTCCGGCTCGCTCATTGCGTCTCCCCGATGAACGCCTCCAGCAGCCCGTTGAAGACCTCCGGCTGCTCCCAGTGGGGCGCGTGCCCGGCCCCTTCGATCACCTGAATCTCGTTGCGCCAGAGCGTGGGTATGGTCAGGCCGCGGATGTAATCGGCGTTGACCAGTTGCTCCTCCGCGCCGTGCAGGATCGCCAGTGGGATCGACAGGTTGGCGGCAATGACGATCTCATCCTGGTAGCCATCAGGCCGGATGCTGGCCCCTAACCCTGCGCGCGCGTTGCCGTCTGTGCGCAGGATGTCGCGCACAAAGGGAGCCAGATCGATGGACGCGCCGGGCGCGAGGAACGCGTTCGCAAAGGCCGCGGCCTGCTCCTCCGTCACCTCTGGCGTGAAGCCGACCCCCATGGCCGGGTTGGGCAGGAACGCCTCTTCCATGGCCGGCGGGAAGGCCAGGGGCGGGGTCCCGAAGATGACGAATCCCGTCGCCTGGGGCAGCAGATTGTGGGCTTCCAGCACCACATGGCCGCCCAGACTCCAGCCAACGAAGACCGCGTCCTCCATCCCCAGGGCCTGGGCCGCCTCGGCCACTACCTTCGCATAGCCGGGCATGCTGTACGCCGACAGATCCCCGGCGGGGTCGCTGTCCCCGTGGCCAGACAGATCTATGGCCACCACCCGATGCTTGCGACCGAAGTCGCTCTCGAGCTGGCGCTGGAACGAGCGTCCCGAGGCTGAATTCCCGTGGATGAGCATCACCGGCGAACCGGTTCCTGCGCTCTCATAGTAGGCGATCTTCTGTGAGGGAAGTTGAATCGTTTTGGGTTGCATGTTTGCCTCCTCCGTTGTGTGATGAAACAATGCTTTGTTCTCGTTTTTCTCTGCGTCCCTCTCCGTCACTGCGTCTCTGCGTCGAGCTTTTCCCTCATTCGAGCGCCTCGACCACCGGTCCCAGCAGCGGCTCCGCCTGCATGAAACGGGCGTTGTCGCCGCTCAGGGTGATGACAATAAGTTGGTCTCCGGCTTCGTTCAGCATGGCGATCTGGATGCCGCGACGGGCGGGATCCTCCGTCTGGTAGCGGATCCTTGCAACGGGTGCGCCGTCCTTCCGCAGGGCGTAGTCGAGCCGGGCGTCGTCCACGGTGACGCCTGCGCTCTCCTCCAGCATAGCGGCCACCTGTTCCAGGTAGGCGTCTAGGTCCAGCCCTTCCCGAGGCGTGATGAGCACGGTGATGGCCGGCGCGCCGGCGTCGTCCGGCGTGGACGTATAGCGGGCGGCCACGGTTCCATTGGCCGGTTCCGTCCCGCCAGCCAGCGCCGCCAGTTCATCGCCGGCCAGCGCACTCGCGTTCCACCCTGCAGGCAGGATCGCGGTCAGCCCGGCCAGCGGCTCCGGCAGCGCACCGCCTTCTTCCACTGTGGGCGTGGCGGCCGGCGTCGCCTCTACAGCGGGCGTTTCTTCAGGAGCGGACGTGGCGGTCGCGTTCGGTTGGGCCGTCTCCCCTGGCGTCGGCGTTGGCGTGGGTTTACAGCCGGCAAGCAGCAGGAGCAGCGCGCCGATCAGCAACATGGGTGAGAACAATCCGCGCAATCCGCGCTTCCTTTTCGAGAGATGATCACGATTGATAGACATGGACTTGCTCCTCCGGTTCAGGGGTTGATAGTGTTGGATGAATTCGCGGGAACGACCTCTTCGGCGGCTCGACGTTCGGCCAGTTCTTCACGGGCCTGGAAGTGCTTTTCCCGGCTGATGGGGTAGAAATAGGCGATCACCAGGCTCGCGGCCAGGATGGCGGCCGGGATAGGACCGATAAAAATGCGGATCACGTTCAGCGCGCTCTCCGGCTGCACGGGCGTCTGCACCGCAGCCGTGGGCGTGATATAGCCGGCGATGCCCAAGGCGCGGCCCACCAGAAAGATGCCGATGGCGATGCTGGTTTTTTGCAGGAAGACCATGAAACCGTAGAAGACGCCCTCCCGGCGCAGCCCCGTAGTCAGTTCGTCGAACTCGATGACGTCGGGCATCATGGACCAGGGGATGAGGTAGGCTACGGCCGCGCCCGCGCCGGCGACCATGGCCAGGGGGATGACCAGTTGCTGCATGGCCGGCGTGAGAAAGAAGAGCGCAATCTGGGCCGCCAGCCAGATGGACGCACCGATTATATAGACATAACGTTTGTCCAGCCGGCGACTGACCGCGCTCCAGATGAAGAGAAAAATAAACGCTGTACCCTGGATGGCCAGCAACACCAGGGGCAGTTTCTGGGGGATGCCCAGATAATAGGTCAGATAGTAGATGATGACGGTGGAGATCAGTTGCAGGGCCAGCCACGAGAAGAGGTAGAGCGCGACCACATAGCGGTAGGGTTTGTTGGCGAACGCGATCCTGAACTGTTGCAGCAGGGGGATGTCATCCTCGTGCGCGGTCTCGATGCTCTCCGGTCGCTCTCGGGTGCCGAAGAAGACGATGAACGACGGGATGGTGGCGATAATGGCCCAGACCAGGCCGGAGACCATGTAGCCGGTGCGGATGTCCCCGAACTGGCCCACGATGATGGGGTGGAGCACCGCGCTCACCAGCGCGCCGCCGATGGAGAAGGCGAAACGGTAGCTGTTGAGGCTGGTGCGCTCGTCATAGTCCCGGGTCAGCTCCGGCGTCAGCGCGGCGTAGGGCACATTGATGATGGTGTAAGCCGTGTCCAGCAACAGGGCGATGACCACGTAGTAGAGGAAGAGGCCCGTCTGGCCAAAGGGCGGCACCACCCAGATCAGGAAGAAGAGCAGGCCGAAGGGGATGGCTCCGATGATGATCCAGGGCCGCCGTCGTCCCCAGCGGGTGGAGGTGCGGTCGCTGAGCCAGCCCACGAAGGGGTCGTTGACCGCATCCCACACCCGGTTGATGAGCAGGATGGAGCCGGCCGCGGTCGGGCTCAGCCGGGCCACGTCGGTCAGGAAGAAGAGCAGGAAGAAGGCGCGCAGGGCCGCGGTGATGGCTGTACCCAGGTCCCCGGAGCCGTAGGCCAGCTTGGTCCAGAGGGAGAGCTTCTCGCTGCGGTTGTCGATGAGCGCGGAGTCGGCGGTCATTCCTCAATCCTGTTCTGGCTCTTCAGCCAGCGGCGCGCACGCAGCTACAAATGCGCTGAAATCCGCCAGCGACAGCACTTCAGGGGCCATCTTTATGCTCCTTTGCCATGTCCAGGATCACCCTGCGCAGATGACGGCGGAAGGGCAGGGCGTCGTTGTAGGCGTGCCACAACTGGGCCCGGTGGTGCATCCATCCACAGGCCGGGCTCCCGTTCGTAGACGAGCTTGCCCTCGCGCGCGATCTCCCACCCCAGCACCGGGTCCAGCCGCCAGGTGACGACGACCAGGCTGACTTCTGTATTCAGCAGGCGGCTCAATTCACCGGCCCAGCGCAGCCAGACCAGGGGTTCCGGCTCCTCCAGGGGCCAGAGCGCGATGTCCACGTCGCTGTCTCAGGCATAGTTTTCGCTGTTTCGTAAGTCCCGCATCCTTGCGTGATGCTCCTCAATCGGTCAAATCGGTAGAACGTGGATTTTCGCTGATATAATCAGATTTTCACGGATTTTTCCTGAAAAAATTCGTGAAAATCTGATTATATCAGCGAAAATCCGCGTTCCAAGGATAGTCGATGAAACGTGTCTAGAACGCATCCGCGGACGGGCACAGATGCCGGATCACACAGTTCGGACAGTCGGGCTTGCGCGCCTTGCAGACCCGCCGCCCGTGGAAGATGAGCAGGTGCCCGATCTCGATCCACTGGCTGCGGGGGACGATGGCCATGAGGTCGCGCTCGATCTTCTTGGGATCGCTGTGGGTGGTCAGCCCCAGGCGGTTGGCCAGGCGCTTGACATGGGTGTCCACCACGATGCCATCGGCGATGTGATACCAGTCGCCCAGGACCACGTTGGCCGTCTTGCGGGCCACGCCGGGCAGGGTGATCAGGTCCGCCATGTCATCCGGCACTTCGCCGCCGTATTCGTGGACGATGCGCGAGCAGGCCTCCTGGATGTTCTTGGCCTTGTTGCGATAGAAGCCCGTGGAGCGGACCATCTCCTCCAACTCCGCCCGGTCCGCGGCCGCGAAGGCTTCGGCCGTGGGGTATTTGGCGAAAAGGGCCGGCGTCACCTTGTTGACCCGCTCATCCGTGCACTGGGCCGACAGGATCGTCGCCACCAGCAGTTGCAACGCGTTCTCATGCACCAGCGCGCACTTGGCGTCCGGGTGCGCCTCCCGCAACAGCCGAATGATCTCCGGGATGCGCTCCGCGGGCGGGGAGTCCGGGGTTAAGGGTTTGTCGGGCATGGGCAAGTTCCTTAAGATTGAAGATTGAGGATTAAAGATTGGGTAGATGCATTGGCCGGCTCCATGGAAAAGGCCGCCAACGCCGAGCCTCCAATCTTCAATCCTCAATCTTCAATTTGTGCTTTTACGACAACGGCAACACCGGCTGCGCGGGGATGCGATAGTCCGTGTCGTCGATCCGCTGCCAGGGATAGTGAATGAAGTCCTCGGTGATCTCAACATAGTAGTCGGGTGACTGGTCGGGGAAGAGGCTGCTGCTCTGCTTCCAGTGGAGGACGGCCAGTTCGGGGAAGCCGCCCGCGGTCTCGATCCGGCCCTTGACCGCGATGATGGTGCGCCCCCGGTACCAGAGGTTGTCCACCACCAGAATCTTGCGCCCGGTCAGCAGGGGATCTGCCGGAAACTGGAGGAAGCGGGGCCAACTGAACTGCGCGCCCTTGCCCGGCGATTCGCTGAAAAGGACCGCCGCGGTCAGGATCTCCTTCATCTTCAGCGCCTCCGCGATCATGCCGCCGGGGATCACGCCGCCCCGGGTGATGACCAGGATGGCGTCATAGGGCGTGTTGAGTTTGAAGATCAGCTTGCTGACCAGCTCTTCGGTGTCGTGCCAACTCAGGTAAACATGTTTCATGGTTCAGTTCCAAATATCTCAGAGGCGGCTTGGTAGGGAGCGATATCCTCTACTCTATGGTAGCGTCATTGTAGCAAAGAAGCGGATGACACGCCACCGGACTCAGGGAATGGAGTGCATCTCCAGGAAAAAGAATATCTGCAACGTCCCCGGACACACTTGTCAAGTAGCAAAGTATGTCCGGGGACGTTAATTTCCGGGAAGCGTCTAACTTGGCCTGGCTGGCTTACTCTGACCGCCCCTCGATCATCCCCGCACCCAGGACCGCCGCTCGATGACGCACCAGGGGAGCCTCAGCCTCATTCGCGCCCGGCTCGATGGCGATGGCGGACTCGGCCGGCTCCACCTGCACCCCATCCGGTGGGCTGTAGCGGAGCGTGTAGTCGCCGGGCGTCACGTCCCAGAGCCGGAAGGCGCCGTTGTCATCGCTGACGGCCTCGGCCACCGCCTCGCCGTCCGCGCCCAGCAGTTGCACCGTGACGCCGGGCAGTTGCACGTTGCCGCCAAGCCAGGCTCCGCTCTGAGGCTGGAGCCGCATGAGCACCGGGTCGTGGTCGCTGGAGTGGTGAACGCTGGTGGGATCGGTCACGGTTGGATAGGCGTAGTCAGCGTTGATGCGCACCGGCTCCATCGCGACCACCTCCGCCACCACATTGGGCGTGACCAAAATGTGGTCCAACACCTGGCTGCCGCCGTTGAAAGTATAGGTGTAGCGGTCGAGGTCGGGCAGGAAGTCATAGGTGTGGACCAGATTCGGCTCCACGCCCGTGCGCAGGGTCTCCACCGGGATGCTGTCGTAGTAGTCGTTGAGATCGCCCAGCACCACCACCCGCGCGTCCGGGTTCGCATCCACCTTCTCCTGCACCAGGGAGGCCACATGCGCGGCCTGGGCCTCCCGCCGGACCACGTTGACCTCCTCGTTGCCGCCCTTGCTCTTCCAGTGGTTGACGATAACGGTGAGTGGGTACGGTTCGCCCCACGCGCCCTGCACCAGCAGGTCCACCACCAGGGGCGGGCGGTTGAAAAGGCCGTAGGCTTCCCGCTCGCAGGCGCCGGACATATACCTGACGTTATAGTTGTTCTTGGAGCAGCCCTGGCGGAGCTCGGCGTTGACCACCTCCACCCGGTCGCTGCGGGTGAGCAGGCCGTTGGTCAGCGGAAATTCGAAGCTCCGCGTGCCCGGCCCTTCGATGGCGGTGGCGTCATAGGCCAGGCCGTGGCTCTGGGTCAGCAGATCAGCCAGGTTCTGGGCGTCTTCGGGCGTGCCCAGTTCCTGGGCGCCGATGATGGTGCAGCCTTTGAGGCTTTCGTCGATGGCCAGGGCTCGCTTCTGCAACTGGGCCGCGTACTCGGCCTCGTCCCGGTACTGTTCGCCCCCCTTGCCCATGCCCAGGAGATTGAAGGTGCAGACGGTGATCTCGTCCTCGGCCGCGGGCCCGCTGGCCACCGCGTCGGGTTGGCGGCCTTCGCTTGTAGACGTCACCTGCTGCCCGGGCAGGAGCAGAAGCTGGTACTTGCCGAAGTTGTAGTCCAGGATGGCCAGGACTGCGTCGTCGGGCCCCGGCTCTCCGCCCATGCTGATGCTGTCGCCCCAGTTCAGGCCGGGCAGATCGCCGCCCAAGCCGCTGCTGACGTACATGAGCGCGTCCATGTCGTCGTCATCGCGTTGGAAGACGCGGCCGCCGGGCAGATAAGGCTCCATGGCCTGGGGAACGAACGCGATCTCCGCGCTGCCGTCCCGGAAACGCTTGGTCGGTCCCTCCACCACGCCCTGGAGATCGTCCACCTGCACCAACATGCCTTCATAGCGCTCGAACAGAGTTTCGGGGTCGGTGGCCAGGCGGGCGAAGGGGATGTCTACCGGTTTCACCGTCAGGGTCTCGCAGTAGTCCACTTCTTCCGGTTTCTTGGTGCGCGCCAGCTCCGTCTTGTCATAATATTCGTCCACGAAACTGCGGCGCACCAGGATGCACTGGCCCGGCTCCACCTTAGGCCGACGTCCCATGTAGACGAAGACGCCGTCACTGGTTTCGGGATCGCCGTCGCCCGTAGGGTCCTGGAGGTAGAAGCCATTGCTGGTCACGCCTGTGACTACGCCGTAGACGTCCACATAGTCGCCCAGCAGGGGGGAGGCGATCCCGTCGCCCTGGATCGCGTAGATCGGCAGCACGTTGGGCGGGATCTCGGACTGGGCCAGGGCGCGGGGCGCGGAGGCGAGTAGTAACAACATTGGCAAGACAAAAATAGTGAGGACGCGTTTCATGGCTGGCCTTCTCATAATCTCTAATCTCATCGATCTCTCAATCTCCTGGTCGCTTTGGAAGGGACAGATCATAGAGTCAGGTCAAAGGGCAGGTCGCTGATGTCGCGCAGGCGTCGCCCTTCCACCATCATTTTGAGCAATTCCAGACTGTCCTCGCTGCCGATCTCTTCAGCAGTGGATTGGAGTTCAGTCAACGCAAAGTGATAGACGCAGTCCAGATCGCCTGTGCCCAGGGCCAGCGCTGCGATCCGGCTTGGCCAGGGTTCTGCAGTCACCGCGACGATATGGGGCAAGTGGCCTTTGCGATTCCGGATCAGGTTGAGTACCTCGGTGCGTGTGTTTTGCGCCCGATCGGTGCGGATAGTCCATTTGCAGGAGATGACTGCCTGGAGCGAGGGGCGCGGTTCGCCGGCGAAATTGTCAGCACGCAGGGGCGTCAACTTGGCATAGGCGTCGGCATCATCGTCCAGAATGCCGGACTGGTTGATCTCTTCGTCCGTCAGCGGCGTTTTGCTGATGACAATATCGGGACGGACGATATAGCTCCCGCCGAATGCCGAACCGAGTTCCCGGTCTTCTCTGAATATCTTGCTGATATAGGTCAGGTGCTCGTACTGCACGAAGTCGGAGATGGGCCGGCCGGTTGCGTATTGCCAGTCCCCCGGTTGCAGATGGCGCAGTTCGTTGAGCGCTTTTTCGATGAAATTTTTGGTGATGATTTCGAACTGTCTGCCCGCGCTTTGCCCGGCCAGGCTAGCGTCATTCTCAACACAGCCTATGCGTCTGATGATTCCCCAAGCATATTCTCTGCTCTGGGCGCTATCCCCATCGGCGAAGTTGGGGTAGTCTCCCTTGGTCTTGTTGCGCCGGATTCTGATGATTTCCCGGCACACCTGCGTGTGATAGTCTCGCCGCAACTCTGCGATGCTCATAGGCGTCCACCATGGCTGGGTTGTGGATTACGGTTTGTAAAAGCCAACGACGAATTCTTCGTGCATTCGCTGCTGGATCTGAGAATTTTTGTCGATCTTCATGCCGGCCGGCATCATGCGCCGGTTGCGGTCCAGCCGGCGCACGCCGATGGGGGGCGTGATGAAGCCGAGCGATTCGCCGATGTCCGCCAGGCAGCGATGGGTTTCCGTGTCCTTGCCGCGCATGATCGACGTCGCCACCACCAGCACCGCGGCCCGTCCGGGCCTTAACACACGATACATCTCCTTCAGCACCCGGGTCATCTCGGAATAGTAGCGGTGAAGCACCTTGCCCTTCTTGGGGTCCAGTTCGGACACCGCGGCCACCACCGCGGCGGTTCGTTCTGGCAGCGGCTCGAAGGCGAAGGCGCTGACGCTTTCGCCGCCGATGCACTCCTTGCGGGTTTCACCCAGGACATGGATGGGATAGCCCAGCCAGACCAGGGAAAACTTATGCGCGCGCATGTAGTCGATGGCGTTGGACGCATAGGGCGGCGAGGTGACGATCAGATCGACCGACGCATCGGGAAGGGACATGGCCTGGGCGTCACCCAGTTCGAGCACGGGTCGGGCGCTACGCACGTCGATTTCCACCAGGCCGCGCACATTTTGGAGAAAACGTTTGTGGAATTCCCCGATAGCCGAGCGCAGACGCTTGGTCAGGAACTGGATGCGGGGCGACTCGTTCCCCAGATACTCTTCCCCCAGCAGCAACTCGCCGTTTTGGGAATAGACCATCTTGGCCCGGTGGGGGCGGGTGTGGGCCAGGTCGAAGGCCATCGAAACCCCGCCGGACTTGGTGATGATACAACTGGAAAAGGCCAGCCTGAAAAAGTCGCGCATCGCGTCGCCCTGGACCTGTTCGATCTCGCGCAGGAGGGCCATCAACTCGATCTGCGTCTCCAGGGCGAACCAGTAGTCCACAAACTGGCGCGTCTTGTCGTCCCACTTCCTGTCCAGGGCATCGACGAGTGACGCCTGGTCTGTTTCGACGGCGTGGGCTGCGCGCTCAGTGATCGCATTGCCGATCCGGATCACCTCTTCCGTGTCCAGAGCCGTGGTCTTGACTTTGGTGAGCAACACCGCCAGCGGATCGATATCGTATCCCTTGGCCTGCCGGTCTAACAGATAGGCTTCCACGATGGTGGTGCCTGACCCCATCATGGGATCCATGACCACATCTCCCGGCTTGGTCAGTCCGCGGATGAACGTTCTCGGCAGAGGTGGTGGGAATTTTGCGGGAAACGGATGGTAGTTGTGGGAGGCGTAGCCGGCGTCATTGCCGTGGAAGTCCAGATCGCCGGCCAGGAGGGAGGCCAGGTTTTCCAGGTATGAGCCTTCCATCTCCTGAGTCATCGCCGCCAAGGGTAATGGCAGTTGATGCACTGATGGGTCTTTGAGCAGCGTCTCGCTCGATGTATCCTTTGTGGCAAGAACATCGGATGTCGGTTGGCGGGGCGGGTGATTTGTCATAAGCGTCACAGGGTCAGATAGAATACGGCAGCCTTCAAGGCGCAGGTGTATGCCCGATGATAGCACAACTGTTCGTGTGTTCGCAACTGCGCGCGATCCTGTTGCTCTTTGGCTCGCCGGTGCTATAATCACTTCCTCTCATCCCGGCCCGATCCAAGTGCAAAGGCGCAATCTATGAACCGTTACCGATCTCATTCTTCCTGTCCGGCCACCGGCGGCGAGCAGAAACCGGGTTTTTGTCAAAAACCCGGTTTCTTTCCCCGGTCCATGATGGCGTTTATGACTATGATGCTGGCCCTCGTCCTCCTTAGCGGGGTGCTCAGTCCGGCTTCCGCCCAACCGTCGCCGCCCCCATCCCGGCCCGTCAGCGTCATGGTGGAGCTGGACGCGCCGCCCGTGACCGCGATCTACGCGGAGGCGCTCGCGTCCACCCACGCCGCCGACGCCTCCTCACTGGCCGCTCTCACCCAGGCCCACCTGCGTACGCTGGAAAGCGCCCAAGCCCGGCTTGCCGGGCCATTGGCCGCGGCCGGCGCACAGGAGATCTACCGGGTGCAGCGGGTCTACAACGGCGTGGCCGTGCGCGTGGAGAGCGACTGCCTGAATGAGATCGCGGCCCTGCCCGGCGTCAAGGCCGTCCACCCACTGATCGCCAAGCGGCCCGACAACGCCCGCAGCGTGCCCTACATCGGCGCGCCGGCCCTCTGGTCGGGCATGGGCGGCGCGAGCGGCAAGCTGACCGGTCAGGGCATGACCATCGCCATCATCGATACGGGTGTCGACTATCTGCACACTGATTTCGGCGGACCAGGTGGGGGCTACGCGGACAACGACCCCACCGTCATCGGCGACGCGCCCAACTTCCCCGGCGTCAAGATCGCGGGCGGCTACGACTTCGCCGGCGAGGACTACAACGCCGACCCCGACGCCGGCGACTACCAGCCTGTCCCCCGGCCGGACCCGGATCCCATGGACTGCTACGGTCACGGCACCCACGTCGCGGGGACCGTGGCCGGCTACGGTGTGAACGCAGTCGGCGCCCGCTACCTTGGTCCCTACGGCGCGGATCTGAACTTCAGCGACTTCCTCATCGGGCCGGGCGTGGCGCCGGAAGCCGAGATCTACGCCCTCAAGATCTTTGGTTGCCGCGGGGCCACCGAACTGACCGTCCAGGCCATCGAGTGGGCCGTGGACCCCAACGGCGATGGCGATCTCTCTGACCGCATGGACGTGATCAATATGTCCATTGGCTCGCCCTTCGGCTCTCTCTATGACCCCAGCGCGGTGGCCAGCGACAACGCCGCTGCCATAGGCGTGATCGTGGTGGCGTCGGCCGGCAACACAGGGGACGTCTACTTCGCCACCGGCAGCCCCGCCATCGCGGATCGGGCCATCAGCGTGGCCGCGGTCGGCTTGCCCAACCCCACGCCTGGGGCCGAAGCCCTCCTCTCCTACTTCTCGGCCCGGGGACCGCGCGCTCCCGATTCCGCGCTCAAGCCGGATGTGGCCGCGCCGGGCCAGGGCGTGGTTTCCGCGCGCGCCGGGAGCGGGAGCCAGGCCCTGCGGCTGTCGGGCACCTCCATGGCCGCGCCCCATGTGGCTGGGGCCATGGCCCTCCTGCGCCAGGCTCGGCCGGACTGGTCGGTGGAGGAGCTGAAGGCCCTGGCCATGAACAGCGCCCGTTTCCCGGCCGGCAGTTCGCTCAACGGCAGCGGCGCGGTCTACGGTCCCACGCGCACGGGCGCCGGCGTCATCGATCTGGGCGCGGCCGTCGCCACCACCCTCCTGGCCTACAGCGCGGACGCGCCCGGCGCGGTCAGCCTCTCCTTTGGCGCGCCGGAGGTCCTGGACGCGACTACCATCACCCGCACCCTGCGCCTGGTCAACAAGGGCGAGACGCCCCGGACCGTGATCCTGGGCTATGACGTGATTAACGACCAACCGGGGGTGACCATCGAACTCGGCGTCACCACGCCCATCACTCTGGCGGCCGGCGGCTATGTGGACGCGCCGGTGCGCATGATCGCGCGCCCTGCCGAGTTGAAGCACACGCGCGATCCGTCCACCAACGAAGTCCAGACCCTGCCCCGCCACTGGCTGGGCGAGGAAACCGGCTTCGTCACGGTCACGCCCCTGGACAGCGGGCCGGCGCTGCGCACGCCTCTGCACGCCGCGCCCCGTCCCGCCTCCGACCTGCGCGTCAACGGTCCCCTGGACTTTGGCAACGCCCGCCAGGCTGAGGTCACGTTGCAGGGACAGGGCCTGACGGGGGATGATCCGCCCCTGGACTGGATTTCGCTGGCCAGCGTGTTCGAGCTGACGTACGCACGGCCGGACCTCCCCGGCCCGGCTACGGGTGCATTCATCGATCCCCTGGCCTATGGCGATCTGCGCTATGTGGGCGTGGCCAGCGACCGGCCCCTGCGCGCGTCTATGGACGAGACCATGCTCTACTTTGGCGTAGTCACCATGGACAACTGGTCCTCGCCCAGCCGGCTCAAGGTCAACGTCTATATCGACGCCGATGGTGACGGCCAGGACGACTACCGCCTCTTCAACGCCAGCGAGGACGGCTACACCGACAACGGCCAGTACAGTGATGCGTTCGTGACCGCGGTGGAGGACCTGGAGACGGGGGGCTTTTCGCGGCGCAACCTGCTCAACGGCCTCTCGTCGCTGGCCTATGACCTGGGCGTCTACAACACCAACGTCATGGTGCTGCCTGTGTACGCGGTGGATATCGGGCTGGCGGACGAGGAAAGCCGGTTCCGCTACCGGGTGGAGACGGAGGTGGCCGAGGTGGAGAACGAGGTCCGGGACGCCACGCCCATGTTGGTCTATGACGCGGCCCGGCCCGGCCTGGATCTCTTCAGCGGCAATCCCACCGCACCCATGATGGCCGTGGACGACGGCGTCTCCATCGACGTGCTGCTGGACGTGGGCGGCTATGGAGCCAACCGTAGCGGCGGCCTGCTTCTGCTCTATCTCCACAATCAGAAGGACGCGCACGCTGAGATGGTTCCGTTGCGCCTGGATCTACCGGAACGGAGTTACTTGCCGGTGGCAGGGGGAAATTGAAGATTGAGAACTGTTTTGGCCGTGTGACAGCCGCGCCAAATCGTGATATGATCCCGGACGAGACGCTTCTTATCGTCCACCCGTTTCTGTGACCAGTCACCACCACCCAAGGAGGAGCCAATGCCGCGCCCCATGTTCGACTCTGAATATATTTTCGGCATCCATGAAGAGGGCGGTGAGAGATATATGATCGAGGCCGGCAAGCCGGGCTGGATCCTCTTCACCGAAGGGATCGGCAGCGATCCCAACAACCAGACCGGACGCGATTATCGCCCCTTCAGCAACCAGGGGTTAGGCGTCATGGCGCGCCTGAACAACGGCTACTATCCCCAGGGAACCATCCCCCCCAGCGACCGCTATGAGGCGTTCGCCCGCCGCTGCGCCAACTTTGTGGTCAACAGTCAATGCTGCAAGATCTGGATCATCGGCAACGAGATGAACTTCGATATCGAGCGACCGCGCCGCAGCCAGCAGCCGGGCGCTCAGGCTGCGCCCTTTCCGACCCCGCCCGCGGCGCTGCCGGCAGAGGAGGAGGAAACCGCGCCCGTCGATGAGCATATGGCCCGCTGGCGTGACTTCTGGACGCGTTTTCTGCATCTGTTCGGCCACTATGTGAAAAGGGACGAGCCGCCCACGCCACCCGCTCCCCCAGCCGGCGCACCTATCCCCCACCCCTCTGGCGCACCCGAGCCGTCCCCCATTCCGCCGGAGGAGGCCGACCCTCTGCACCATGGCGACCCCCAGCGTTTCAGTGCGCTCGCGCCGCAAGTTCTGGAGGACGAGGCTAGGGATGAGGCGGAATCGGTTACCCTCGGCGGCCCGTTGGCCCAGGCCATCCCCCGCGCGGATGTGGAGGTGATTACGCCCGACCTCTACGCCCGCTGCTACACCCTCTGTCGGGACGCTATTCACGCCCTGCCCGGTCATGCCGACGACCAGGTGCTTATCGGCGCGGTGGCCCCGTGGAATGATCAAACCAAGTATACTGGCAATCCGAACGGCGATTGGGTCCAGTATATGCGTGATATTTTGGAGTTGCTGGGCCCTGAAGGCTGCGATGGCATTACGTTGCACACCTACACCCACCAGGCCGATCCGAACCAGATCTATGACGAGGCCAAGATGGGGGCGCCCTTTGAGCATCGACGTTATTATTTCCGCGCCTATCAGGATTTTATGGACGCGATTCCCCAGTCCATGCGCCGCCTGCCGGTCTATATCACCGAAACCGATGAGGACGTGCCCTGGGAGAACCGCAACATCGAATGGGTGCAGCGGGCCTATGGCGAGATCGATTACTGGAACCAGCAGCCTGACAGCCAGCAGATCCGCGCCCTGATCCTCTATCGCTGGCCGCGCATCGATCAGTGGTATATCGAAGGCAAGCAAGGGGTCATCGACGACTTCAAGCAGGCCCTGCAGAATGACTACCGCTGGCAGGAGGCGCCGGCCGACTATCAGGCGGGTGACGTGCTGGCCATGCTGGACCTGGTCAACATGCGGCGCACGCCCGGTTATGTGGGGCAGCCCGCGGACGATGTGATCGCCACTCTGCCCGTGGACGCCCGGGTGCGGGTGTTGGATGACGCCTGGACGCGCGTGGATGGCCTTATCTGGTGGCGGGTGCAAGTGTTGGACCAGGCGGAGCAGCCCATGGACGTCCCCGCGGCCGGCGCTGAAGGGTGGGTGGCCCAGTTCTCGCCCGGGGGCGCGCCCCTGGTCCGGCGGGTGGAACAGACGTCCATCCCTGAGCCTGATGACGAACTGGGCGTAGGCTCGCTGGCCAAGACGTTGGGTTTCGTCAACCTGCGCAAGTCGCCCGGCTATCTGAACAAGCCCGCGGACGACGTGATCGCCAGCCTGCCGCCGGACACCCAGGTGGCCGTCGTCGGCGGTCCCCGCCAGGCCAACACCCTCACCTGGTGGGAAGTGCAGGGCGTGGATAGCGACACCAATGGGTTCGACGGCTGGATGGCCGAAACCGATCCCAGCGGCGTTCAACTGCTGGTCAAGACCGGCGAGATGGAGCTTCCCCCGTCCCTGCCCGGCGGCGGGGATGGCGGGAAGTTTAAAACGGGCGATTCGGTCGTCACCCTGGACTATGTGCGTTTTCGTCGCTCGCCTGGGTACATGAACAAGCCGGCGGATGACGTCATCGCTGACCTGCCGCCAGGTTCCCAGGGGACGGTGCTTGGCGGGCCCCGGTACAAGGACGATCTGACCTGGTGGCGGCTGCGCATGCCCACGCCGGCCGGCGATCGTCAGAACGGCTGGGCCGCGGAAGTGGACCCCGGCGGCATCGAACTGCTGGGCGTGGCCGATAGCCCGCCGCCACCGGACGGCGGCGATGGGTTTCGTCACGGCGATCTGATCCTGGCCGCGGCCGATGTGCGCGTGCGTCGCTCGCCGGGCTATGTGGGCAAGCCGGATGACGACACCCTGGGAAATTTTCTGCCCAAGACCACCCTCAATATCGTGGGCGGTCCTGTGGAGGCCGATGGCCTGACCTGGTGGCGGGTGGGCGGCATTTCGCTGACGTTTGGCGAGCTGGTGGGCTGGGTGGCGGAGAGCGCACCCAACGGCGTAGTCTTGCTGACGCGCGCGCCCAAACTGCCGGGGACGGACATCCCCAACCCAGCCGCAGGCAAGTTCCTGGCTATGCCCTTCCGGGGCGATTTCGGCATTGCCCAACTCTGGGGCGAGCGGCCTGAGGTCTACAGCCAGTTCACATACGACGGCGTCCCCCTCAAGGGACACAACGGCATCGACTTCCTCACCCCCACGGGCACCCAGTTGCAGGCTGTGGACGATGGCGTGGTGGCCGAGGCCGTCTATAACGACCCCAGTGGGTTTGGCAATTACGTCCTTCTTCACCACGCCTGGGGCGAGTCCATCTATGCCCACATGGAAGGCATCGACGTGCAACAGGGGCAGGCAGTGCGGCGGGGCCAGTTGCTGGGGCGCTCGGATAATACGGGCTTCAGTGGCGGCCCCCATCTCCACTTCTCCATCCGCATCACCCCCTACGAGCGCGCCGACGGCTGGGGCGGCTTCTCTGACCCATTGCCCTATCTTCCCCGTCCCCAGGTGCACATGCCCGACTACGTGTTGCCGCCGGAGCAACGACGGCCATTGCCCCAAGGCGCGCCCGCACCCGGACATGCGCCTCTTCCCGGCGCCTTCGCCCCCGGTTTCGCACCCGATCAGCCCGGCGTCCGGCGGCCATAGGTCTCGTAGGTGCAGCATCCTTGCCGCACGATCTCCGGTATGCGAAATTGTGTGGCTACAAGCCACACCTATGGTAGGCGGGGTTGTGCGGCTGCAAGCCGCACCTGGTATCTTATAGATGAGGCAAGAAGAGGCCGAGCCGCACCTGAAGATGAATCGAACTTGCTTCGTAGATAGGTCCATCTTGCCTCATTTCACCAAACTGGATACGCTT
>JAJRVT010000383.1 GCA_024277175.1 Chloroflexota bacterium | reverse complement strand
TGGGCATCGATATACAACACCACCGGCGCGCCGGGATCCTGGGTGACGACGTGCGCGTCCCAGACTTTATCGAACAATGTCTTGGCCATGAAAATTCCTCGTTGAACAAAAGTTGATGAATGGTAAACCGATGATTGACAAACAATCTTAATCCATGAATGAACTCTACTGCAAACGACCGAAGGATAGACCGCGGATTGAGCGGATTGGGCGGAAACAACCGGATTTTCAAAAAAATCTGTGCAAATCAGCCCAATCTGCTCAATCCGCGGTCTATCCAATCAAGGCAAAGCCGTCTCACCCATCAGATAGCGATCGCACTCGCGCGCGGCCGCGCGCCCCTCGTTGATGGCCCAGACCACCAGGCTCTGGCCGCGACGCATGTCCCCGGCCGCGAAGACGCCCTCCACGTTGGTGGCGAAACGCCCGTACTCGGCCTTGATGTTGGAGCGCTGGTCCCGCTCCAGCTCCAACTGCTCGGCCAGGGTCTCCTCCGGTCCCAGGAAGCCCATGGCCAGGAGCACAAGCTGGGCCGCCCAGACCCTCTTCGTGCCCGGGATCTCCTTGGGATAGGGTCGCCCGCCGTTCTCGCCCGTCACCCACTCGATCTGGACCGTGTGCAGCTCCTTGACCCGCCCGTTACTATCGCCCACCATCTCCTTGGTCATGATGCAATAGTGGCGCGGGTCCCGGCCCTGGAGCGCGATAGCCTCCTCCTGGCCGTAGTCGGTGCGCAGGACCTTGGGCCATTCGGGCCACGGATTGTCAGGCTGGCGTTCCCGGGGCGGCTCCGGCAGGATCTCGAACTGGATCACGCTGCGGCAGCCCTGGCGCAGGGAGGTGCCCACGCAGTCGGTGCCCGTGTCGCCGCCGCCGATGACGATCACGTCCAGATCGGTGGCCGGGATGCGTCGTTTGGCCACGAATCCCTCCCGCTGGTCCAGCAGATACCTGGTGTTGTCGCGCAGAAAGTCCACCGCAAAGTGGACGCCCGTGAGCTCCCGGCCCGGCACCGGCAGGTCCCGGGGCTTGGTCGCGCCGGCGCAGAGGACCACGGCGTCGTTGTCGCGCACCAGCTTGGCCGGGTGCAGGTCTGCGCCCACCTCGATGCCGGTGATGAACTTGACGCCTTCGGCCTCCATCAGGTCGATGCGTCGCTGGACCACCTGCTTGTCCAGCTTCATGTTGGGGATGCCGTACATGAGCAGGCCGCCGATGCGGTCGGCGCGCTCGTAGACGGTCACCGAGTGGCCGGCCTTGTTGAGCTGGTCCGCGCAGGCCAGCCCGGCCGGCCCGGAGCCAACCACGGCCACGGTCTTGCCCGTGCGCACCTTGGGCAGATGGGGCGTCACCCAGCCCTCCTCGAAGCCCCGATCGATGATGGCCTGCTCGATGGTCTTGATGGTGACCGGGTCCTCGTTCAGCCCCAGGGTGCAGGAGCCTTCGCAGGGCGCAGGGCAGACCCGGCCCGTGAATTCGGGGAAGTTGTTGGTGGCGTGCAGCCGATCCAGCGCCTCCCGCCACAGACCGTGATAGATCAGATCGTTCCATTCGGGGATCAGGTTGTTGATGGGACACCCGGACGCCAGGCCGCTGATCAGCAGCCCGCTGTGACAGAAGGGGATGCCGCAATCCATGCAACGCGCGCCCTGGGTCTGCAACTTCTCGTCGGGAAAGCGGAGGTGAAACTCCTCCCAGTCCCGGATGCGCTCCCGCGGGTCCCGGTCCGCGGGCAGCTCTCGCTCGTATTCCATAAATCCTGTGGCTTTACCCATAAGATAGCTCGTTCTCCTCTATGTAAACCGCGCAGTGAGGGTCAGGATAGACCGCGGATTGGGCGGATTGAGCGGATCTTCACGGATTTTTTCAAAAAAAATCCGGCTGTTTCCGCCAAATCCGCCCAATCCGCGGTCTATCCATCAGTTCCCGCTCACGCGCGCCAGATCGTTTTTATTCTGCTCGAACGCGGCCATGAGCGCGTCGTCGCCCGACAGGCCGGCCGCCTCCATCTCCTCGAAGAGCGCCAGCATGCGCTTGTAATCCTTGGGAATGACCTTGACGAAACGGGAGACGGCCCCGTCCCAGTCGCTCAGGAGCCGGCCCGCGACCGCGCTGTCGGTGTACTCGTGGTGGCGGCGGACCATGCGCGCCACGGCCTCGATCTCGTCCGGGTCCTCCAACCGCTCCAGCAGGACCATGGACGTGTTGCAGCGTCCCTCGAAGTCGCCCGCCTCGTCCAGCACGTAGGCGATGCCGCCCGACATGCCGGCCGCGAAATTGCGCCCCGTGGGACCCAGCACCACCACCCGACCGCCGGTCATGTACTCGCAGCCGTGATCGCCCACGCCTTCCACCACCGCGTTGACGCCGCTGTTGCGCACGCAGAAGCGCTCGCCGGCCAGGCCGCGGATGTAGGCCTCGCCGCCGGTCGCGCCGTAGAAGGCCACGTTGCCGATGATGATGTTCTCCTCGGCTATAAAAGTCGCCTCCTCGGGCGGATAGGTGATGATCTTGCCGCCGGACAGCCCCTTGCCAAAGTAATCGTTGCCGTCACCCTCCAGCACCAGGGTCACGCCCGCGGGCACGAAGGCGCCGAAGCTCTGGCCTGCGGATCCCTGGAAGCGCAGCAGCACCGTATCCTCGGGCAGCCCCTCCGCTCCGTAGCGCCGGGTGATCTCGGAGCCTAAAATCGTCCCCACCACCCGGTTGATGTTGCGGATGGGCAGGGTGGCCGAGACCGGCTCGCCCCGCTCCAGGGCAGGCTCGCACAGGTCCAGCAGCACCTGCACATCCAGCGCGTTGTCCAACCCGTGATCTTGTTCGATCTGACGGTAGCGACCCACATCCTCGCCCACTTCGGGCTGGTAGAGAAGTGCGGAAAGATCCACGCCCTTGGCCTTCCAGTGATCCACGGCCTGGCGGGCTTCCAGCTTGTCCGTGCGCCCGATCATCTCGTCCACAGTGCGGAAGCCCAACTTGGCCATCTCCTCCCGCAGCTCCTGGGCGATGAACTGCATGAAGTTGACCACGTGGGCGGGCTCGCCGGCGAACTTCTTGCGCAGTTCCGGGTTCTGGGTGGCCACGCCCACGGGACAGGTGTCCATGTGACAGACCCGCATCATGATGCAGCCCAGGGCCACCAGGGGCGCGGTCGCGAAACCATACTCCTCCGCGCCCAGCAGCGCGGCGATGGCCAGGTCCCGCCCGGTCTTGAGCTGGCCGTCCGTCTCCAGCGCCACCCGGCTGCGCAGGTTGTTGAGCACCAGGGTCTGGTGGGTCTCGGCCAGGCCCAGCTCCCAGGGCAGGCCGGCGTGCTTGATGCTGCTCTGGGGCGATGCGCCCGTGCCGCCGTCATGGCCGCTGATGAGGATCACGTCCGCGTGCCCCTTGGCCACGCCGGCGGCGATGGTGCCCACGCCCACCTCCGAGACCAGCTTGACGTTGATGCGGGCCCGGGGGTTGCCGTTCTTCAGGTCGTGGATCAGCTCGGCCAGGTCCTCGATGGAGTAGATGTCGTGGTGGGGCGGCGGCGAAATCAGCCCCACGCCGGCCGTGGTGTGGCGCACCCGCGCGATCCAGGGGTAGACCTTGCGCCCCGGCAACTGGCCGCCCTCGCCCGGCTTGGCCCCCTGGGCCATCTTGATCTGAAGCTCCTGGGCGTTGACCAGATACTCGCTGGTGACGCCGAAGCGGCCGGACGCCACCTGCTTAATGGCGCTGTTCTTGGAATCGCCCCCGGGCAGTGGCTCGTAGCGAGCCCGATCCTCGCCGCCCTCGCCCGTGTTGCTCTTGCCGCCGATGCGGTTCATGGCGATGGCCAGGCTCTCGTGGGCCTCCTTGCTGATGGAGCCGTAGGACATGGCCCCGGTCTTGAAGCGACGGCAGATAGACTCGACCGACTCCACCTCTTCCAGGGGGATGGGTTCGTCCGCGTACTTGAATTCCAGCAGGCCGCGCAGGGTGACCAGATCCCGGGCCTGATTGTTGATCAGGGCCGAATATTCCTTAAACGCGCCGTAGTCCTGGTTGCGCACGGCCTGCTGCAGGAAGAAAATGGTCTGGGGGTTGAAGAGATGGCGCTCACCGTTGCGCCGCCAGTGGTAATCGCCGCCGGTGGGCAGCGTTCTGCCATTGACGCTCCGGGGCGGGAAGGCGTTGCGGTGGCGTTGCAAGGCCTCCTCATAGATCTCGGCCAGGCCGATGCCCTCGATGCGGGTGGGCGTCCAGGTGAAGTACTCGTCCACCAGCGCCTGGCTCAGGCCCAGGGCCTCGAAGATCTGCGCGCCGCAGTAGCTCTGCATGGTGGAGATGCCCATCTTAGAGAGGGTCTTGACCACGCCTTTGACCGCGGCCTTGATGTACTGATCCCGGGCCTTGGGATAGTCGATGTCCGTCAGCAGACCGTTGCGGATCATGTCCGACAGGCTCTCGTAGGCCAGGTAGGGATTGATAGCCGTGGCCCCATAGCCCACCAGCAGGGAGAAGTGATGCACCTCACGGGCCTCGCCGGTCTCTACGATCAGCGCGGCCTGGGTGCGCTTCTTCTCGCGGATCAGGAAGTGGTGCAGGCCGGAGACCGCGAGCAGGGCCGGGATGGGTGCGTCGTTGCGGCTGATGCCCCGATCGGAGAGGATCAGGATGTTATAGCCGTCGTCGATGGCTCGGCTGGCCTTGGCGTACAGTTCCTCCAGCCCCCGCCGCAGCCCCTCCACGCCCTCGTTCACCCGAAAGAGAATGGACAACGTCAAAGCCCGGAAGCCGGGGGCGTTGATCTGGCGGAATTTGGCCAGTTGTGCGTTGGTCAGGATGGGCGTATCCAGCTTGATCTGGCGACAACTGAAGGGATCCGGCTCCAGGATATTGCCCTCGGTCCCCATCATCACCTCGCTGGCGGTGACCAGCTCCTCGCGGATGGCGTCGATGGGCGGGTTGGTCACCTGGGCGAAGAGTTGGCGGAAATAGTTGTAGAGCAACTGGGGCTGGTCCGAGAAGACCGCCAGGGGGGCGTCGTTGCCCATGGCGCCGATGGGTTCGATGGCGTTCTTGGCCATGGGACCAAGCAACACGTTCAGGGTCTCGCTGGTG
>JAJRVT010000382.1 GCA_024277175.1 Chloroflexota bacterium | reverse complement strand
TGTCGCTCTTGATGGCCTCTTTGTACTCATCGTAGAGG
The DNA here is from genome assembly GCA_024277175.1 of Chloroflexota bacterium. Lineage (GTDB taxonomy): Bacteria > Chloroflexota > Anaerolineae > Caldilineales > Caldilineaceae > JAJRVT01. Next base: position 2,984 of record JAJRVT010000382.1, on the reverse strand, counting down.
GGCATGTGCCAGAGCCGTTCGCCGCTGGCGTCGGCCGCGGCCAGCAGCGCGTCCTTGAGTGCATCGTCGTTGGTGAAAAGGCCAGCGGCCTGGGGGCCCAGGGCCACGCCGATCGCACCCGTCAACGTGGCCAGATCCACCACCGCGGCCGGCTCGAAGCGGGCCACATAGCCCAGCATGTCGGCCAGGATCAGCCGCCCCTCTGCGTCGGTGCTGATGATTTCCGTGGTCTTGCCGGTGATGCCGGTGAGGATGTCGCCCGGCCGGTAGGCCTTGCCATCGGGCATGTTCTCCACCGTGCCCGCCACGCCGATCACCCGTTTGGGCAGGTTGAGCCGGGCGATGGCCTCCATGGCGCTGACCACCGCGCCGGCCCCGCCCATGTCGTCCTTCATATACCACATGTTGGCCGACGGCTTGATGCTGATGCCGCCGGTGTCAAAAGTCACGCCCTTGCCCACCAGCACCAAGGGCGCTTCGTCCCCGGAGCCGGCCGGCCTGTGCTCCAGGATGATGAGCTGGGCTTCGTTGGCGCTGCCCTGGCTCACGGCCAGATAGATCTTCATACCTAATTCACGCATCTCGTCTTCGCCCAGGATGGTGCAATGGAGGCCTGTGCGTCGGGCCATGTCCTGGGCCCGGCGGGCGAACTCGGCCGGATAGAGGACATTGGCCGGTTCGCTGGAGAGGTCGCGCGCGCCGCGGACAGCCTCGCCGATGATCCGGCCCGCGTCTGCGCCGTCCTGGACCGCCCCCAACTTGTTCTTGTTGAATTCGACGATGGCGCACGCGGCCAGTTGGCTCTCGTCCGGTTTACGTTTGTACTGGGGCGGTTTATAGACGGCCAGCAGCGCGCCTTCCACCAGAGCCTGGGCCGCGGCATCCGCTTCGATGCCGGCGAAACCCGCACCGTGGACAATGGTGGCACACTCACTCACGCCCTTGACGCCGTCGAGCCGTTTGGCGGCCGCGGCTGAAGCCCTGCGCACGCCCTCCAGATCGAACTCTTCCCGCTTGCCCAAACCCACCACCAGCACCCGTTTGGCGGGGATGCGTCCACGGGTGTAGAGCAGGGCTGTGGTCCCGGATTCCCCCGTAAAGTCGCCGCTCGCGATCAGATCGCTGATGGCTCCATCCAGGGCCTTGTCCACCACGCCCGTGGCCGCGCCCGGCTGGGTCACGCCCTCAAACAAGTTGACGATAATGCAGTCGCTCTTCTGTTGAGCGATGTCCCCTTGCACCACTTCAAATTTCATGACTTTCCTCCGGTCTGTGGATAGAACGCGAATTTAGCGGATTGGGCTGATTTACACGAATTTTTTCAAAATCCGGCTTTTTCCGCCCACTCCGTCAAATCCGCGTTCTATTGTTTTTTTTATCCGAGCGCCTGCGCCAGCCGCTGCACCGCTTCGTCCAGCATCTCGTCGGTCTTGCAGAAGGTGAAGCGGGCCAGGTTCTCCACCAGATGTTTGTGGCCCTCGCTGTAAAACGGGCTGGGCGGGATCGCGGCCACGCCCACTTGGGTGGTCAGCCAGCGACAGACCGCGATATCGCGCGCCATGCCCTCGGGGACCTCCACGGCCAGCCCCCGGGTGTCCACGAGAATAAAGTAGGAGCCATCGGGCCGCATGGGCGTAAGCCGGACCTCCTCCAGCCCGCCCAGCAGCTTGTCCCGCTTGGCCTGGTACATAGCCGAGAGTTCCGAAAAATAACCTCGATCTTCGCTCTGCTCCAGGCCGATGGCGATGGCCTCCTGTAAGGGCGTGGCCACAGCGAAGGGGATCCACTGGTGGGCCAGCCCCACAGCTCGGATCAGCGCCGCCGGGCCGACCGCCCAGCCCACCTTCCAGCCGGTGACGGAGAAAGTCTTGCCCGCGCTGCCCAGAGTGATGGTGCGCTCCCACATGCCGGGTAGGGTGGCTATGCGCACATGCTCCACCGCCCGCCCCGCCTCCGGATAGACCATCCACTCGTAGACCTCGTCGCTCAGCACCAGGGCGTCGTGCTCCTGCACCAGGGCCGCGATCTGCGTCAGTTCGTCGCGGGTGAAGACCTTGCCCACCGGATTGTGGGGCGTGTTGAGGATGATGAGCCGGGTGCGGGGGCTGAAGGCCGCGGCCAGCTCGTCCATGTCCAGGGTCCACTCGCTGGCGTTGGTCGCGTCGGGGGAAAAGCGCAGGGGCACATAGACCGGCGTTCCCCCGGCCATGATCACCGTAGCCGGGTAGGAGTCGTAAAACGGTTCGATGAGGATGACTTCGTCGCCCGGATCCACCAAGGCCTGGATGGTGGCGAAGATGCCCTCGGTCGCGCCCACGGTGACGAGGACGTTGGTCATGGGGTCCAACTCGCGGCCGAAGAGGGGCGCGTAGACGCTGGCCACCGCGTTGACCAGCCGGGGATGCCCGCCGCCGCGCGCGTACTGGTTCAGGTCGGCGGCGATGGCCTCTTGGGCCGCATCTTTGATAAAGTCGGGCGCAGGAAAGTTGGGGAAACCCTGGCCCAGGTTCACGGCCCCGTGTTCGTTGGCCAGTGCAGTGAACTCCGCGAAGACCGTGGCGCCAAACCCCTGGACGCGCTTCGCGGGCGTGAAGGGGCGGGATGCAGATGATGACGGATTCGACATGGGTTGCATACGCTTTCTTCAGACTTTGGGGCTGGATGGTCGATTGCGTCCGTATTATAGTCGATAGGGTGCGGTGGGGCGAATTGGTGGCGAGATGAGGGAGTGACAGGGTGAGGGTTGTACGACTGTGAACAGTTAACGTGCGGCGACGACCGTTTCTCCCCCAGGGTTGGGGCCGGGGCAGCAGTCGTCACGCCAAACGCCTCGGCCAGAAGTTTCTCCCCCAGGAACTTACATTGAGTTGACCAACAACCGGGTACAATGAAACCGGAAAGGGGTCAACGATGAATAACAACGAAGCACGAATCGGATTCGAAGCGTACCTGAACCGACGCTATGGAGACCGAAGCACCCCCCT
>JAJRVT010000381.1 GCA_024277175.1 Chloroflexota bacterium | reverse complement strand
GTGATCCAAGGGCTGCTGGCCGCGGGCGAGAACCCGGCCGGTCCCCGCTGGACCACCACTGGCGGCAAGACGCCCTACGACGCCCTGGCCTCCTTCCAACTGCCCGACGGCAGCTTCGAGTGGATGGCCGGCCAGGGAGCCAATGCCCTGGCCACCCAACAGGCCGTCGCGCCCCTGCTCAACGCCGATTTCCCTCTGCAGGCGGAGAATGTGGCCTGCCGCGACCTCTTCTTGCCCATCGTCGGTAAGTAGGCGAGAATGGATAGAACACGGATTGAGCGGATTGGGCGGATCTGCACGGATTTAAAAAAATCCGGTTTTTTCCGCCCAATTCGTTTCATCCGCGTTCTATCAGATATCGTTAACAGTGACGTTCGTTCAAGTTGGATGGCATGAGAGATTTCAAACCGTCACACGCAGCCATGGGCCGCGCCCTATTCGTCATCGCGATCGCACTCCTGGCGCTGTCGGCCGGCTGGCCGCGCTTCGTCCAGTCCTGGGCCCAGAATCCTCCTAACCAAGCCGGGCTGGTGATCAAGCACGGCGACGGCAGCGTGACCACCCAGTGCGTGGGGTTCCAGGAAGAGACCATCAGCGGCTACGACCTGCTGATCGCCTCCGGGCTGGACCTGAACATCGCAGTCGACAGCGTCGGGACTAGCATCTGCAGCCTGGACGGGGAGGGCTGCACCTTCCCCCAGGATTCCTGTTTCTGCCAGTGCACCAGCCAGCCCTGCCTTTACTGGTCCTACTGGCGGCAAGGCGGTGATGGCAGTTGGGTCTACTCTCAGTTGGGCGCGTCCTATACGGAAGTGAGCGATGGGGACGTGGAAGGCTGGGTCTGGGGCGAAGGCGCTATCGGCTCACCTTCCGACAGCCAACCGCCGGCGATCACGTTCGATGACATCTGCAATCCGCAAACGCCCACGCCCGAACCCACGGCCACGCACACGCCTACGCCTACCCCCACATCGCCGCCGACGCAGACGCCCACGCCGACGTTCACGTCAACCGCCACCCCCATCCCTCCGCCACTGATCACCTTCTTCGCGCCGGATCGAAGCGTGATCACGGTCGGCGACGCAGTGGTTCTGCGTTGGGAGACGACCGGCGCAGACGCGGTGGTCCTGCGCAAGCCCGACGGCGAGCAGACCCTGGGAGCGTCGGGCAGCCTCACCCTGACGCCAGCGACCACGGTCGTCTATGAGCTGATCGCCCGTAATGCCGCCGGGGAGGACAGCATCCAGGCCACGGTGACGGTGCAGGCTCCTGCACAGCCGCCCGCACCGGCGACGCCCCTCCCGACAATGCCGGAAACAGCGACGTCACCCGCAGCGTCGCCCACGGTCGCCGGCAGCGGCCCCGCGCCCGTGGAAACGTCACCCACGGCGGTTCTACAGCCGACCCCGACGCTGACGCCTATCCTTGTTCCCCCGCCGCCGGCCTCTGTGACGCCTCTGCTGGTCGCGACGACCGCCGCGCCCACGGCCACGCCGACGCTGGCGGTGATCGTCATCGCCGGCCCTGCCGCCACCACCCCGCCACCCACCGAAACGCCGACCAACGCGCCCACGGAGACGCCAACCAGCACGCCGATTTCCACGCCCGCGCCGGTGGCCGTCAACGCGCTGGAAGGATCGACCGCAGCCCTGGCCGGTGACGCCGGAATCACCGCACCCGACGCCGATGGCGCTGAAACTGACCAGCCCAGCCAGGCCATAGGCGAGGCGCAACTGCTGCCCATCTTCACGGGCATGGCCTTCATCCTGGGCGTCCCCCTGCTGCTGGGCATGGCCTGGCTGAGCTACCAAAGCTGGCGAAGGAAGGGACGATGAAAACGCGAATCCTGAGCGCCAGCGTCTACATTCTCACCTCCCTCATGGGCGTGACGGCCTTCCTCTACCCATTCTGGGCTCCCTCCGTGGCCCGTTCGTCCACCATGAGCATGGCCCATGCCAACGACGCGCCGCTGATGCTGACGTTGCTGGTGGGCGTCAGCTTTGCGGTCCTGTTGCTGGAGGTGCAGGGCGAGTCGGTCAGCGCCAAAACCGTGGCCCTGCTGGGTGTGCTGGTGGCCATCAACAGCGTGCTCCGTTTCGCCGAGGCCATCCTGCCCCTGCCGGGGGGATTCAGCCCCATCTTCCTGTTGATCGTCCTCAGTGGGTATATTTTTGGCGGGCGCTTCGGCTTTCTCATGGGCGCGCTCACCCTGCTGGTCTCCGGCCTGATCACCGGCTCGGTGGGACCGTGGCTGCCCTATCAGATGTTCACCGCCGGCTGGATGGGCATGTCCGCGCCGCTCATGCGCCCCCTGGTCAATGGCCTGGGAATAAAGGGACGCTGGGGCGAAGTGGGATTGCTGGCCGCATTCATCGGCGCCTGGGGCCTGCTCTACGGTGTGATCATGAACATCTGGTTCTGGCCCTTCGTCAGCGGCGGGGGCGGCCAATACTGGGAGCCGGGCATGGGATTGGCCGAAACGGTGCAGCGCTACGCGGTCTTCTACCTGGCCACCTCCCTGGTCTGGGACGCGGCCCGGTTGGTGGGCAACGTGACGCTGATGCTGGTCTTCGGCGCGCCCATCCTGCGGGTGCTGCGGCGCTTCCACCTTCGCTTCACCTATGACTACGATCCGGCCCCCGCGTCCGCCGTCGAGCGCGAGGTGAAGCCGGTCTATGTCCCGGCCGGCGCAGAGCGATCGGCGTGAATCGAGATCCCTTGCACGCGCTGGCGTGGATGGCCTGGCTGGCCGCGATCCTGGTGGCGCTGACGGTGACCCGCAACCCGCTCTACATGGGGCTGGTCCTGCTCTGGATCGGCGTGGTGACCGCCGCGGCCCGTCGCCATACGCCGCCCCGGCCTGACATGCCCTCCATTTCGCCCCTGCGCTTCGGCCTGATCGTGGTGGGGCTGGCCGCGGTCTTCAACGCCCTGACCGTCCACGTGGGCGAAACCGTGCTCTTTCACCTACCCGACGCCATCCCCCTCTTCGGCGGGCCGGTGACCCTGGAGGCGCTGGTCTATGGCGCGCTCAACGGCGCGGTCATCGCCGGCCTGTTCGCGGCCTTCGCGATCATCAACCGGGTGGTTCCCGTGCGCGCGCTGGTGCGCCTCGCGCCCCGGGCCTACTACTCGCTGGCCGTGGTCGTCTCCATCGCCATGACCTATGTGCCGACCACCCTGCGCCAGCTTCAGCAGATCCGGGAGGCCCAGGCCATCCGCGGCCACCGAATGCGGGGCGTGCGCAGTTGGCTGCCCCTGGTGATCCCCCTGCTGGTGGGCGGGCTGGAGCGGGCGCTGCAACTGGCCGAAGCCATGATGGCCCGGGGTTTCGCCGGTGACAGCGAAGATGAGGCGGATGACGGATCCGGCCCGCGTCTGGCCCTGATCGCGGGGTTGGTCCTCTTCCTGGCCGGCTGGCTGTTGCGCCTGGTCTGGGGACAACCGACCCTGGGGCTGGCGGCCCTCTTCCTGGGCGTGGCCGCGATCGGGGTCGGGTTCCGGGCTGCAGGGCGGCGTCATCCCCACACCGTTTACCGGCCCGCGCCGTGGACCGG
>JAJRVT010000380.1 GCA_024277175.1 Chloroflexota bacterium | reverse complement strand
TCTCTGTTCCCACAGCGACAGCAGCGTTTCCACGCCGGTGCGGACGCCTGGCTCACCATGATATTCAGGGAATCGGGCCAGGAGCTTGAGCATGAGCAGGTTGGCGTAGGGGCACGGATCCGCCTTGCGCCCCGGTCCCCGAAACTTCCCTAGATCGGGCGTGACCGCACACGGCCAGCCATTCTCCCGTTCCAGCTCGACCAGGTGCTCCACGGCCTGCCGCACCTTCGGGGAGTCGCCCAGGCCGAATTGGCTCAGCGCATAGAGCGTCAAAGGTGCGTCGCACAGCATCCATGCGAACTGGTCTTCGCCTGTGCCGCCGTAGCGGGAATTGATGTTGACCAATACCTGGTACGGACCTTCTTCCGATCGGTGGGCCTGGATGCGGTCGACGATCTCCGCAACGCCCGCATCGTCCGCGCGCATCCCCAGATCGGCGAGGAAGACCAGCTTGTGCAGCATATGCCCGGCTGATTTGTGGGACTTGAGGATCGGGCCGGGCCATGCGCCCACCTCGTCCATCAGCCGCCTGATCTGGGGATGCGCCAGCATGGCTTCACGCGCGCGGTGAACTTCAGGATCGTCTTCGGGCTGTTCAAGCAAATCTACGCGGGTGCGATACTCGACCCAGGGCGGGCCGTTTAGCAGCCAGTCGATTGGTTGGTTCATGATCAACTCCTTAAAATAGAAGTCCGGCTTTTGTCAAAGGCCGAGCTTCTACGACCGCCGCCCCCTGTTTATTGAGAAGGTATGTTTTTCCGCATGATGTTCGTTGGTTTGCCGTCCAGGCTTGCCCGATTGTGCTTCTCCCAATACGTTCTCAGGCCATCTTCGCCCTTTTTCTCCGCCCAGGGCTCCAGCAGATGTCTCTCCCCCACATAATCATAAAGCGGTACGCCCATGCCACATGAGGTTTGCACCAGATCCACGCGGAGATCGAAAATCTGCCTTGCCCCTGGAATGGGATCGAACAGCGAAAACAGCTCACCCCATTCCGGATCGTTGCGATGGATCGCTCTCGCCTCTCCATAAAGGCGTAGGATCATGGGGTTTCCCTCGAAGGCGGCGAACATGAGGGTCATGCGCGGGTTTTCTTGGATGTGGGCGGCTGTCTCGTTGCCGCTGCCTGTGACGTTGAGCCACACAACCCGGTTTTTGTCCAGCACCCGTAGAGAATCCATTCCCTTGGGAGAGATGTTGATCCGGCTGTCAGCCGTCGCCGTGCCCACGAAGAAGATCTTTTGCTGCTCTATAAGCTGTCTCAGTCGGTCAGGTATTTCGGTGTATCGTTGTCCCATTCCGTGGATATCCTTTCATGTCTGTCGTGATGCGTAGCCGATCGCCAGCACACGTCTCCGATATAGTATCATGGCAATCAAAAGCATACAGGCGGCGGCGATGACTGCGGGGAATAACACAGTTGTCGCCGAGTAATACTCAAGCGCCATGATGGAAACAAGGTTGCGGACGGTGAGCAGGGCGAAGAAGAACACCGATTCTGAATCAGGAAAGGCATATGCTTTCCTGACCGTTGGGCCGAATCCGAACACATCGACGGCGGTGAGAATGACGACGGCCCACAGCGGCACGGACGTCAAAAACCAGAAGAGCAGGGAGGACACCGCAGCGATAAAGAACGCCCAATCTGCTCGGGTAATGGTCACATCAGCCCGCTTCAAATAGGCCAACAGGGCGATGAAAAAAGTGATGATTCCCGAAACGCCCGTGGGCCAGGCTCCCGCGCCTCCGTCGCCCTCAAGTTGGGCCAGAAAGACCACGAACGTTGTGATCCCCCAGATCACCCAGGAAAAGACATGGGGTTGAATTTCATCCTTGATGATGGAGCGAATATAGGGGAGGAACGCCACAAAAGTGAGCCCAATCGCCACAGCGCTTAAAAGTTCTTTGTTCCGCATGACGTCCTTATTCTGTATCCATTCGCCAACAAAGAGGGACTTTTTTGAATCCCAGGAGGATCTCAGGGACCGGGTTCCCGCGTATCAGAAAACAGAGCGTCGCTTCTCTCATGCAGGCCGTCCGGATCGGGTGAAGCGTTGCGGGCCATAAACCATCACGATGGCCAGGGCCGCAGCAGTGGAGAGGACGACGACAAAGGCGTACGAAGAGATGAATGCGTCCGCCTCCATCAAGACGAATGCGACCGTATTGGACATGGCGTGGAAGACGGTGACGAAGAAGAGACTGCCACCGGTGTTCCGGTAGAGCCAGGTGTAGAGCACGGTCAGGGAGATGGTGAAAAGGAGATCGCCGATCCACGGCAGGTCGGCCATGGACGAGGCCGGGTTCAGCAGCAGGGGCAGGTGCCACAGAAACCAGAGCACGCCCATGATGAGCACGACGGTCAGGTCCGGGTGGCTGGCCTGCAAGCGCGACAGCGCAAACCCGCGCCAGCCGATCTCCTCCCAGACGTTGGAGATCAACATGGCGACGAAGAGGGGGAGGATGGCCGCCCAACTTGTCTGGTCAAGGGGCGGGAAGGGCCGGCCCAAAAGGGAGCCCATCCCCAATGCCAGGATCATCACCAGGGGCCAGAAACCGAATGCAATCGCGTACCACACCCAGGATGCCCGCCATTGGACGATCGCACCGAACAGCGCGCGCACGCCGGCTCTGTCCCCCCCGGCCAGCAGGACCGCGACCGCGGCCAGCGCGGGTCCCACGCCGCCCAGAATGTTGAAGAGTGGGCTGTCAAACAGAAAGAGCCCGCGTGCGTAGAGCATCTGCGGCAGCCAGCCCAACCAGGAGATGACGAACGCCAGGATGTAGAAAGCGATGACGGGATGGCGTTTCATTTTTGTCGCCCCCATTCTGCCATGATTGAATCCCGTTCTTTTTGTCACCTGTATGATACCACTCCTGTCATGGGGAAAGCAACGCACCCGGCCAATTCCATAGTTTCCTTTTCCCGGACGTTCACCGGATAGCGGTCCAGGTTGACCTGCGTCTCCCCCAAGCCCGGTGACCATGGCCGCGCCCTGCCAAGCCGATGTCAGCAGGGCCAGCAAGGCCAGGCTAAGAACCTCCGGGAGGCGGCCAGCGATGCTCAGATGATTGGGCAAACCTGGTCGCCTCCCGAGGTTGCCCCGGATCATCTGCGCCCTATTCTATTCATGCAACCGTGACGAAAACGTGACGAACGCGCCCACCAGCCACGCGACAAGGCGGCATCCCACCAGAACGCCACCCTATCACCCCGTTATCTTGTCATTCTGGCCATCCTGTCATCGCATCACCGCCGGCAAATAAACCGCCTGACTCAACCCCGCCCGCGGATCATACTCCATCGCGCCGATGTCGCAGCCTGCACCCGCGGGCCGGGCCACGCCCCGCTGATCCACGTCCAGCAGACAGGTTCCCGCGTCCACGGCCCGGCTCTCCACCGTGAGGGGATAGGCGTAGGTGTCGGCGAAGGTGCGACTCAGGCTCGTCCATTCCGCGCCCGGAGCCAGCACGTTGCTCCCCGTCTCGCCTGTGACGGTGCAACTGTCCAGGTCGCCCAGCAGGTTGTAGCCATCGGACGCGATCCGCCCCAGGCAGTCACCCCCCAGGGGCGCGCCGTTGCTCGCCAGGATGGTGTTGACCGCTCTCACGCCGCCGCCCGGGCTGTGGACCCCGCCGCCTTCGACGTTGGCCCCGTTGCCGATCAGGGTGACGTTCTGCAGCGCAACCGCACCGTTGTCGTTGGAGAGCGCGCCGCCCCGCTCGGCCTGGTTGCCGCTGAAGGTGCTGTTCTGGATGCTCAGGCTACCGCCGCGGAGGTGGACGCCGCCGCCGCTGCCGCCCTGGCCCTCGACCGCCATCGCCCGGTTGTCGGTGATGGCGCTCTGGCGGATGGTGACCGCGCTCTCATGGGCCATGACCCCGCCGCCGTTGCGCGCCCGGTTGCCGGTCACCGCCACCCGCTCAAGCGTCAGCTCGCCGTCGACCACCAGGACCGCGCCGCCATCATCCCCCGAAACCGCGCCCCCGGAGAGCATCAGATCGCGCAGGGTCAGAGTCGCGCCCTCTGCGTGGAAGACCCGGCTCAGGCCGTTGGCGTTGACCACGGTGCGGTCCGGGCTGAGGCCGGTGATGGTCAGGTCATCGGTCACCACCAGGGGATCGCTGCCGGCCCGCAGGCGACCCGCCTCCTCGCTGATGTTGAGCTGGTGCACACCGTAGCCCATGGCTACGCGCTGCGCGCCGGGCAGCGCGTTGGCCTCCTGGACCGCGGCCCGCAGGGTGCAGCCGTCCACGGCCTGGCAGACGCCGTCGCCGGGACTGAGGTCGCCGCCATCCGCCAGGCTGGTGACCACGAAGTCCGCGGCCGGGAGCAGGGCCAGATTCACCAGCAGTTGGTTGTTGTCCGGGATGGCGTCGGGCGTGTTGCCCTGGACGCTGCTCCGGGCCGCGATCTCCGCGCCCGGCTCCAGGCCATCACTCAGGGCCACGGTGATGATGACCTGGGCCGAACCGCCCACGGCAAGGTCGCCGACCGCGCACTGGAGGGTGCGCCCGCCCGCGGTGCAGGAGAAAGGACCGTTGGCGTCCACCGCTTGGTAGCTCGCGCCCGGGGCCAGGGTCTCCTCCAACACCACGCCGCTTGCGACCATGCCGCCGGCGCTGGGGGGCCGGTTCTCCACGGTCAAAGCGTAGGTCAACGTGCGCCGGTCCGCGGGGACCACCGCCGCGCCCTGGCGGCTCAGGGCCAGGTCTGTCCGCGCCTCCACGGAGACCGTGCGGGCGTCGCAGCCCTGCGCGCCGGCCGCGTCCACCGCACAGACCCGCAGGATCTTGTCGCCGGGGCTGGCGTAGGTGTGGAAGCCCAGGATCGTGCTGGTGATGGTGCTGTCGGGCAGGATCACCGGCCCGCTCAGGCTGCCGTCGGCCTGGATGCCGCCCGCGTTCTCGATTACGCCGTCGCCCCACTCTACGGTCAGGGCGTGCGTATCGGTGAAGTCCTGGTCCACGATCAGCGCGTCCAGGCTGAAGGCGAAGCCCACGCCCGCGATCAACGGATCCGTGCGGATGACCACGGCCGGCGGGTCGTTGGCCGGGGCCACGGTGATGGGCACAGTCATGGGTTCCGAGTCCTCGCGGCCGTCGTTGACCACGAAGGTGAACGCGTCCTCGCCGTAGAAGTCCGGGTCCGGCGTGTAGGTGCGATCCGGTCCGTCGCCGCCGCTGATGGAACCGTAGCCCGGCTGCGCGGTGACCCGGTAGGTGAGCGTATCCAGCTCGCCGTCAAGGTCGTAACCGGCCAGGACGATGGGAACGGGCGTGTCCTCGGTGGCGGAGATGGCCAGCCCGGCCTGGGCCTGGGGCGGGCGATAGTTGCGGCTCACGTTGATCGCCACCGTGGCCGGCGCGCTCTCGATCAACTCACCTTCGGCCGTGCGGAAGCCGTCCGTGGCCCGGAAGCTGAAGCTGTCCGGCCCCACGTAGTTGGCGTCCGACTGATACTCCACCCAGGCTGACGAATCGTCGATGCTGTGGATGACGCTGGCTTCGAAGACGTGGACCAGTTCCGAGTCCACGTCGATGATGTAGAAATTGCCGGAGTTGACCGCAATGTTGCCGGGGCTGCCGAAGTCCCCCAGTACGAAGCCGCTGCACCCGGGGCAGGAGGCCTGGGAGCGGGCCTCGCCGGCGAAGAGGCCGTCGCTGTTGAAGCGCTGCACCCGATCGTTGCCGCTGTCCGCCACGTAGAGCACATCGTTGGGGTCCACGGCGATGGCCGCGATGCGGTCGAACTGGCCCGGCCCGGAGCCGGAGAGGTCGCCCTCCACCGCGCAGGTCTCGTCCGTGCACGAGAAGCCGATGCTGCGCTGATCGATGTAGTTGCAGTTGGGCCCGCTGCTGCACTTGCCCATCCAGCCCACGAGATCACCCAGGGTGACGCTGCCGTTCTCATCCACCGTGGCCGGCGCGAACTTGTAGATGCGGTGGTAGCGGGTGGCCGAGGTGGTGGGGTCGGCGGCGATGTAGACCGCGCCCTGGCTGTCCACGGCGATGTCCTTGATGCCCCACAGCTTCATGGCATCCGCACCCACGCCGGGGAAGTCGCCCGACTTGGTGGACTGGACGATGGAGGAGGAGTAGGCCGGCGTGCCCAGCAGGTCCAGGCATTCCTCCGGGCGGGTTTCAGACCGATTGTTGCAGGGAGCGGGGCGGAAGGCCGCCATGCCCGTCAGGTTGTGGGTCCCGATCACGTAGAGCACGTTGTTCTTCGTGTCCCAGGCCGCAGAGCGAGCGTTCTTGTACTCCGGTCCCCGACGGGTGTTGGATGAGCCCACGAAGATGTCGTTGATGTCGTTCCAGAGGGTGTAGGTTTCCACCTCGACGACAGGCTCGTCCGGGTTCTGGGGCTGGATGGCGTAGACGTCCACCAGGCTGTTGCCCGTGCTGCTGCCGTCGCTGTTGGTGGCCAGGATGGTCCCCTGGCCCACGTTGAAGTTGATGTCGTGCAGGGGGCGACTGTCGCTGCCCCGCTCGATCTCGCCCACGTAGAGGCCGTCCTGATCCCAGACGGAGATGCGTTCTGTGGTGTAGGGCGCCACGGTGCTGCCACCGGGAGTGCACTTGCGATAGGCCCGGTCATAGATGTAGGTGAAGCCGTCGTCATCCACGGCGATGTACTTCTGGCTGCCCCCGTTCCAGCTTACGAAGTCCTTGGGCAGGTCCCGGCGGTTGATGTCCTCCTCGCAGAGCTGCTTGATATAATCACGCATGGCGCTGAAATCCGCAGCCACCTGCCAGGCGAACGCCTCCCCTTCCCTGGCCGCAATCCAGGGGCTGTAGCGCGCGGTCATGCGATAGTCGTCGATGAAGTAGGGGTAGAGGGGTGCGATGAAGAAGCCGTTCTGGGGCGGCTCCGCCACGGTGAACCAGAGGGGATCCGGCGGGTTGTCGCCGTCCGCGCCGCGCACGGTGATCTTGATCGGTTCATCGGTCACAGCCTGGACCGCGTCGCCACCCATGCGCGGGATCGCGGTCGCGGGCAGGTTGGTCCCCGGCGGCTTGATGTTGACCAGTTGCTGCTGCACCTCCGAGCTGTTGCCGGAGCGGTCTGTGGCCGTCCAGTCCACGTAGTGCACGCCCGGTCCGAAGGTCGGCCATTGTGCGCCCTGGGTGGCGTCGGGGGCCGCGTAGCTCACTTGGGGGCGCAGATCGGCCACGTCGAAGACCTGGGGCGATCCCAGGGGAACCTCCACATTGCCCGTGGCCTCCATGATCACCGGCGGCGGGGCCAGGAGGATGGGGGGCAAGGTGTCCTGGACGATGACCTGCTGGCTGACCGTGGCCGTGTTGACGCCGCCCGCGGGCGTGGCCGCGCCGTTGTCGCTGGCCGTCCATTCGATGGTGGCCGAGGGCAGGGGATTGCCGTCCGGGTCCACCTGCAGGGGCCAGAACGAGGGCGTGCTGTAGCTCAGCCGCGGGTTCTGGGCGCAGTCGTCGGAGACCGCCACGATCTTGAGCAACGCGGGCATGTTCGCGGACGCGGACGCGCCCCCGGGCAGGAAGGCCTCCACCGTGATCACCCCGTCCGCGCCGGAGATGACGGGCGGCGTGTGGTCTTGGATGATGAGGCGCTGGGTGACGAAGGTGGAAGCGTTGACCTCGCCGCTGACGAAGTAGGGTTGGCGCAGCTTGGCGGAGACGGCCAGGAGTTTGGTCCCGCCCTTCTTGGCCAGGTTCTTGCCCAGCTCTTTGAGGACGCGCTGAACGAATTCGCCCGCCGTCTCTTCCGCGGCCTCTTTGGCGGCCTTTTTCACCGCCTGCTTGGAGACCTCGGTGGCGGTCTCCTTGGCGGCCTTCTGTCCGCTGGGGCTGTCGGAGCCGGGGATCAGGAAGGTGGGAATCCAGTCGAAGGCCGAGATGAGGGTGTCCGCCTCCCAGGCGAGGGTGTACGATCCGGGGCGGAAGACCACCTCCTGCTCGCTTTTGCGCTGGCCCGGCTGGCGCAGGGTGATGGAGACGTCCGTGTTGTAATGGTAGATTTGGGGCTGGCCCACGTCGCCCCAGTTGCCGGAGGACCAGTCGGATAGTTCCAGGGGCAGCTCCAGGCCGTAGACATTGGAATAGGAGCCGTAGGTCTCGTTTTCGAAGCGCCCGTATTCGCTGGAGATCATGTTCACCAGGTCGCTCCGGGCATCCGCGGGCACGTAATAGCGCTGTAGAAGCAGGTTGAAAAGTTGCTCGTCGATCTGGTTGAGTTCGTTGTAGGTCGCGTCCAGGGGAATGGTGAGGGTCAGCTCACAGTCGGCCGGGGGCGGCTTGACGATGTCCGGGGGCGGGGTCAGATCCGGCGGGCAGCCCTTGAGGGCCAGGTTGGCCCCGAACTCGGCCATGTCGGCCGCGGTCTTGAAGCCGGGGATGGGCACAGGCAGCACCGACGCGATCGCGGCTGCGATGTGCGCGGCCTTGAGGGGGTTGATGCACTCCAGGGGCGCGCCGGATACAGCGTCCAGCGCGCTCGTCTCTGCGGGCGTCGCGTCCTGGGCGTAGACGGGGCCGGGGATCATGCCCAGCAGCAGGCCCAGGCAGAGCAGACCGGTGAGCAGCAGGTGGCGCGGTGATTTCATGGGTGGGTTCTCCAAAGGTAGGCGGCCTGGGTGGGGCCGCGACGTGTGACTGGGGGACAGTGTAGCATGGGTGCGTGACTGGAGCGTGACTGGGGAGGGGGCGGGGATGGCGGCGCCGATGGCCCTGGGCGCGGTGGCGGGGACCGCCCGGGGCTGAAGCCGCCGGGCTATGAGGGCGACGCCCCATTCATGGGGCGCACTCGCGGCCCACTGAAGAGTTATGCTATAATCTTTCCATGGAAATTCGCGTACAACCAACGCCCAATCCTAACGCGCACAAGTATGTGTTGCCGGAGAAGATGTTCGAGCAACCGTTGAACGCGTCCAGCCCGGAGGCCGCGGCCGCGCATCCGCTTGCAGTTCGCCTGTTCGCGCTGGATGACGTCTACAACGTGCTCCTGGCCCAGGACTTCGTCACCGTCAACAAGCTGCCGGCCACCTCCTGGGAGACGGTGGACCAGGCAGTGTTGCGCGTGCTGACAGAATATTTTGGATAGACGACGCGCATTGTCAAGTCCTGAAATATGTTGACACCAATACGTGACTAGGTTACATCAGCCAACCGCTTGAAAATGGACTTCAGCGGGTTTACGATAATCGAGCGAAAGATGAGGTCGTTCATAGTTGTAT
>JAJRVT010000379.1 GCA_024277175.1 Chloroflexota bacterium | reverse complement strand
CGGGCGGGATCGGCCAGGACCCGGGGCAGCGTGGGGGAAACGGCGATTTCGAGATCAACGCCTTTGTCCTCGTACTGCGGGCGTAACCGTTCGGCCGCCCCCTCGACCAGCGCCAGTGGAGCAATCGGCTCCGGGTGCAGCAACATCTGGTCGGCTTCAGCCCGGGACAGCTCCTGTAGATCCTGCACCAGGCGTTGCAAGCGCCTGACCTCTTTCTGCATGCTGCGATAAGTGGCCGGCTCCGCAGGCAACACGCCATCGGTCAGGCCCTCCAGCACGGCCCTGATATTGCTCAGGGGCGTACGCAACTCGTGTGCGACATCCCCGATCAGTTCCAGGCGACGCTTTTCAGTCTGTTCCAGTTCCGTCGCCATCAGGTTGAAGCTGTGGGCCAGTTCACCCAGTTCATCCTGGCTGGGGACTAGCACCCGTTGCTCGAAATGGCCGGCAGCGATCTGCCGACTCGCCTGCATCATACTTCGGATCGGCGTGATGATACGTTGGGCCGTAAAGAAACTGACGGCAACCGCCACCACCAGCGCCACAATCGCAGCAGTGAGGGTGATTTCATTGATAGCGGATGTGAAATTCACGCGCAAATCCTCCGCCAGAGCGGGATCAGCGCCCAGGTGGAGTTCCATGCGTTCGATATGCCGTTGGATGGCTGCGGGCGTCTGCACCTGCACCGCTCCCGCCAGCACGATAACGCCTACAACGATAATGATCAGGTAGGAGAGAAAGAGCTTCGCTCCCAGGCTGTTACGCAGTTTCACAGGGCCCTTCATCCCGGTTGAGCCTCGAAACGGTAGCCGACGCCGCGGGCGGTGGCGATATAATCGGCCGTATCAGACGCTCCCGCCAGTTTTTTGCGCAGCCGGCCGATATGCACATCCACAATGCGCTCATCACCGTAATAATCATAGCCCCACACCTGCTCGATGAGTTGCTCCCGGCTGAGCACGTGTCCCTGGTGTCGGGCCAGCGCGTACAGGAGATCGAACTCGATTGGCGTGAGGTCGATACGTTGTTCCTGAACCCACACTTGCCGGGCGGCAGGATCGATGCGTAATTGGTCAAAGATCAGGGGCGCTTCCCCATCACCGATCTGGCTACCGCGGCGCAGCATGGCATCCACGCGGGCCACCAGTTCGCGGGGGCTGAAGGGTTTGGTCAGATAATCGTCGGCTCCCATTTTCAGACCCAGCACTTTGTCCATCTCCTCGGTGCGGGCGGTCAGCATGATCACCCAGGCGTTGGATTCCTGTCGTATCTTGCGCAGCACTTCCAAGCCGTCGATGCCCGGTAGCATGATGTCCAGGATGACGACATCGGGCCGAAACGCATGCGCGGCCCGCAGCGCGGTGGGACCGTCGGCTGCCGTGTGCACGGTATAGCCTTCCTTTTCTAAATACGCGCGCACGGTGTTGCGCACGGGTTGTTCGTCGTCTACAACAAGGATGGTGGCGTTGGTCATGGTCATTTGGGAGGAGTATGGGATGAAGTCGCCTCCGATTATAGGCGATGTTGGACAAATTGACCAGGGAAATCTTTGAAGGCGAGCGATTCCAAATAGCGCGATTATTACGGATCCAGCGGTTTCAAATCGTCCAGGATCCACGGCATCAGCTCGGCCACGGTGGGATGCGTGAGCACGGCCTTGCGGAAGAGTTTGTAAGAGGATTTGGTGTACATGAAGGTCGTGAACATGTTGATAACCTCATCGCCGCCCACGCCGAGAATAGCCGCGCCCAGGAACTCCTCTGTGTCTGCGTCCACCAGGACCTTGACCATGCCCGCGGTCTCGTCCTTTTCTCTGGCCCGGGCGATGTGTTTCATGGGCCGGGTCGCCATCAACACGTTGCGGCCACTGGCCCGCGCCGCTTTTTCAGACATGCCCACCCGGCCCAACGGCGGGTCGATGAACAGGGCGTAGGTGGGGATGCGTTCTGAGAGGATGCGATCGTCATCGCCGCTGAAATGGTCCCAGAAGATCTCGCCATCGTTGACCGAGGTGTGGGTGAAGGCCCCCTCGCCGTTGATGTCGCCTACGGCGAAGATGTGCGGGGTTGTGGTCTGCATCACCTCATTCACGCGGATGTAACCGCGGGCATTGACCTCGACGCCGGCCGCTTCCAGGTTGAGGCGGTCGCTGTTCGGCGTGCGGCCCACTGCCAGCAGCAGATGCGTGCCCCGCACCTGTTTGGCTTCGCCCTCTTGCTCGTAGAAAACATCGATCTGTCGGGGGGCCGCTTGCGCCAGGCGCTCGACGCTGGCGTTTAGCTGAATTGTGATCCCCTCGCTTTCGAGGATATCCTTGACCTGAGCGGCGATGTCGGCGTCTTCCCGGAATACGAGCTGGTCACCACGGCCCAACACGGTCACCTCGCTGCCCAGGCGGCGAAAGGCCTGGGCGAATTCCAGACTGATATAGCTGCCGCCGACGATGACGAGGTGCCGGGGCAATGCCTCCAGGTCCAACAGGCGGGCGTTATCCAGCCAATCGACTTCATCGATGCCGTCGATGGGCAAGAGGCTGGCGCGAGCGCCGGCGTTGATGACAATCGTTTCTCCAAAGATGACTTCGTCGCCAACGCGCACCGTGTGGTCGTCGACGAACGTGGCGAAATCGGCGTAAATATCGACGTTGTCCATGCCGCGCAACCAGTTCTCCAGCCCATGACTGACGCCGTTGCGCATCTTGTTCTGGCGTTCCATCACTTTGGCGAAATCGATACTGACCTCGCCCGTGATCACACCGAAATCGGGGCCGCGACGGGCCATGTGCGCGGCGCGGGCGCTGGCGACGATCGTCTTGGTGGGGGTGCAGCCGTAGTTGACGCAACTGCCCCCAAAGCGGCCGCCTTCGGCAATGGCTACGGTCTTGCCTGCCGCCACCAGGCGCGGCACAATTGTACCGGCGGCCTGGCCTGTACCTATCCAAATGATGTCGTACCTGTTCATTGTTTTATCCTTGTTTTCTCTTTGCGAGCCGCCGATTGATTGTGGGATAGCTTTGATTGGCATGCCCGGGCGACGTCAGGGCAATCAGCTTGCAAGTATTCTAAAGGTCGGGTCTCACGAACACAAGCGCTTCTGGATACTTCTGGATAGTGACGCGCTGGACTCCTGGCTTCTTCCTTGATCCCCCCGGGTTGACGCCCCGGGCCACGTTTTTGGCCATCATGAGAGAGGGATCACAGACACGCGTAATCCTTTTGTAATAGTTAAGTAATAGCAAATTCAGGAACCGGTGTTATAGTGCCTGTATAAAATTCACTCACACGCCTTGCGAAGGACTCATGAACAATATCCCCAAAATCCCATCTTCCGAGATTACATCGCTGCAACACTACCTTGGCCGCCGTCGGTTTATGAAGGGGGCGGCTGTCGCGGCCAGCGCTCTGGCCCTGGCCGCCTGCGGCGCGCCAACGCTCACCCCCTCCTCATCGGATAAATCCTCAACCCCACCAGCTTCTCCCGCCCCGACCGCTGGCGCGTCCTCCGCCGACGCTGTTCTGGTCGACGAACTGGGGCAGGAGGCCAACACCTACCAGGAAATCACCAGCTACAACAACTTCTACGAATTCACCACCAACAAAGAAGCCGTAGCGCCGATGTCCAAGGGCTATCCGACCGAACCATGGAAGATCGAGGTGGGCGGGCTGGTCAACAAGCCTGGCGTTTACGATCTGGATGACCTCAACAAGTTCCAGCAAGAGGAGCGCATCTACCGTTTGCGCTGCGTCGAAGCGTGGTCGATGGTCATTCCCTGGGTCGGTTTTCCGCTGGCTGCATTGCTCAAGCAGGTCGAGCCCACCTCACAGGCGAAATATGTGCGCTTCGAGACCATCTACGACCCCGACCGCATGCCCGGCCAACGCAGTAACTGGTACGAATGGCCCTACATTGAGGGGCTGCGCCTCGACGAAGCCATGCACGATCTGACCTTGCTCGCCACCGGGCTCTATGGCGAAGCCATGCCGATCCAGAACGGCGCGCCTGTGCGTCTGGTCGTGCCCTGGAAATATGGTTTCAAGAGCATCAAATCCATTGTCCGGATCGATCTGGTCGAAGAACAGCCCACTTCGTTATGGATGGCGGCCGCGCCGAACGAGTACGGCTTTTACGCCAACGTCAATCCCGATGTGTCCCATCCCCGCTGGTCGCAACGCAGCGAACGCCGCATCGGCGAACTGAAACGGCGCGAGACGCCGCCTTTCAATGGCTACGGCGAGCAAGTGGCGTATCTGTACGAAGGCATGGATCTGAAGGTGAATTTCTAAATGAAACGCCCCAAATTCACCGTATTTCAGCTATTCGTACACCTGGCCGCGCTTTTGCCCCTGGCGCTCCTGGTTTGGGATACTGTTCAAGGGAACTTGTCGGTCAATCCCATCCAGGATATCACCTTTCGCACGGGTAAAGCTGCGCTCGTGTTGCTGGTGCTCACCCTGGCGGCGACCCCTGCCAACACTATTTTCGGCTTCCGGCAGGCCATCAAGGTGAGGCGGGCGCTGGGGCTGTACGCTTTTCTCTACGCCGGCATCCACTTCCTCATTTTCGTCGGCCTGGATTACGGCTTCAACTTCCGGCTGCTGGGGCTTGAGTTGGTGGAGAAGCGCTATGTGCTGGTCGGCTCAGCGGCCTTGCTGATCCTGATTCCGCTTGCCATCACCTCCACCAAGGGCTGGCAGCGTCGCCTGGGCAAGACCTGGAAAACGCTGCACAAGTGGATTTATCTGGCCGGTATTCTGGTGATCGTACACTACGCCTGGGTGCAGAAAGCGGACATTCGCCAGCCGTTGCTGTGGGGCGGCATTGTGGCGCTGTTACTGCTGGCGCGCATCCCGGCGGTGCGGCGCGCGGCAGTGCGTTATCGCAAAAAGCTTTCAAATAGATTTAGCCGATCCAACAAGATTGGCGCTCCAGCCAAAACGGCCTGATGGCCCTACTCTATCTCCACCATGCCTAATTCCGCCTGCCCGTCCGCCAGCGCTTCTCCCGCCTCGTTCAGCACCGGCGTCAGGCGGTCGCCCG
>JAJRVT010000378.1 GCA_024277175.1 Chloroflexota bacterium | reverse complement strand
TCCAGTTGCTCTAACTGCTCGCGGCTATACCTGAGTAGTGCTGTCATGATTGTTCTATAGTAGCAGCCATTTGTTTGATTTACCTTTGCGTTCTGTATGTCTTATCTATCAACCGGCTTCGGCCTGAATAGTTACCTTTGATGAATAAACCGTTGAACACTGATCCAGTTATAAACTCGCTCTCGATCACCTCCTCACTATTCTACAGCCTCGCAGTGGATAACCATACTCTGTCGCTTTGGGTGGACCGAAGGATCGATGTCACGCTCGACAAGCAGTGTAGGAATCAGGACAGCGTGATCCAACTCCCTTTTGCGCTGGAGTCGTAGATGGCCCGAATGATGGCCACCGATTGGCGCGCTTCTGCTCCATCAATCGCAGGCGGCCGGTCATGGAGGATGGCTTCAACCATATCCGCCAATTGACGACGGTGCATTTCGCAACTGAAGCCCGCTGCGGAGGAGGCCCCGCTGCCGAGGCTGACCTCATCCAACATTTGCTTCTCCTCCTCTGGGGTCGAATCGGCCAGTTTCCAGGTCACGATTCGCCCATCTTCCAGGGCGATCGTTCCCTGGTCGCCGTGCAATTCCACCCGCCCGCTCTCTCCTGGCCAACTGGCGGTGCTGCCTTCGATAACGCCCAGCGCTCCATTGGGAAAGGTCGCCAGGGCGACGGCTGTGTCCTCGGTCTCCATCTGATGAGCCAAGGTGGCTGTGCGCGCTGTGACGCTGATTATCGGGCCTGCCAGATAATTCAGAAGGTCTATGTTATGAATTCCTTGATTCATAAGCACGCCTCCACCATCGAGCGCCCAGGTTCCTTTCCAATTGCTGGAGTCATAATACTCCTGGTCGCGAAACCATTTAATGTAAGCATCCGCCAGGACCAGCCGTCCTAAACGCCCCTTATCCATGGCCCGTTTAGCCAACGCCGTTCCCCCCATAAAGCGATAGGGGAAAATACAGGTCAACTTCACCCCGGCCTGACGCGCGGCAGCGACGATGCGGTCCACCCGCTCCAATGTGATATCCAGTGGTTTCTCCACGACCAGATGCTTTCCGGCTGACGCCGCGGCTTCGGCCACCTCCGCGTGAGCGCCGCTAGGCGTACAAACGCAGACGACATCCACGTCGTCCCGCGCCACTGCCTGGCGATAATCCGTTTCCCAGACGGCGCCGGCCTTATTCGCCAGATCGGCAGCCGTTTTCTCGACGAGACCGCATACAACGGTTACTTTGGCATCGGGAATTTTGGCTAACGCCTCAACGTGCACTCCGCCGATGAAACCGGCGCCCACGACACAGAATTTCAACATCTTCACTCCACAACTATTTCGCCCAACGCTGAATCTTGGCAATCGCCGCTACGATGTCATTCATATCCTGTTCACTGCCAATAAGCATGTTCTGAGTGAACCATACCGCCTCTTGGGTGCATACCCGCTCGGCCACGGGGCATGGACGAGGCGGAGGCGCGTCTTCCCGAAAAGTCTGTATCCGTTTCAGTCCATCCAGCAACGCCGGAGACTGGTTGAGGGGAACATATCCCGGCGCGCACGGGACGCCTTCTGCTTGCAGCGCTTCGATAAACCTATCCCGCGACATATCGCCAAATTCGTCGGACTGATAGCGGAAGATGAAAATATGCCAGGCGTGCCTGGTAACCCGCTGATCGATCTTGAGGGGATGAATGCCCGGTATCGACTGCAAAGCTTCGGACAGGTGGTGTGCGTTTCGACTGCGTCGCTCAGATAATGTATCTGCGCGCGCCAATTGGGCCAGCAGAATCGCACCTTGCCATTCAGTCATGCGATAGTTCCAACCCTGGCGCACGTGTTCGTACCACAACCCGCCTTTACGCCGGCCGACATTGTGCAGCGACCAACAGATGTCCGCCAGTTGATCGTCGTTGGTCACGATAATTCCACCCTCGCCAGCGGTGATATTCTTGCTAGCCTGGAAGCTAACCGTCCCCAGGTCACCCAACGCGCCAACCCGCCGGCCACGCCACTCCGCCCCCCATGCTTGGCAGGCGTCCTCCACCACCCGCAATCCATGCGTCTTGGCAATGGCCAGGATGGCGTCCATATCCGCTGGCTGCCCTGCAATATGCACCGGGAGGATCGCTTTTGTTCTGGAGGTGATTGCGCCTTCGATTTGCTCTACGTCGATACAAAAGGTGTTAGGGTCCACATCAACCAAGATGGGGATGGCGCCTAGCGACAGAGCTGCGTTGACAGTGGCGACAAACGTGTAGGGAGTTGTAATCACCTCGTCGCCTGGACCGACGCCGACGGCTGCCAGTGAGACCTCCAACGCCGCAGTGCCATTGACCACGCAAATGCCATGTTTGGCCTGCTGATAATCGGCAAAAGCGCGCTCAAAAGCATGGACCTTTGTTCCGCTCAACATCCCCCATTGGCCGGAGTGGAGCACCTCCAGAAGTTGTCTTTCTTCATTTTCGTCCCAGATCGGCCAAGAAGGGAACGGCGTCTGGCGCAGAGGAGCGCCGCCTTCGATTGCCAGTTTTTCACTCAATGGCTCTCTCCTTCGGTTGCGTGTTTGCTAAGATACGCGTTTGGCGTCTTCCTCCCCGAACGGCCCCAAACCGGAAGTTATCATCAAGTCCTATATGCCGTATAGCCTCGATCCTTATCCAGGATGAACTCGTCGATTATCGAAAACACCAACGGGTGGAGAGTAGCACCCAGGGGATCTGTTCAGGGGAAACGGCGCGTCCTGTTGATAACAGAGCTGCTGAACCCAATACCCAGAATGGGTTCCCTTCATCAACCGTATCAGCCAAGTCAACTTTTGGGACTGACCCGCCCGGAAATCTGAATAGGCGCTGTCAACTATGCGAACAGATAAAAAATGTGGTAGACGAAAACAATTGACGGAACAACATCTTGCTCCAACTTATTATAGAGGCTATAATAAGTTGGAGTGTATCATAAGGAAACGTCTCTGTCAAGGAGGAAAAAATTGCTAAACAGGTCGAATTCATGACGAAAATTGCCATATCGCAAGCAACTTCTTATAAAATTTGGAACATCTTAACTATGGAGAACCACCGGATCGATCAAGGGGAAGTCGAACATGCGTAAAATCGCAACCGGAGATATGCAATTAGTGCGCCAAATAAACCGGGCGGCCATTCTACAGATCATTCGCGAAAAGGGGCCTATTTCCCGCGTTATGCTGGCCCGTTTGTCCAAACTCACTTCCGCCACCGCCTTTTCGATTGTCGAAGAGTTGACAGGCATGGGGTTGGTCAAAGAAAGTGGAATCGGCGCTTCCGCGGGCGGAAGAAAACCGATGTTGTTCGAGTTCAACCCCAGCGCCTTTGCGGCGGTGGGCGTCGATCTACGCGCAAATCGGCTGATCGCCACTGTCACTGACCTGGAGGCCCAACCGCTTGCTAAAATTGTCCATCCCTATCATGGTCAGGTGGACGGACCCGAGGGCGCCCGTCTCATCAGCCAGGCTGCCCAAGAAGCCATTCATATATCCGGAATGCCACTCGACAAGTTGGTGGGCTTGGGCGTCTCCGTGCCAGCATTGATCGACAGCAACAGCGGTTTGGTTGTCCAAGCGGTTAACCTGAGTTGGGAACAGGTGCCGCTTCGCGAGTTACTGCGCGAGCAGTTAGATATACCGATACATATCATCGATGTCAGCATCGCCTTAACTGTGGCTGAAACCTATTTCGGATCTGGCCGGGGGGTGCAAAATCTGATCTGTCTCAACGTAGGTGAAGGGGTGGGTTCTGGGATTGTCATCGGCGGCCAACTCTACCTGGGCGCCGATGGCGTCGCCGGCGAGATCGGCCACACGACGGTTGATGAAGATGGCCCTCGATGTCGTTGTGGCAACTACGGCTGCCTGGAGCGGTTGGTGGCTAACCCGGCCATCGCCGAGCGGGCCATCAAGGGGCTGAAACAGGGAGCAATTTCCTCTATCCGAGACTCAGTGGGTGGTAAGTTGGAGGAAGTAGGCGCCCAAGATGTGGTGAAGGCAGCGAAATTGGCCGATGGATTTGCCCAGAGTATTCTGATTGAGACCGGTCGCTATCTGGGCGTAGGCATAGCCAATGTGGTCAACTTCCTCAATCCAGAGATGGTCATCGTCGGTGGAAGTCTGCCTCAAATGGCCGGCGAGCTTCTTCTTGAACCGTTGCGCGAGGCGGTGCAGTACCGGTCCTTGACGATCCCGGCCCGACGGGTGCGTATTCTTCCCGCTGATTTAGGTATAGAAGCTTCATCCATTGGTGCAGCCGCCTGGGCAATGATTCAGGCGGGTTTTTTGGCTGAACAACCGTGGGTTCCAACTGAGGCGAAAGTGTAGTTAGAGATCTCCCCTGTCCACACCACTCGTTGAAATAACGTCAGAGGGGGCGCCCGGGCCGTGCGCCTGAAACTCCCCGGCGTGAACGAACGAGGAAATCTAGAACGCGAATTGAGCGGATTGGGCTGATTTTCACAGGTTTTTAAACAAAAACCATATCGATCCGCCTGATCCGCTCAACCCGCGTTCTATTGCTGTTCCGCTACGGCAACCAGCTACCGAACGCTCTCCACCGGAACATCCACATTCGCGGTGGGCGCACCGCTAGTAATCACCGGGATCCGGGTCGTGCTCGTGTAGAGCAGGTTGTCCTCACCGTCGGTGATCCGGGCGCTGACCGCGTAGGTGAAACGCTCGTCGATCACGTCCGGGTCATACTCGACCACGAAGGGGATGGGCAACTGGCCGGGCAGTTTGATGACCTGCTCGCCGATGACCTCTGCGGCCGCGTCGGCCTTGGAGACGTCAGACACCTGCACCGTGACCACTGCGTCATCCGGCAGAGTCACCTCACCCTCGGCAACCACATTGCCTGTCACCGCGGCTTCCGGCGCACGCGTTTCCACGTCCACCCGATCGCCGGCGAAGACCGCGCCGCCAACGTCGCTGGTTGCGGCCACGTTGACGCTGTATTTGCGGTCCCGATCCACCGGGATCTGCACATCCAGAGATGTGGTCCAGAAGCCGCTGGCCGGGTCGACCTCGACCGGGATCAGGAAGGCCACGTTGCCCTGGTCGTCCACCACGGTCACATAAACCTGGTCCTGGAGGACGCCTTTGGCGTAGCCGGCAGCCGTCACCAGGCGGTTCTTATAGGTGTAGACCGTGTTGGGCAGCGGGTGGGTGATCACGGCCACGCTCTCCTCCAGGGTCGGGTCGCCGAAGAAGACGTCCACCCCGGCCTCGGCCATGGTGCTACCGTCCTCCGGGCTGGTGGAGAAGGCCACGATCCGACCGCGACCGATGTAGTCCACGCTCAGGTCCACGGACCAGTCGCCCGTGTCCCCGATCTCCTCGACGGCGATCGTGCCATACTCCTCGGCCAGCACGTTGCCGCTGTTATCCAGCGCCTGGACGATCACATTGCCCTCGAAGAGGCCCGCGCCCCGTCCGCTGACCGTGATCGCTCCGTCCACGCCCACCTGGCTGTAGGGAGCCGGGCTGTCGATGGTCACAAACGGCCCTTCCGCGGCCGGGCCATAGATGACCGGCGTCAGCGCGTAGGCGGCGATCATACCATCGGCGGCCTGAATCGAATAGGCGAAGACGTGGCCACGCACGCCGGGTTCCGCCCTGTCAGCGGAAAGCTCGGCCCGCCATGTCCAGCGGCCATCCTTGTCAGGCTCGTCCACCACCTGGCCGTGAACATTGTCCACCACCACTCCGGTGCTGTCCAGCAGGCGCACGAAGATGTTGCCGGGCAGCACGCCCACGGCCTCACCCTCGATCACCACGGGTTCATCCAGAGCAAGCTCGGCGTCGGCCTCCGTGTTGGTGATGACGACCTCAGGCTCCACGGTCACATCGCCGGTGTCGGGCAGGCGCGGCACGTGCAGCCGCTGGCCGACGGTGATGTTGTTGGGGTTGGAGAGACAGTTAGCGAAAGTCAACTCGCCCACCGTACTCCCCGTGCGCTGGGCGATGGAGAAGAGGGTGTCGCCCCGCTGCACCACGTAGACCGGCCAGTCCGTACGCACCCGGCAGGCGCTCACGAAGGTGACCCGCACCAGGTCATCGGCCACCACGCGCCCGTCCGCAGGCGAGGTGGAGAAAGCGTAGATGGAGCCGACCGTGCCGCTGGGGATCAGGAAGCGGAGCGCGGTCGACCAATTGCCGTTGATGTCGGCGGTGGTCACCACCTGGTCCAGCAGGGAGCCATACGCATCCCGGGCCTGGACGATCACATTGCCCTCGAAGACGCCCTGGGCCAGGCCGCTGACGAAGAAACCGCTGGTGGCGTTGATGCGCGCGCCGTTGGCCGGTCGCTCGATGCGGATCGAAGGCGGCACAGGCTGGGTCGGCGTGGAGACGAAGGTCACATTGACCTTGGATTCGGCCATGCGCGAGCCATCGGCGGGCGAGGGCGCAAAGGCGACGATGGTCCCGGGACCGTCAACCGCACCGGTGTAGAGGGAGACGGACCAGTTGCCATTGGCGTCCACCGTGGTGGGGCGCTGAACCAGACGACGGCCGTCTGCGTCCCGGGCCTCCACCACCACATTGCCCTCGAAGAGGTTGGCGCCCGTACCGGAGACCAGGAAACCGCTGTCGGTGTTGACCTGCGCGCCGTTGGCCGGCGACGCGATCGCGATCCGGGGTTCGGGGTTGGTCTCGCCGTAGGTGACGGGAACCGACGCCTCGGCCACATTAGAGCCATCCGCGGGCGACGGCGAGAAGGCGTAGATGCGCCCCTGGGTCCCCGGCGCAACCGCGTAGTCCAGCGTGGCGCGCCATTCGCCCTGGCCACCCATCTCGTCGGTGTCTACGAGGGTGGCGACTTCGGCCAGCACGACGCCCTGGCTGTCCAGGGCCTGGACGACCACGTTATTCTCCGGCAGTCCGCTGCCGGTCCCCACGACCACGACTTCCTTGGGACTGACGGGCTCATCCCGCTGGGGGATGTTGATGATGATGGACGCCAACGCGATGGGCGGCGTGGGCGTGGGTTCAACGGCCTGCCCATAGGTCACACTGACCGTGGATTCGGCCACGTTAGAGCCATCCGCGGGCGAGGGCGAGAAGGCGTAGATGCTGCCCTGGGTCCCCGGCGCAACTGCATAGTCCAGGGTGGCGCGCCATTCGCCGCCATTATCCGCGATGGTCGGAACCTCAGCCAGCACGGTCCCCTGGGCGTCCAAGGCCTGGACAACCACATTGTTCTCCGGCAGCCCGCTGCCGGTTCCCACGACTACAACCTGCTTGGGGCTGATGGTCTCACCCTGCTGGGGAATGTTGATGGCGATAGACGCGGGCTCAATGGGCGGTGCGACAGTCGGCTCAGCTGTGGGTTCGGCAGTCGGTTCGGCGGCCTGACCAAAGGTCACGTCGATCGAGGCTTCAGCCACGACGGAACCATCTGCGGGCGAGGGCGAGAAGGCGTAGATGCTGCCCTGGGTCCCCGGCGCAACGCGCAAATTCAGGGTTACAGTCCAGGATCCAGCGCCCCCCGGGGCATCGGCGTTCAACACAGCCACTCCCTGAGCCAGGACGCCGCCACTGCTATCCAGGGCCTGAACCACTACGTTGTTCTCTGGCAAACCGCTGCCCGTTCCATTCACCACCACCTGGACGGGGCTGGTCACCTCGCCGGGCAGGGGGATATCGATGGTGAGCATGGCCGGCAGGGGCTGGATCGGCTGGGCAGGCTGCTCAGGCGCGATGGGCTGCTCGGGCTGGGCTGGTTGCTCAGGGGCTACAGGCTGTTCCGGCTGGGCCGGCTGCTCGGGAGCTACTGGCTGTTCCGGCTGCGCAGCCTCGCCAAAGGTCACATTAACCACGGCCTGGGCCACCGGCTGGCCGGTGGCTTCATCCATGGAAAAGGCCCGGATCTGGCCGGCTGTGCCCGGCTGGATGCGCACAGGGATGGTGGTGGCCCAATCGCCGCTGCCGCCCAGTTCCGCGTTGACCGTGGTTGCGGTTTGCCCCAGGACGTTGCCCTGCATGTCCAGGGCCTGGACCACCACATTGTTCTCCGGCAGTGCAGTCCCCACGCCGAAGACATCCACGGCGGTGGGTGAAACCGCCTCACCCTCCGTGGGCGAGGTGATGGTGATACCCGGAGCCTGGGCTGCGAGAGGTCCGCCGGGTATCAAAGCAAAAGCAAAGGCGAGCGCCAATGCTAGCGTCAATAAGAATGCTGGTTTACGCATAGGGTTTTTGACTCCTTACTGTCTGGTTAGGTTCCACATGGCACTTTTAAAGTTGACTGACTATATAGACGCCGGGAGAATCATTCCGATACGCTCAACTTCAAGAAGCGGAGTGACATCTCCCCAATATACATTATCTGGTAACGACGAAGCTGTAATGTAAGTTTCCGATTCCAATATCTCGTAGGTCACACATCTCTGCGTGACGATCTCCGGTGCGTGCCGCCCGCCGCCAAGCCGGAGGCTGGATGGAAACAGACCCCGTGCTTTCGCCATCCGCCCAACCTCGTATATACTTAACGCTCGCCAGATTACGACCCTGCAACAGGTACGGAGCGACAAACATCCATGGAAATCCTTGGCGGTCCCCTCTTCGCCGTAGCCGGGGCCGGCGAATCCCACGGCCCGGCTATCACCACCATCATCTTTGGCTGCCCACCCGGCCTCAAGCTGAGCCGGGGCGCGATCCAGCGTTATCTGGATCGCCGGCGGCCTGGGAGCAACCGGCACGGCACCCCGCGCCAGGAGCGGGACAAAGTCGTCCTCCTCTCCGGCCTCTACAGCCCGGATCACGAAGCCCTGACCGCGGGACCGGAGATCGTGACGCGCGCGGACGGCGTGGAATCCGCCACCCGGGGCTACGAGGAAGGCCACACCACGGGCGAACCCATCGCCGCTATCGTCCTCTCCACGGCCAAGAAATCGCGCCACTACGAGCAGTTCATGGGGGAGGAGGGCGCAGCCCGCCCCGGCCACACCGATCTGGTCAAGCACCACCAGTCGCGCGGCTTCGTGGACGTGCGCGGCGGTGGGCGTTCCAGCTACCGCTCCACCATCAGCGATGTGATCGGCGGCAGCATTGCTCGCCTTTTCCTGGAAGAAACCTTCGGCACGGTCATCCTCTCGTCCATCAGCCAGGTGGGCGACCTGAAGAGTGACGTGAGCTTGGCCGACGCCCTGTTCGGCTATGCGAAAGACGTCGGCGGACAGGTCTCCCCCACCATCATCGCCGACCTGGAAGCCCAACTGGCCGCGGCCGAGATCCACAGCCTGGACGCCGACTTCGCGCGCGCGGCAGGCGAGCTGATCAAGCAGACCCGCATCGCCGGCGACTCCATTGGCGCGATGGTGGAGGTGTTGGCCGTCAACCCGCCGGCCCTGGTGGGCGAACCCCTCTACCAGAGCCTGAAGCTGCGGCTCATGGGCGCGCTGGGCGGGCTGCACGCCGCGCAGTCGGTGGAGATCGGCGACGGTTTGGCAGTGGTGGCCCGCCGGGGCAGTGAGAACAATGACCCCATCCGAAGCCATGGCTATGCCCGCAACAGCCACGGCGGCCTCATCGGCGGCGTCACCACGGGCATGCCCCTGGTCTGCCGGGTGGGCTTCAAACCCACCTCCACCATCGCCAGCCCTCAGCAGTCGGTGCGTAAGAACCTGGAGGAGATCGACTTTCAACTGGAAAAGGGCCGCCACGACCCCTGCGTGGGCGTGCGCGCCGGCGTCACCCTGGAGTCGCGCCTGGCCATCGAACTGATGAACGGGGTCCTCATGCACCAGGCCAGGCGGGTGGATGCGGGGGCGTTTCGGTTGTTTGACAGGATGACAGGATGACGGGGTGACAAGATGACAGGATGACCGTAGGCGCGGCTTGCAGCCGCACGATCCCGCGAGCCTGCATAATCGCTTGTCCCGGCCTGTTCCCGACAGCGAGAGCGTGCACCCGATAAACGCCGCATGTCACCTGCCGGGGAGTTCCGAACTCCCCGGCAGATAATGAAAATTTCAGACCGTAGGCGCGGCTTGCAGCCGCACGATCCCGCGAGCCTGCATAATCGCTTGTCCCGGCCTGTTCCCGACAGCGAGAGCGTGCACCCGATAAACGCCGCATGTCACCCGCCGGGGAGTTCGGAACTCCCCGGCAGGTAATACGAATTTCAGCAATAACGAGATTGTGCGGTTCCAAACCGCACCTACGAAGCTCGTCAAACACATATCGGTTCGAACACTCATTACTTTAGACTTTCCACCTGAAAAGAACATTATTCTCACCGGCTTCATGGGGACGGGGAAGACAACGGTTGGCCGTCTGCTGGCCGAACGGCTGGATCGGATCTTCGTAGACATGGATGAGCAGATCGAGGCCAACTTCGGCAAGCCCATCGCCCAGATCTTCAAAGAGGAGGGGGAGGCCGTCTTCCGCATGGCCGAGGTGCGGCTGTCCGCGCATCTGGCCGCACAGGAGGGCGCGGTCATCAGCACGGGCGGCGGCGCGCTGGTCAACCCCGGCAACCGCCACGTCCTGGGGGAGAGCGGCCCCATCATCTGCCTCATCGCGACCGTGGACGAGATCCTGCGGCGGATGGAAAGCGCCAGCAACCGCCCCCTCCTGCCCGGCGACCGGGAGACGAAGCGCAAGCGCATCCGCGAGCTGCTCTACCTGCGCCGCCACGCCTACGCGGCCATCCCCTTGCAGGTGGACACCAGCGGGCGCACCCCCGCCCAGATCGTGGACGCGGTGCTGGAGGCCCTGGCCGGCGACATGGAAGTCCCGGGCATGACCCGCATCGCCGTGGACGCGCCGGCTGGGGGTGAACGCAAGCGCTATCACATCTGCATCGGCGAGGGAGTGCTGGCCCATGCCGGCGAGCTGCTCCGCAACCGGAACCTGGGCCCCGGCCCCGCGGCCATCGTCACCAACGAGCCAGTCGGCCAACATTATGTCGAGCCATTGCAGGCCAGCCTGCGAGCGGCCGGCTTCGACCCTGTGGTCTGCACCGTGCCCGAGGGCGAGGCCCACAAGACCCTGGCCACCATCGCCAGCCTCTATGACCAGTTCCTGGACGCGGGGCTGGACCGGCGCAGCCCCATCATCGCCCTGGGCGGCGGCGTGATCGGCGACATGACCGGCTTCGCGGCCGCCACCTACCTGCGCGGCGCGCCCTTCGTCCAGATCCCCACCTCCCTGCTGGCCATGGTCGATGCATCCGTGGGCGGCAAGACGGGGGTGGACCTGCCCCAGGGGAAGAACCTGGTGGGCGCGTTCAAACAGCCGGAGCTCGTCATCATCGATCCTGAAATGATGGCGACCCTGCCCGGCGTCGAGTTCCGGTCCGGCTTGGCGGAAGTGATCAAACATGGCATCATAGACGCGCCCGATCTCTTCGAGCAGTTGGAGGAGCACGGCCCCACCAGCATGACCCACCTGATCGCGGACGCGGTGCGGGTCAAGGTGCGGGTGGTGGAGGAAGACCCCTTCGAGCAGGGCCGGCGGGCCACCCTCAACCTGGGCCACACCTTTGGTCACGCCATCGAGCTGGTGAGCCAGTTTGGCATCCGCCACGGCGAGGGGGTGGCCATCGGCCTGGTGGCCGCGGCCAACATGGCTGCGGCGCTGGGGCGCTGCGACCCCGCCCTGGCCGCGCGCATCGCCAACCTGGTGGAGCGGCTGGGCCTGCCCACCCGCGTTAGCGGCTACGACGCCGACGCCATCCTGGCCGCCATGGTCCACGACAAAAAGCGCAAAGGCAAGACCCTGCGCTTCGTCATCCCCCAGGCCCTGGGCGACGTAGTGGTCATCGACGACCCGGGCGAGGATGTGGTGCGCGCGGCGGTGGAGTCGGTGATCGAGTAGCCATTCTGACGCCAAGGCGCGGAGGCGCAAAGATTCGCAAAGAACTGCTTAAAATCTCTGCACCCCTTTGCGCCATTGCATCTCTGCGTCAAAACGCGTCGAAAAGGAAAATATCCGTTATGTCAAATATCGCCATCATCCACGGACCTAACCTGAACCTGCTGGGGACGCGCGAGCCGGAGGTCTACGGTTCGAACACCCTGGCCGATATCGAGATCGCGCTGACCGACCGCTTTGGGGATGAGCACGAGCTGCGCTTTTTCCAAAACAACTGGGAAGGCGCGCTCATCGACTACATCCACGACCTGCGCGGCTGGATGGACGGCATCGTCATCAACCCAGGCGCCTTCACCCACTATTCCTACGCGCTGCGGGACGCGATCGCCGGCGTGGCCCTGCCCACGGTGGAGGTCCACCTCAGCAATATCCACGCCCGGGAGCCCTTCCGCCGGACGTCGGTCCTGGCCCCGGTCTGCGTAGGGCAGATCAGCGGCTTCGGCTGGTACAGTTATGTGCTGGGCGTGGAGGCGCTTTTGGATTTTTTGACAAGATGACAGGATGACAAGGTGACGACCCGCCCAGCAAAAATCTCCCCCAGGAACTTACATTGAGTTGACCAACAACCGGGTACAATGAAACCGGAAAGGGGTCAACGATGAATAACAACGAAGCACGAATCGGATTCGAAGCGTACCTGAACCGACGCTATGGAGACCGAAGCACCCCCCT
>JAJRVT010000377.1 GCA_024277175.1 Chloroflexota bacterium | reverse complement strand
GTTTTGATTTATGGCAGCCTGGCTTCGTACAAGGGTCAGGCTGCTTTTTTTGCCGTATGTGCGGCTTGCATCTGCACGGTTTTCGGTGGACGGGAATGACCATGGATAGCACGATCTCTGGTGGCGCAGTTTTCACCGTAGGTGCGGCTTGCAGCCGCACGATTTCCGGTGGACAGGAATGACCACGAATAGTACGATCTCCGGTGGCGCAGTTTGTGCGGCTACAAGCCGCACCTACGGGGCGTCTGGTTTTGATGAAACGGCCAATTTTCAGGGGGGGGGGATTTACATGAACTATACACAATCGGTGGAAGCCGCGGAGTTAGATGCGTTGACGGAAATGTGGGGGGGCGCGTCTCGCCAGGATGTGACCCTGGCGGTGGACCATCCGTTTCTGACCGGTGACCACCAACTGTTGGCCAGTAACGGGCGGCGGGCGGAGATCTGCTACGTCATGCACCGGGGCGATCCGGCTGCAGGCGTCCTTCTGCACAGGAAACGCTTCTATCCGACCGAGGCTTACCGGCTGCCCACCGGCGGCATCCAGGAGGGCGAATCAGTCATGGAGACGTTGGCCAGGGAGATTCAGGAGGAGACGGGGCTGGTGGTGGGCGCAGGCGACGACGAAGTGCAGGTGCAGCGGTTTCTGGGCCTGCTCGTCTACGCCATGCCCCACCGCAGCGCCGGCCGCACCTTCACCTTCGCCACCTACCACTTCCTGGTGCAGATGCCCGCAGACGGTGTGCTGGCTCCTCAGGACCCGGAGGAGCAGATCGCAGGCTGGACATGGCGGCCTGCCGTGGAACTGGACGCGACGGCTGACATCCTTGAATATATTGGCGACGCCGGGCCTTCGTGGAAAAGGTGGGCCGATTGGGGCCGCTTCCGCGCCCTCAGCCATCGCTTCACGGCCCGGGCGCTACTGCGCAAGCGAACTGCAATAGACAGCGGATTGGGCGGGTGAAGCGGATTTACACGGATTTAAAAGATCCGGCTGTGCTCGTCCGATCCGCCCAATCCGCTGTCTATTCGTCTCCGTTACGCGCAACCTCCACCAACGCATCGAACAATCGCTGCTGGAGCGGATCGCTGGCCGCCATCAGTTCCGGGTGCCACTGCACGGCCACCATCCAAGGATGATCGTCCAACTCCGCGGCTTCCACCGTGCCATCGGGCGCGTAGGCCGTCACCGTGAGTGACGGGGCGACCTTACGCAGGGCCTGATGGTGCCAGGAACAGGAATCGATGTGCAGTTCGCCCACGATCGCGGCCAGCTTGCTGCCGGGTGCGATCTCCACCGAATGGCGGATGGGTTTGCGCGGCGGCGCGCGGTGGGCCACCTCCTCGCCAACTTCGTCGGGCAGATGCTCGATGAGGGTGCCGCCCAGCGCGACGTTGATCACCTGGATGCCCCGGCAGATGGCCAGGGTGGGCAACCCTGTAGCGATGACTTCCTTTGCCAACGTCAGCTCACTGCCGTCCCGCTCCGGGTCCAGCATGTAGATGGTCTCGTGGCGATAGCCGGCGTAGAGCTCCGGGTCCAGATCCCCGCCGCCGGCCAGGATGAGGCCGTCCAGATGGAGCAGCAGCTCCTCCCAGCGTTGCTCGCCCGGAGGGATCAGCAGGGGGATGCCGCCGGCCCGGCGCACAGCGTCGCTATACTCCGCGGGCAAGGAGACTTTGTTCTCCTCGTCACGTCCATAGGTTGTGATGCCGATAAGTGGTTGAGTCATGGGTAGTTGAAGATTGAAGACTAAGGCGTAACGATTGGTGAATGAGAGATTGAAGCGATTGGGGAGATTGGAGCGTCTGGAATCTCCTCAATCTCCAATCTTTTCAATCTCCTGCTGTCATATACGCTCGAAATATCGCTTCCGCTCCCAGTCGGTGACCGCGTTGTCGTAGGCGGCCTGTTCGGTGCGGAAGAATTTGACGTAGTGATCGACCACGGCGTCGCCAAAGACCCGACGGGCAAAGTCGCTCTGCTCGAAGAGATCGGTGGCGTCGCGCAGGGTCTTGGGGACGTGGGGCAGGTCCTGGGCGGCGTAGATGTCACCCTCGAAAATTTCCGGCGGCTCGATCTGGTTGGTCACACCGTCCAGGCCGGAGGCCAGGGCCGCAGCATAGGCCATGTACGGGTTCACGTCGGCCCCCGGGATCCGGGACTCGATGCGCAGGCTGTTTCCCGCGCCCACCACCCGGAACCCCGCGGTGCGGTTGTCATAGCTCCAGGCGATGCGCGTCGGCGCCCAGGAACCAGCTTGATAGCGCTTATAGGAGTTGACTGTTGGCGCGTAAAGGGGCATCAGTTCCGCGGCGTGTTTGAGCCAGCCGCCCAGGAACCAGCGGAAACTGTCCGATCCTTGCACAGGGCCAAATCGCTTGTCGCCGGCGAACGCATTCCGATCGCCTTCCCAGAGGCTCAGATGAATGTGGCAACTGGACCCGGCCTGATCCTCGGCGTATTTGGCCATGAAGGTGACGCTGACCTCCATCTGATCGGCCACCTCTTTCAGACATTGTTTGTAGATGGCATGGCGATCGGCCATGGTCAGCACATCGGCATAGCGGATATTGAGCTCGTGCTGCCCCAGCCCCCATTCGCCCTTGGAATTTTCCACCGGCACGCCTGAATTGCGCAGATGACGACGCACGGCGCTGTTGAAGAACTCTACCCGCGCACCCTGGAGGGCGTGATAATCCTCGATGTACCACCCCGCCGGCTCCAGCCCGCTGTAGTCCGCTTTGTGAGCGTCCCTGTAGGAGTCCCGAAAAATGTAGTACTCCAGTTCCGACGCCGCTAACGCGATGAAGCCCATCTCTTTGGCGCGCGCGATCTGGTTGCGCAGGAGCGAGCGGGGGGCTTCCGCTGTCAGCCGGTGGGTCTTGTCATCCATGACGTCGCAGAGGACCATGGCCGCGCCTTCCTGCCAATCGACCACGCGCAGGGTGTCCATATCGGGGACAAGGTGAAAATCGCCATAGCCTAACTCCCAGTTGGCGAAGACGTATCCCGGCACCGGCTCCATCTCCATGTCCACGGTCAGGAGATAGTTGCAGCCGTGGGTGCCGGCCTTGACCGCGTCTTCGACGAAGAACTCGGCGTCGAACCGTTTGCCCATGAAACGACCATACAGGTCAGTGAAGACGACCGTTACCGTATCAATGTCACCGCTCTCCACCAACCGGGCCAGTTCGTCCAGGGTCAGCATGCCCCTTGTTTTTGCTATCATTCATTGTCTCCCAGTCTGTATAGTTACTTCATCGTTTCCAGGACCCGCCGGGTCTCGCTGACCAAAAAGTCGGCGTCACTCTGGATAGTGACGAACTGGAATCCTTTGTCGATCATCTGTAAGGCGTACGCCGGGGAGCCGGTGTGGATGCCGGCGGCCACGCCGTGGTGTTTTGCGCTTGCCAGGATTCGATCCAGAATGGCGACCAGCTCGGGATCGGTCAGGTCGGTGCGCTCCTGGCCGCCAAAGGATTGGCTCAAGTCGGCCGGGCCGATATAGATGCCATCCAACCCTGGCGTGCTGAGAATCGGGTCCAGGTTTTCCACCGCGGCCGCAGTCTCGATCATGCCGATGGTCAGCACGGTGTCATTGGCGCGCTGAGGATAGTCCGCCCCCGCGTACAGGCTCGCACGCTTGGGGCCATAGCTCCGATAGCCGGCGGGTGGGTAGCGACAGGCGCCCACGAACGCCTCGGCTTCCGCGCGGCTGTTGATCATGGGGCAGATAATGCCATAGGCCCCTGCATCCAGCATTTTCATGATGACGCCCGGCTCGTTCCAGGGGACGCGAGCCAGGGGGACCGTGTCAGTTGTGGAGATGGCCTGCAACATGGTGACGGCCGTCTGATAGCCGATCAGCCCGTGTTGCATGTCGATAGTCAGGCTGTCGAAGCCTTGGTGCGCCATCAGTTCAGCGCTGTAGGCGCTATCGATGCCGAGCCAGCCGTTGACGACCGCATCACCCGATCGCCAGAGGTCTCGAACGCGATTCCTGCGCATGTTTCATCCTCCATGAGTTAGATACCGTGTGGTTGCGTTCTACATTGTACTCGCGGCTTGACTGTACGCCAACTGGTATCGCTTCTAAACCTGTGTGTGGCGTCGTTGGCCGCCGATTTAGTTGAGAAAACAGCGGCATAAAATTTGACCTCTGTCCCGGTTATGCTATAATCTCCAATTGTGCATGCTCGTGTCGACCGATCCGTCAGCCGGATTAGGTGCGCCATGTGTGCCGACGTAGCTCAATCGGCAGAGCAGCTGTTTTGTAAACAGCAGGTTATCGGTTCGAGTCCGATCGTCGGCTTTAGGCCGACGGTCTGAAAACCTGGAAGACATCATCGGCTTTAGGCCGACGGTCTGAAAGAGAAGTTGTTAGACGTTTGGGCGGGTGCCCGAGTGGACAAAGGGATCTGACTGTAAATCAGACGGCTATCGCCTACGGTGGTTCGAATCCGCCCCCGCCCACTCATTATTGGTTCTTAGGTTGACGATTTTTGATGGCGCTTGCACGCATCGGCGCAGTCAACAATCAATGCATTAATATGCCCACATAGCTCAGCAGGTAGAGCACATTCTTGGTAAGAATGAGGTCATCGGTTCAAGTCCGATTGTGGGCTCCTGAGCAGGGACGCGCCGGGCTGGCGGATGTGCAGGCCGGTCTTGGCGCGAAAAGATTCCGAACGAAAAAGCGGCCGCCCATTGGGCGGCTCATGATTCAGAGCATACGAACGACTGAGTCGCACTCAGATTTTTAAAGGCTTAAGGAGGCATAACCACAATGTCCAAGGAAGTGTTTCAGCGGACGAAGCCCCATGTGAATGTGGGGACGATTGGGCACATCGATCATGGGAAGACGACCCTGACGGCAGCGATCACGAAGGTGCTGGCGATGAAGGGGTGGGCGGATTTTTCGCGTTTT
>JAJRVT010000027.1 GCA_024277175.1 Chloroflexota bacterium | reverse complement strand
CTCCACATACCGGGGCGACCTGGGGTAGAGGATGAAGCCCAGCAGATCGGCTCCGGCCTCCACGGCGACGCGGGCGTCCGCCAGGTTGGTGATGCCGCATATCTTGACGCGTGTGTAGGGCATGAAACCTCCTGAAAGATTACGGATTGGATAGACCGCGGATCGGGCTGATTGAGCGGATCAAAACGGATTTTTTCAGAAGGGAAAATCCGTGAAAATCCGCCCAATCAGCCCGATCCGCGGTCTATTATCGGCGCGTCCGGCAGGTGATCGAGCAACTCTTCCATCCTCGCCAGGCGGATGAAGTCATCCCGGTCCAGGCTCGCCAACTCCCAGACGCCGTCCCGGTCGATGAGGAAGGCGTCCAGCCCGGCGTTGACCGCACCCTCGCAGTCGTCGTCGATGCGGTCGCCCACGTAGACGGCCTCCTCGGGCGCGGCGCCGAGCATCTCCAGCGCGGCGTGGAAGGGACCGGGGCCAGGCTTGCGGCCATGGCCGTCGTCCCCGGCCACGATCACGGGGAAGAAGTCCGCCAGCTCGTGGTCGGTCAGGAAGGAGGCCGCGCCGTCATGGCCACGCTGGGTGATGACGCCCAGCCGCCATCCGTCCTGATAGAGTTTCTTCACCACCGGCGGCACGTCCGCGTAGAGGGGCGGCGTCGGGTGGGTGTTGAAATAGGCGAGCATGGCCTCGGTCCGCTCACCATCCGGGTCAGAGACGCCCAGTCGCCGGATCACCCGCTGGTAGAACTGACGGTAGAGATCGGGCACCCAGCCCTGCTCCTCCGCAGCGGCGATGTGATTGTAGAAATGGTGTATCTCCTCGCTCACCGCGTCCTTCACCTGCTCGGTGGAGCGCTCATAGCCCCACTCCGCCAGCAGGGGCGGAAAGAGCGCGTGCCCGTGCTCCACCAGCGTGCCGTCCAGATCAAAAAGTACAGTGTTCTTCATGGTGTGACGATTCTCTCGGATTGGGATAGACCGCGGATTGGGCGGATCAGAGCGGATTTTTTCAAAAAGAGAAATCTGCTCTGATCCGCCCGATCCGCCCAATCCGCGGTCTATAGTGTTGATCCCGCCGCGTCCTGGATGGCCTGCCAGGCGGCCTCCACGTGGCGGCGCTGGGTGTACATCTGGCCGATGGACATACGCAGGGTGAGCTTGTCGTCGACCTTGGTGTGGGTCAGGTAGAGCCGTCCGCTGGCGTTGAGGGTGTCCATGATAGCTTGGTTGACATCATCGCCGCCCGTGTGGCGGAAGCAGACCAGGTTCAGGGGCGCGGGCGCGGCTAGCTCGAAGTCGTTGCTGGCCTCCACCCATGCCCTGAAGTTCTGGGCCAGGACCACGTGCTCGCGGACGTGATGCTGCAGCCCCTCCACGCCGTAGTGGCGGATGACCAGCCAGAGCTTGAGCGCGCGGAAGCGCCGCCCCAGGGGGATCTGCCAATCCCGGTAGTCGATGACCGCGCCCGACTCGGTAGCCTGGTTGCGCAGGTATTCAGGCAGGATGCTCAGCGCGCGGATGAGCGCACCCCGATCCTTCACGTAGAAGGCGTCAAAATCGAAAGTCGTGAAGAGCCACTTGTGGGGGTTCATGCAGTAACTGTCGGCCAACTCCAGGCCGTCGTGGATGAAGCGAAACTCGGGACAGATGGCAGCAGAGCCGCTCATGGCCGCGTCCACGTGGAGCCAGATATCGTGATCGCGGCAGATCTCGCCGATGGCCCGCACCGGGTCCATGGCGTTTGTGGAGGTGGATCCCACGTTGGCGCAGACGAAAGCCGGCGTCAGGCCGTCGGCCAGGTCGCGCTCGATCTGCGCGGCCAGCGCGTCCGGGCGCATGGCCAGGGTCTCGTCCACCTCGATCTTGCGCAGGTTCTGGGAGCCGATACCGGCCATGCGGGCGGCTTTCTCAATGGACGAATGGGCCTGGGTGGAGGCGTAGACCACCAGCCTGCCCACATCGTCCACATTGTTGACGCCGGCCTCATTGCTCCGATAGCCGGTGGTCCGCTCACGCGCGGCCAGCAGGGCCGTCAGCGTCGCGCTGGAGGCCGAGTCCTGGACCACGCCGCCGCCGGTCGAAGTTGACATAAATTGTCCAGGCAATCCCAGCATCTCTGCCAGCCAGTCCAGAACGTGGGTCTCCAGTTCGGTGGCCGCGGGGCTGGTGGCCCAGAGCATGCCCTGGATGCCAATGCCGGACGATAGCAGATCGCCCAGGATGGCCGGCTCAGACGAGTTGGAGGGGAAATAGGCGAAAAAGTTGGGCGACTGCCAGTGGGTCACGCCGGGCATGATGATCTCGTCCACATCCCGCAGCACCGCGGCCATGGACTCGCCCTGTTGGGGCGGGTGGGGGGGTAGGGCGGCTCGGATATCCCCCGGCTTCACCTGGGAGAGCACCGGGTATTCCTCCACCCGCTGCCGGTAGTCGGCGATCCAGTCGATGATTTCATGGCCCCAGCGTCGAAACTCCTCAGGCGTCATATGGTAGGTGTGATCGATGGTCATAATGGTTCCCTGATGATGTAAGATGTTGGTTTGTGATAGCGTGCGGATTGTACGGATCCGCACGCTATCGTTCTTTTTCTGTCAGAAGCGTACCATAAAACCAGCGGTGTGATAAGAAACGACAGTTCCCGCCACACGCGTTCTTCACGTTTTTTCGTCAACGCTTTCTCACCCATTTGCCCCGACGGGATATTTCTGGCACAATAATTTCTTCTATGCGTTTGGACGCCCACTCCGGCTCCGTCCTCTGTGCATATAAAATCAGGTCAGACGCAGAAAAAACACCCCCTGCTGCGACAATGAGGTCGATTCATGCATTCAACCATCTCATTTGGGCTGCTGCTTGTTCTAGCCCTTGGTTTCGCCTACACCAACGGATTTCATGACACTGCCAATGTGGTGGCGACCATGATCGCGTCCAGGGCCATTTCACCCCGCCTGGCCTTGGCGCTTTCGGCCGTGGCCAATTTCATCGCCCCATTCCTCTTTGGCACGGCAGTGGCCAAGGTGGTGGGCGAAGGAATCATCGACTCCCAGAGTGTGAGCATCACTGTCGTGATCGCGGCTCTGCTCTCGGCCGTGCTCTGGAATCTGGTCACCTGGTGGTTCGGCATCCCTTCTAGCTCCTCCCACGCCTTGGTAGGCGGCCTGGTGGGCGGCGCGCTGGCGTTCGGCGGCCCGGGTGCGGTCATGGTGGACGGACTGATTGGCGTCTTTCTGGCCCTCTTCATTTCACCGGTCCTGGGTTTTGTCGTCAGTTGGATCACCCTGCGGCTGGTGCTCTTTCTGGCCCGAGGCGCCACGCCTAAAATCAACAAGACGTTCAATCGGCTACAACTGATCACCGCCACCTCTTTGGCCATGGCCCACGGAACCAATGATGGCCAAAAGATCATGGGGCTGATCGCGTTGGGGTTGGTCAGTCTTGGCTTTCAGGAGACATTTACGATCCCCACCTGGGTCATTCTGGCGAGCGCTACGGCCATGGGGCTGGGCACGGCGTCGGGCGGCTGGCGTATTATCCACACCCTGGGCGGCAAGTTCTTTCGCATCCGTCCGATCCACAGCCTCTCGTCCCAGTTCGCATCCGCCGCCGTTATTTTCGGGGCCTCTCTGGTGGGCGGACCGGTGAGCACCACCCATGTGGTCAGTTCGTCCGTTGTGGGCGCAGGTGCGTCGGAACGCATGAGTAAGGTGCGCTGGACGAACCTGTCGGATATCGGCATCGCCTGGCTCATCACCATTCCCGTGACCACCCTGATGGCGGCGGTCTTGTATTATTTACTACGGCTCGTGCTGGGCCCGTAATCCCATCCTGCCCGTAATTTGGAGAATTCGCTTATGTCATTACTCAATCACAAACGGGAAAACACCTTCATTTCCCTGCTCCGCCGACAGGCCCAAACCGTTCAATGTGGCGTCAACGGCCTAGTCCGCTATGTCACCGAAGGCGACATGGCCGGCGCTGAATCTCTGGAAAAATGCGAGAAAGAGGGAGATGAACTGCGACGGATGCTGATCGATGAACTGCATAAGACCTTCGTTACGCCATTCGACCGGGAGGACATTTTTGAACTCTCCCTCTACCTCGATGATGTCCTGGACTACGCCTACAGCACCGTGCTGGAGATGCAGGAATTGCGCGTTGAGCCGGATAAGCATCTGAAAAAGATGGTGGTGCGGGTGCAGGAGGCGGCCGATGAACTGGTGCTGGCCATGGACCGGATCGACAAGAACCCCATGGTGGCGCTGGATCACGCCCGCCGCACCAAACATCGGGAAAATCAGGTGGAGCGGGTTTATCGTGAGGCTGTAGGCGAGCTCTTCGCCGGGCCGGAGGATGTCCATCACGTAGTGGCCATGTTGCGCGTGCGCGAGGTCTACCGCCACATCAGCAACGCCGCCGACCAGGCCGATCAGGCCGCCAACGTGATCGGCAAAGTGGTCATGAAGATGACCTGACATGGCGGATCAGTGAGCACTATGGGAACGCAGATTTTCACGGAATAGATCCTGATTCTCACGGATTTTCTCCGAAAAATCCGTGAGAATCAGTTTGAATCAGCGACAATCCGCGTTCCTATAGGCCGTCCTTGGCCAGTCACGTGCCGGGCGTCTCGAAGAGGTCCCGCTTCTGAAATTTCGCCAGAGCGAATCGCTTCATGATCTTGCTCCGGGTCAGCCAGCGGATTTCCACGCCATGCTGCCGGTTGGCCAGAACCTGGTCGGCCAGCCAGGGCGTCACCGTCTCCACCCGGTCGGCCAAAATGTTAAAAATGCGCTTCGATCGTTCCAGCGCCTCTGGGTCATCCTCGATGGGGTCCAGCAACAGGTCGGTGACCACCATCCCCGGGCTGAGCGATCCCACCAACACAGGCGTCCCCTGGGTTTCCTCCACCAGCGTGCGGGTAAGGGAGCGCACCGCGGCCTTGCTCGCGGCATAGACGCTCATGCCGGCGCGCACCTTGCCGCTGGAGCCAAACCCTTCCATGTTGTAGATCTGGCCATACTCCTGGGCCAGCATATGGGTCACCGCCACCCG
Source organism: Chloroflexota bacterium (assembly GCA_024277175.1). Taxonomy (GTDB): domain Bacteria; phylum Chloroflexota; class Anaerolineae; order Caldilineales; family Caldilineaceae; genus JAJRVT01. The sequence goes on along the minus strand of JAJRVT010000027.1, from coordinate 530 downwards.
ACATCCCAGGGCCACGCCCAGCGCGTTGGCGGCCAGCACCTGGGTCATGACGTCCGGCTCCAGCTCCCACAGCGGCTTCAGACCATGTCCCCGGCCTGCGTTGTTGATCCAAATGTCCACCGGGCCAAAGCGCGTCGCCGCCCCATCCCACAGCGCCTCCAGATCGTCCGGACGGGTCACATCGCAAACGACGCCGTGCACCCGTTCGTCGCCATGGTCCGCGGCCAACGCCTGAACCGCAGCGCCTACGCTCTCTTCGGACCGCCCGCTGATGGTCACAGTGCAATCTCGGGTCAGGAAGGCGGCGGCCAATCCGCGGCCAATGCCCCGGCTGCCGCCGGTGATAACGATGTTTTTCGGCATGCGATCTGTGTTCCTCTGCTATCAGACAATAGCTTACTATTAAAATGTCAAGTACCTTTTTGCAAAAATCGTCAGAGACGCGCGGGGGAGTATCTCCGAATTAGGCTAAGAATTTGGAGTCGCAGGCATAAGATATGAATCTGCACGGAAGTCATCGGTTGTCTGAG
>JAJRVT010000376.1 GCA_024277175.1 Chloroflexota bacterium | reverse complement strand
GAGCAAGAGCTCGACATGCTCGAACGCTTTGGCTGCCCGTCCTGCGGGTCCTGTTCGGGGATGTTTACTGCAAATAGCATGAATTGCCTTTCCGAAGCCTTGGGAATTGCGCTGCCCGGCAATGGCACGGCGCTGGCGTGCACCCCTGAGCGCGAGGAATTGGCCCGTCGCGCGGCCAGGCAAATCATGTATCTTTTGGAGCATGATATCAAAATCCGTGACATTGTCACCGAGGCGGCCATCGACAATGCCTTCACCCTCGATGTAGCGATGGGCGGCAGCACGAACACCGTCCTTCACACCCTGGCCATTGCCCGCGAGGCCGGCATTGACTATGACATCGCCCGCGTTGACGCCATCAGCCGTCGCACCCCCAACATCTGCAAAGTCTCCCCCTCCAGCCAATACCACATGGAGGACGTCCATCGCGCCGGCGGCATCAGCGCCATCCTCAAAGAGCTGGAGCGCAAGCCCGGACTCCTGCATTTGGACCAACCTACCGTGACAGGAAAGACCCTGGGAGAAAACGTGGCCAACGCATCCATCCAGGATGAAGATGTGATCCGCCCATTGGAGCGCGCGTACAGCCAGGAGGGCGGATTGGCCGTGCTCTTCGGCAACCTGGCGCCCGAAGGCGCGGTGGTGAAGACCGCAGGCGTATTGCCCGAGATGATGACGCACACCGGACCGGCCCGCATCTACGAGAGCCAGGAGGAGGCCGTGGCCGGCATCATGGCCAAGGAGGTCCAACCGGGGGATGTGGTGGTCATCCGCTACGAAGGGCCACGGGGCGGTCCTGGCATGCAAGAGATGCTCTCGCCCACCAGCCTGATCATGGGACAGGGCCTGGGGAGCAGCGTGGCGCTCATCACCGATGGTCGGTTCAGCGGGGGCACCCGGGGCGCGTGCGTGGGTCACGTCAGCCCCGAGGCGGCCGCGGGCGGCCCCATCGCCCTGATCGAACCGGGCGATCTCATCACCGTCGACATCCCCAACCGCAAACTGGAATTACACGTGTCGGATGAAGAATTAGCCCGACGTCGTGAAAATTGGCAGCCCCTGGTGCGCCCGGGCCTGCCAAAATACCTCAGCCGCTACGCGAAGATGGTCACCAGCGGCTCGCAGGGCGCGGTGTTGGAGTGGTAGGAGCTAGGTGCGAGCTTCAGAGCCTGGTTTCGCGTCCATTCAGTTTGATGTTATGATAGTTTTGAAGTTCAAATCTGGGTTGAAAAATATTTGTCGTTGACTATCGCCGCCGAGATGACAAGAAAGGCCGGTCACATGTCCCGCAATCCCGCACGTCAACTGTTCAAACGCTATCTCGACGCCATCGCCCGCACCACCCGCCAGGGCGACGCCCGGGAGGAGAGCTACTACTCGGCCCTGGAAGCCCTGCTGGAGGATTTCGCGCGGGAGGTGTTGGACCGAAGCGCCATCGAAGTCACCGTTCTGCCCAAAAAGACCGAGGCCGGGAATCCCGATTTCCGCGTGTGGGATGGCAAACAGCGCATCGTGGGCTACATCGAGGCCAAAAAACCGGGCGCAGACCTGGACCGCATCGAATCCTCGGGACAGTTGAAGCGCTACCGGGGCACCTTCCCCAATCTCATCCTCACCGATTTCTACGAATTTCGGCTTTATCGGGACGGACAGTTGGTGGATCGGGTGCAACTGGCCCGACCTTTCATCGCCCGCGACCTGAAGCAGACCCCGCCCCTGGAAAAAACCCAGGAGCTGGAGACCCTGCTGGCCCGCTTCCTGGGCTTCTCGCTGCCTCGTGTGTACAACGCGCAGCAGTTGGCGGTGGAACTGGCCAAACGCACCCGTTTTCTGCGGGATGAGGTCATCGCCCTGGAACTGGACGCACAGCAATCCAACGGCGGCGGCCCCATCCACGGTTTCTACGAGGCTTTTCAGACCTACCTCATCAACGACCTGACCGAAAAACAATTCGCGGACCTCTACGCCCAAACCATCGCCTACGGCCTCTTCGCGGCCCGCACTCGCGCCGGCGACGACTTCAACCGCGAGCTGGCATTCCGCTACATCCCCCAAACCATCGGCATCCTGCGAGATGTGTTCAAGTTTATCTCCCTGGGCGACCTGCCCAAAAACCTGGCCGTCATGGTGGAGGACATCGCGGACGTGCTGCGGTCAGCGGACGTGAAGGGCATCCTCCACCAGTTCTACCAGCAGGGCAAGGGCGAGGACCCTATCCTCCACTTCTATGAGACCTTTCTGGCCCAATACGACCCCGCCACCCGCGAGCGCCGCGGCGTCTACTACACGCCCGAGCCCGTGGTGCGCTACATCGTGCGGGGCCTGCACCGCCTGTTGCAGACCCGCTTCGACAAGCGCGACGGCCTGGCCGCGGAGGGCGTCACCCTGCTGGACCCGGCCGCAGGCACTCTCACCTTCCCCGCGCAGGCCATCCAACTGGCGGTGCAGACCTATGAGGAGCAGTACGGCCGCGGGGGCGTGCATGGGTTCGTTCAGCGCCAGATCCTGCCCAACTTCTACGCCTTCGAGATCATGATGGCCCCCTACGCCATCGGCCACATGAAGATCGGCTT
>JAJRVT010000375.1 GCA_024277175.1 Chloroflexota bacterium | reverse complement strand
GGCGGGTGACGACCGCATCCTCCCAGACCACGTTGCTGGACTTTTTGCGTTCCGGCTGCCGGGTGACGATGTCGTCCACGCTGCGGGCTTTGCCGCGGATCATGCCCGCGGCCACCGTGTTGTTGGTGAACGGGTCGATGAGAATGAAGCTGCCCGTGGCCCGGTTGAGCTTGTACGGGTCATAGTAGAGGGGCTGGGTGGTGGTCAGGGTCACCCGCCCGATCTCGTTGAGGTGCAGGGTCTCAGCCGGCTCGCGATGAAGGGTGTTGACGTCGATGCGGTAGTTCAACTCGGAAATGAAGGTCCGGATTTGACGGGTGGTGTGCTGGAGGATGTAGGCCCCATTGGGGTCCAGCGGCTCCTCACTCATCCAACTGATGATGCATTCGAAGCGGCTGGCCACCCGGGGCAGGTTGCGCTTACGCACGATCATGTCGCCCCGGGAGATGTCGATCTCATCCTCCAGGGTCAGGACAATGGAGTCGCCGGCCGCGGCCTCCTGGATCTCGCCGTCCAGGGTGACGATGGAACGCACCCGGCTGGTCTTCCCCGACGGCAGCACCACCACTTCCTCGCCCGGCTGGATGCTGCCCGACGCGATCTGGCCGGCGAAGCCCCGGAAGTTCTGGTTGGGGCGCAGCGCCATCTGCACCGGAAAACGGAAGTCCACCAGGTTGCGGCTGCCGCCCACATTGACGTTCTCCAGGTGGTGGAGGAAGGTGGGGCCGTCGTACCAGGGCATGTTCTCGCTCTTGAAGACCACGTTGTCGCCCTTGAGCGCGGAAATGGGGATGAAGACCAGGTCCTGGACCGAGAGTTTGCTGGCGAACTGGGTGTACTCGGCTACGATCTCGTCGTAGACTTCCTGATCGTAGTCCACCAGGTCCATCTTGTTGACAGCCACCAGCACATGGGGGATCTGCAACAGGGAGGCGATGAAGCCATGGCGCTTGGACTGGGTCAGCACGCCGTTGCGGGCGTCAATGAGGATGACGGCTAGCTCGGCTGTGGACGCGCCCGTGACCATGTTGCGGGTGTACTGGATGTGGCCGGGCGTGTCGGCGATGATGAACTTGCGTTTGGGCGTGGCGAAGTAGCGGTAGGCCACATCGATGGTGATGCCCTGCTCGCGCTCGGCCCGCAGGCCGTCGGTCAACAGGGCCAGGTCCACGTAGTCGTCGCCCCGCTGCTTGGAGGCCCGCTCCACGGCCTCCAGTTGATCTTCGAAAATGGCCTTGGAATCATAGAGCAGGCGGCCAATCAGGGTGCTCTTGCCGTCGTCTACGCTGCCGGCCGTGGTGAAGCGCAGCAGGTCCATGGAAAGGTAGGCGTCGCTCTCGTGGATGTCGACGGGGCGGACTTCGGTCTCCGTCATGGCTTCCGCCAGGGTGTCCGTTGCACTCTCTGTCATGGTGTTCATCGTGGTATCAATCGTAGTCATGGCTCATCGCTTCCTAAAAGTACCCGTGTCGCTTGCGATCTTCCATCGCAGCTTCGGATCGTTTGTCGTCGGACCGGCCGCCACGCTCGGTCACCCGCGCGGAGGCCACTTCGTAGATGATTTCGTCCAGTGAACCGGCCCCGGACATGACCGCGCCGGTGCAGGTCATGTCGCCGATGGTGCGGAAGCGAACCAGACGCCGTTCGACCTGTTCGCCGGGCATGGGCTGGACCACCTCGGTGGCGGCCAGCAGCACGCCATCCCGCTCCACGACTTCCCGTTCATGTGCGAAGTAGAGGGGTGGGATCTCGATCTCCTCCAGGCGGATGTACTGCCAGATGTCCATCTCGGTCCAGTTGCTGATGGGGAAGACCCGGAAGGTCTCGCCCATGTGTTTGCGGCCGTTGTAGAGATTCCACAGTTCAGGCCGCTGGTTCTTGGGATCCCACTGGCCGAAGCGGTCCCGGTGGGAGAAGAAGCGTTCCTTGGCCCGGGCCTTCTCCTCGTCCCGCCGCGCGCCGCCCAGCGCGGCTTCGAACTTGAACTCGGCCAGCGCGTCCAGGAGGGTCACCGTCTGCAAGGCGTTGCGGCTGGCATTGGGACCGGTCTCCTCCTGCACCCGCCCCTGGTCGATGGAGTCCTGCACATAGCGCACGATCAGGCGCGCGCCGATGCGCTCCACCAACCGGTCACGGAATTCCAGGGTCTCCGGGAAGTTGTGGCCGGTGTCGATATGCAGCAGGGGGAAGGGGATCTTGCCGGGGAAGAAGGCTTTGTGGGCCAGGTGGGTCAGGACGATGGAGTCCTTGCCGCCGGAAAAGAGCAGCACTGGCCGCTCGAACTGGGCCGCCACCTCGCGCATGACGTAGATGGCTTCCGATTCAAGCTGTTTCAGGTGTGAACGGTTGTAAGATGGCATGGTCACTCGGTCCAAAGTTAAAGTTGCAAGTTGCAAGTCGCAAGGTGCAGGGTGTTATAGGTTTCAGGGAGTGAGTTGATATTGCTCCCTTTGCTTAATCGTTGGCGCGCCTTATATCCTTCGTGAAGATATTCCGATTATCGCATCTCCTGATACGCGTCCCACTGGGCCTGGAAGACGTCCGGCGCGATGGCGTAGAGCATCTCCAGCGCGCGCTGGCCCATGGCCCGGATCTCCCACTGCGCGGCCTTATCCACCGCCCGCAGCCAGAGGAAGTGACTCCAGGCCGCGAAGTTCATGGTGGTGACGATGCGGGTCTCTGCCGCGTTGGGGAGCAGGAAGCGGGCGTCCTCCTTGCGGATGCCCAGGGCGCGCAGTTCAGCGTACTTCTCCTCGGCGTCGGCCCAGAACGCGTTCATGACCGCTAATGCGTCTGTATTTCCCGCCACTGCCGGTGGAACCACGGCCTCCCAGCCGCCCTTGCTCAAGTCAACGTAGCGCTGAGATTCCTGGCTGAAGCTGGCCAGCCGGTGGCGCACCAACTGGTGGGTGCATGTGCGGCTGATCCCTTCGAAGAAGAAGGTGGCCGAGCCGTGGTGCAGGGCCAGCTCTGGATCGTCAAGCTGGGGCTGGGTGAAGCCCAGCAGCGTGACCCGCATGGGGCCATTCTCAGCCGGCTTCAGCGCAGCCAGGGATGGCGTTTCGTAGCCCTGAATCAGGGAAGAGGCCGCCACGGCCGCGTCATCACTGCTCCCTTCGGGCTGGCCGAACTCAGCGTAAACTTTGGGCGTCACCTGTTGCAGGAGCGGGATGGCCTCCGTTGCCACACCCTTGCGGAAGAAGTCCAGCCAAACCCGGGTGTTGCCGCTGACCAGCCAGTCGCCCTCGTCCAGGCGGCTGATCTCGCAGTGTCGGTTGAGCAGACGCCAATCCCGGGGCCCGTCGTCGCCGCGCAAACGCAGGGTGACGACCACGTGTTCGATGATGTCCTCGTGGCCTTCCCGCACCCGGGCGGCGATGAAGCCGGGCGCAGTCCCCATGCGGTGGGTGCTGCGATAGCAGACCCGGCCCGCGTACTCGATCAATTTTTCCGGATAGGTCCCGTGGCCGTTGGCAATGGTCGTCAGGTCGCTGTGGCCGGCGACCACGTCCGGCGTCAGGGCTGGGTTCTGTTGCGTATATGCGATCAGTTCGACCGGCATGTTTTCCTCCCTCATCTCTGTCCATACGGTCGCGCGATGCAGAAGGATAGCATAGGCCTAAAAAGGCTCCAACCTTCCAGGAAGCTGCGAGCTTCCTGGAAGGTGACGTCGGCTACCCCAATTTCACGCCGGGCGCTTTGGAAACCCAAGGGTGTGATTGTATACTGACGCCAGCGTGACCATCCATCTACTCGCCTGAGGACTGCATATATGCGCCGGGGAAGTCGTTCATCAACCGCATACGGCCGCGATCTGCTAGCCGGTTTCCTGCTCCTGAGCCTGACCCTGGGCTTCTTCTGGCGCACCGTCAGCGGCGACGTCTACCAGCCAGCCGACGGCGGCGATCTGGTGAGCTTCCTCTTCCCCACCTATCGCTTCGCGGCCGGCCAGATCAGCCAGTGGCTTCTGCCTCTCTGGAACCCCCATCTGTACGGCGGCGCGCCCTTCATCAGCGACATCCAGGCAGGCTTTCTCTATCCGCCTAACCTGCTCCTCTTTCTGCTCAACCCCGACTTCTCCTACGAGACCATGCAGTGGCTGACCATCGGCCACCTCTTCTGGGCCGGGCTGGGGACCTACGTCCTCCTGCGCACTCTCCGCTTTGGCGGGCGCTTTGGCGATAAGCCCGTCTCCCGGCCGGCCGCGCTCTTCGGGGCCATCGCCTTCCAGTTCAGCGACCCCCTGCTGATCCACATGGGCAACCTCAACCTGATCGCGGTCCTGGCCTGGCTGCCCTGGATCCTGGCCGCGTTCTATCGCGCCCTGCGCGCGCACAGTTGGGCCTGGGCTGCGGTCACCGCCCTCCTCTTCGCCATGGCCAACTACGCCGGCCACGCGCAGAGCAGCTTCTATGTGGGGCTGGCCGTGGGGGTGATGGGGGTTGCGTGGGGGGTGATGAAAATTGAAGATTCAGGATTGAAGATTGGAGGTTCGGGGGATCAGGGAAGCTCGGAAGGGGAAATTGAAGAGTTAAGATTGAAGATTAGAGGTTCGGAAATTCAGGCGCGTTCAGAAGGTCGGGCTGCGACGACTATGCCTTCGCGGCGACCAATCTTCAATCTTCAATCCTCAATTTTATTTCTCTTCTTCATCGTCCTCCTCACCCTCCTCCTCACCGCCCCCATCCTCCTGCCCGCGGCCGAGCTGACCCAGTTCACCGAGCGCAGCGAGTTCGCCTACCAGGACACGGTGGCCTATTCCCTGGCCCCCACCCAGGCCATCGGACTGATCACGCCCGGCTTCTTTGGCCGCGGCCCGGCCCTCCACTGGAGTCTGTGGGACCGGGTGGAGACGCCCTACGCAGGCGTGGCCACGCTGCTGCTGGCCCTGGGCGGACTGATGCTGGCCGGGTCGGCGACGCGACGGCGGCTGTGGCCGTGGGCCATCCTGGCCGGCTTCGGCTTCGTGACCGCGCTGGGCGTCTACGCCATCCTCCACGGCTGGCTGACCCTGGTGGTGCCGGGCATGGACCAGTTTCGCGCCCCGGCCCGGGCGCTGGTGCTGTGGACGTTAGGCGTCTCCGTGCTCGCGGGCGTGGGCTTCGACCTGACGGCCCGCTGGCCGGCGCAGGTGGCCAACTCCCTGGCGGATGACGAACGCGCCTACGCACGCTTCAACGGCGTGCTCAAGTGGGGCGCGATCCTGCTGGCCGGCATCTTCACACCCCTCATGTACCTGGCCCTGCTCCTCACCCAGGACAACCCGACCGCGTTCCTGCGCGCGTCGGTGGCGTCCCTGGCCATTACCCTGGCCGCGGGCTTCTGGTTGGGGACCTGGGCGCTGATCGCTATGCGCCGCGCGGGGTGGTTCAGCCCCCGGGTCTTCGCCGGGTTGATGGTCGCGCTCCTCTTCGCGGACCTGGCGGCCACAGGCGCGTACACGGACATCAGTCCCATGGACCCGACCACGGGTTTCCAGCACCCGGAATTGGTGGCCTTCCTCAAGGCCGACCCCGACCTCTTCCGCATCGACACGCGCACAGACATCGAGGACCTCTGGCAGCCGGACGGGGCCGCGCTCCACGGCCTCCAGGACGTGGGCGGCGTGGCCAACCCGCTCATGCTCACCCAGTGGCGGACCCTGTGGGAGTCCACCGGCGGCCGGCAGAGCGAGCGCTACGACCAACTGAACGTGAAGTACGTGCTGGTGCGGGACGGCACGCCCCTGCCCGAGGGCAAGTTCGAGCTGGCTTTCGACGCGCCTGGTGAGCTGGCCGTCTACCGCAACCTGCACTTCCTGCCCCGGGCCTGGCTGGCCGCGCCCGGCGACGACCCGGAGAACCTGGCGCCCGATCCCGACGCAGCGCCGGTGACGGTCGCGCACTATGGCTCCAATGAGATGACCCTCCAGGTGGAGAGCGCCAGGCCGACCTTGCTTGTGCTCAGCGAGGTCTGGTATCCAGGCTGGCGGGCCACGGTCAACGGCCAGGAGGCGGAGGTGCAGCAGGTCAACAGCGGCCTGCGCGCGGTCAGCGTGCCCGCGGGCGCGTCCACGGTGGAACTGCGCTTTGCGCCGCGACCGTGGCTCTGGGGGATCGGGTTGTTTGTGGTTGGGTTAATAGGGATTGCGGCGTTGTTGGCTGGTAGGCTTCATGCGTAGGCGCTCTGGTGGACGTGCGTAACACGCTTGCAATGTGTGAAACATTGAATTGGGGTTGTAAACTCAACCAGTCGCACCGGACAGAGAGGAATTTTCCTTGCGCAAATTGACCAGCACCCAGATCATCCTGTTCATCCTGACCTTGTTCACGTTCATCGCCGGCTACGCCTACCTGCGCTACGCGTATCACGTTGCCGACAGTTTCCCCTTTTCCCAGGAGATCGTCCTCATTGTCCTGGGCACGGTGGCCACGGTGTTGATCACGGCTCTATTGCTCAACCAGCAGACCGCGGTCGAGATCAAGAAAGAGCAGAATCTGAAGTTTATCGAACTGAAAGCGCTGGCCTATGAACAGTTACTCGGTCTGATCGAAGAGATGTCGGTGGCCGAGAGCATCACCAACCGGGACCTCACCCGGCTCCAGTTCGTCACCCACAGGCTGGCCATCTTCGCGTCGCCGCCTGTGCTCGATGAGTACAGCGAGTTCCTGGATGTAGTCCGGGTGAGTGCGAAGGATGGCACGTTCTTTGGCGATTCGGAGGAGCTATCCCAGGCATTGGGAAAACTGACGGTGCAGATCCGGCTCGACCTGCTGGGGGAGAAGGACGCGCTCGAACAGTATACGCCGAAGCGCATCTCCCGCCTCATCGCAGAAAATGCAGACGACTCCGCTGAGATCAGGATCGAGTGAGCGGTTTTACTCTTCCACCATCCGATAGTGCCGAACCTGGGTTCCATGATAGTCGGCCTGTTCCACCAGGGCAGCGTGCTCATCCAGCCACTCGTCCATCAGATGGCGCGAATCCCACATCTCCACCTCGCTGCGCATAATCCAGACGTCGTCTGCTCCCGCGGTGATGGCGCGCATTTGTGCGTCCACCTCGGTCCGGGCTTGCTCATCCGGGTGGCCGTTGTTGGTCCACAGGCCGCCGGCCCACCAGCCCAACCGCTCATCACTGCCAGCGAAGGGATGGGTTCCCTGGCCGCCGGAATAGTAGCGGTAGGCATACTCCATGTGAGGAATCTGTAGAATCAGCAGGTCGTCGGGCGAACGGCGTTGGGCGATATAGGTGACTGCGCTGCGCAGATCATATTTGATAGGCTGGGTTTTCTGCTGCCAGCCAGCGTAAAACCAGAAGAACAGTACATAAGCCACCAGCAGCGCAGCCAGGATCTTGCCCAACTTGCCGGCGTTGCGCCACACTAGTTGTACGCCCAACGCCATAAGCATAGCCATGGCCGGTGCGATCCAGATCACATAGCGGGCTGTGAAGATGGGCTGGCGCAGACTCAGCGCGTAGATGGTGGCGATCGGCGCCAGCAGCCAGACGAGCACCAGCAGATAGCGCCGAACGGGTCCCAGGCGGGGCTGCGAATTGGGCCAGGGCACGCCGATCTCGGAGAAGCACATGAAAAGCCCGGCCAGCCCCAGGAAAAAGATAGGCGTCAGCCAAATCACATCCGTTGGCGGCATAAAGCCCCGGGCCTGGCTGAGGAAGATCTTCTCAAGCATGGCCTGTAGGGGCGTGAAGTTAAACCCGGTGCGCTTTTCCCCCGCCATCAACAGGTCCCACTGCCAGATCACCATGGGCAGATAGGGCAGCGTCAGCCCGGCCAGGGCCAGGCCATAGCCCCGCCAATGACGCTTACTCTGGGGCCAGGCCACCAGGAACCAAAGCAGATGGACCGGCAGCAGCATGATCATCAACAGGTGAGCGTACATGGCAATGCTGACCGTGACCAGATAGCCCAGCCACGGACGCCAGTTGCGCCTGCCGTCCATATCGCTGATCCCCCGCAGCCAGAACCAGGAGGCCAGCAAGGCCAGCATGGTGACCAGCGAGTACATCTTGCCTTCCTGAGCGTACCAGAGCTGGTAGGGATTGACGGCCATGAAAAGCGCTGCCAACAGCGGCGGCGCTACCCGGACCAGGGAGAGGCCCGCGGGCAGAGTTGCCGGAATCTCGTTTTCGCTGCTTTCATCGCGTCTTTTCGATATTTCCGGGGAAGGCCCTGCACAAGCCTTCAAAAATTCTCCATGGCCCTCTGCGCCCCCTCCCGCGGCCCTCTGCGTCCCCACTTCATCTGTATCGGCTTCACGCTCTTCAGGCGCGTCGGCCGCACAGCCGGGGATCAACAGACGCGCAACCTGCCACGTCAGCGGAATCGCCAGCGTGCTGAAGATGGCTGAGGGATAGCGCAGCGCAAACTCGCTGCTGCCCACCACCCGCATCCAGGGGCGCAGCCCCAAAAAATAAAGCACGCCGTTCTGGCCCGCCTGGATAAACATGGAGAGGGTCTGGGGCAGGTCCCGGAGCGCAAAGTAGACCGCATCCACTTCGTCCCGCCACAGGCTCTGGCCACCCAGGTTGTGAACTCGCCAGGCAAACGCGGCCAGGGTCAGCGCCAACAACAGCAGGCGGCGGTCGTTGGGGCTGAAACGATAACGTCGTTGGGAATGGGTAGCGCTCATGGCGTCGGTGTTGGAAGTCACGGCAGGGAGGCGGGCCAATTGTCGCGATCATCCGCGCCGGCGGGACCGGTTGCAGGCGGCTTCCCCTGGCCGGCGGATACATCGATACTCGCTTCCAGACCGGCGAGAATGTCGTCCACCCCTCTGCCCTCTTCTCCCTCCGTCACTTCGTACAGATCATAGCGCGTGCGTCCCTGGCGGCGGAAGGCCATGCCAATGAACAGACCAATGAGCGTGAAGAAGACGGCAGAGCCAATGCCCAGCCACATCAACGCGGTGGCGAAGGTGGCGGAGCCAATGATCTGCGCCAGGAATGCGAACGCGCCTGGCGGGGGCGAGTCGGTCGGGGGCGGAGACGCGGCCCCGCCGATGGGTCGCTGGGTGGGCGTAAACGTGGCCGTCACCACCGGCAGAGGCGTCGCGCTGGTCTGGGGGAGGGGCGTGCCTGCTGCATTGGCGAGCGCGACCTTCGTCCATGTCGCGGAAGGCGCCGGCCCGGCCGCAGTCCACGTGGGCGAGGGTGCGCCCAGCGGCGACGTAGGCATGGCGGCCGCGGTCTGGGTGGCGAACAGTGCGGCGGCCGTGGTCGTAGCGTTGACGCCGGCCATGGCTGTGGCGGTAGATGCGATGGCCGTCTCTGTGTCGTTCAGAGGAGACGGGGCCTGTGGTCCCGGCGTCGAGATGACGGGCGGCGGCGTCAGGGTAGGCGGCGGCGCCTGGGAGATGATGATGACCGTCGGGACGGGTGTTGGCAAAGGTGACGTGGCCACCGGCGTGATAGTGGGCGTGGGCGTGCCCGGCGTCCACGTGGGTGTGGGCGTGTCGGTCTCGGTGGGCGTTGCTGACTGCACCGGCGTCCATGTGGGTGTGGGCGTCCACGTGGGTGTAGGCGTGGGCGCGGGGGTCGGCGTGGGCCAGGTCAAAGGCCTGACAGTAACGCGCGCGTCAGTGAATCGCACCCTGGATTGGGTGGCGTAAAGACCTACGTAAGGCTGCTGCACGCGCGGGCTTGCATCCTCAAAGCGTTGATCCTGGGCCACCACCTGCCCGTCGATCCAAAGGGAGTAGTTTTCTGAGGCCACAGAGACCTTGAGCGTGTGGGGCTGACCGTCTGCGCCAGGCGGCTGTGCGATGTGATCGCTGATAAAGTGAAAGTCGCCGCTGCTGTCGAACCGTCCCCAATAGATCGTCGCTCCGTTGCCATTGATCGACGCCGGGTTGTACCCGAACAGGTAGGCGTTGTTGAGGGCGGTGTTGTTGGCGTTGAAGAGGATAGCTCCCCCCATATTGCCGTCCAGGTAGCTTACCGACGCTTCATATTCATAGTCGCCGCCCATGCGGTTGGCGTAGAAGGCGTAATTCGCCTGGCTGTCGCTGCGATTCTGAACATAGACCTGCCCGAATCCCTGGTCGAACGCCCATTCTCCCTGGATGGACCGCCACCGATTCAGAGAGCCGGCGTCAGGGAAGCCGATCACCCGGGATTCACCGGGCTGCACCGCGTTCGGATCGGGCGTGGGCGTGTTGGTGGGCGTCAGGGTGGGTGTGGGCGTGAAGGTGGGCGTGGGCGAGTTGACGGGCGTAGGATCCACCCCCGTATATGCGCTCACCTTGATTTCGGCCTTCTCAAACCGGACGCGGGTTCGGTCGCTGTAGACGCCCACATAGGAGTCCACTGCACGGACTACGCCGGAAAACTGTTGGGGCTGCGTGATCTGGACGCCATTGAGCCAGAAGGTGTACGTTTGCCCTGTGACGCGAACTTTGAGCTTGCGCGGCTCGCCATCTGCGACAGAGGGCTTTCCAGTCTGCTGGCCAAGGCGGTTGAACTTGAGATTCGACTGATCGTCTGGGATCTCCTCGAAATACCCCCACTCCACAGTGGTCTTGCCATCGCCACCGCTGCTATTGCGGAAGGCGATGATAAAGCCGCCGATGAGGTTCTTCTCAGGTGCGTTGAAGATCAACCCGCCGCCGCTGGATCCTTCTATGTAACGGAAGGTGACTTCGTACTCATAATCGCCGAAGATGCGTAGTTCGTAGAAACTGGAAGCGTCCGGAAATGTGGTCGAAACCATTTCATAGCCCTCAGGAATCCACTTCCAGTCCGGGCTGCGCTGAGGCTTCCAGTGAGAGGGATCGTCCGGGGGCGGTGGCGTTGCAGTTGGCGTCTCGGTGGTGGGCGCCCGGAAGCCGATGATGTACGGATCGGTGCGCGGCGAAAGGCCTCGTTCGTCCCGGGTGGCGGTGGCCGTGGGCGTCGGGGTGACGGTGGGCGTGTCAGTGGCCGTGGGGGTGAATGTTGGCGCTTCTGTGGGCGTCGCCGTGGCCTCCACCGTCTCTGTCGGGTTCGATGTGGGGGTTAGGGTAAGGGTCCCTGTGATAGACTCACTGGTCGCAGTTTCCGTAGGCGTCGGCTCGTTTCGGGCTGTGACCTTCACCGTCATGGTGCGAAAGGCGTAGCTGGCCATGGTGGTGTAGACGCCTACATACGCCCGATTGACGGGAACGGCCAAGGGAGACGAGCCGATTTCCACGCCATCGAAAAAGATAGTGAGCTGGCCGCCTGTAACGTTAGCCGCCAGTGTGTGGGGATTGTCGTCACCGGGAATCCCCTGGCTGACGCTGTCGATGAAAGTGTATCGCCCGTCGCCTGTAAACCATCCCCATTCCACCACGCCTTCGGCGGCGCGATAACGAATCACATGGGCGAACCCCAGGGAAGAGGGAGCGATCGCATTGACCAACAGCCCACCGCTCTCACCCGCCACCCGCTGAATCTCCGCTTCCACCCTGTAGTCGTCATCCACGCCCCGACGGTACAGACTGGCTGCGTTCACCGCTGCGGCGTCGCTTTGCACATAGCTCACATCGGAGAGGGACCAGACGCCGGACAGGGGCGACCAGTCAGCGGCCACGGCCGCGGCATCGTCGAACCCGATGACGTAGGGCGTGTCCGCAGGGGGCAGCGGCCCATCCTCCGCCAACCCGGGGCGCGCCTGGGTCGGCTCCACTGTCAATGCCAAGGCCAGGGTGACGCCGGTGAGCAGCAGTGCGATGATGAAGATTGTCAGGGCGAGGGGACGTTGGACATTCATCGTTGCCGCCAAAAGACAATGCCGGTCACCAGAAGCACGCCCGCGATGACGATCATCACGCGCAGGAGGTTGCTTGGCCCGCCCGCGCCTGGATCCCCGGCGGCAGGTTGCGCCCGCTTTGCAGTGGCGGCGTCATTGTTGAAGGCGATGCTTAGGGGCGACAGGGGCGATTCCTGGGCAGAGAGGCCATGGGCCATACTGGGGTTTGCGGCGATGGACGCGCCATCGCGTGCGCCGAGCGCGATGGTGAGCGTCAGCCCGATGAGGATCAGCGCTAACAGAACCAGCAGCCCTCCCTTCACCCATGCTCGGGTGCGGAATGCGCGCGCCCGACGGCGTAGCGTATTGTGGTGTTGTGAATTATCGCAGAACCGGTGTAATTTCATTTCCCAGCCTGGTCTGGACGCTTACGAATGCGGCAACGATTCAGCGACCGCGGTTGAAACGCGAATTTTCGCGGATAGAACTGAATTCTCGCTAAATGGCCACCGAGTGCGCCCATTATACAATGAACGATTCTCTATCAACAATGAAGACGCCCACTGTCCCCCATCAGACGCGCAAAGTTACGTCGCCGGCCGCGAACCGATGGCGCGCGCCGGCCGCGTCTTCCACGATCAACTCGCCCGCCGGCGTCGCGTCCACGGCCACGCCCTGGACCCGCTCCACCGTTCGCCCAAGAGGGCGGGTGACCGTTACCGGGCGGCCCAGGGTGTGCAGGCGGTCACGCCAGCGTTCTTCGATGGCCCCAATGGCCGGTTCCGTAACCGCTCTAACTGCGTAACGCCCCAACGCCAGGCAAAGCTCGATCAGTAAGTCGGTGCGGTCCACTTCCCGACCCAGCGCGGTGAAGAGGCTGACGGCCGGCGGCGCTCCTGGGTGCGTGGCGGGCAGTTCAGCGACGCGCTGGTTGACGTTGACTCCGATCCCCAGCAAGCCGTAACGCATGACCCCGCCCTGAAAGGAGGATTCGATCAACACGCCGGCCACCTTGCCCGGCGATTCTTTGGCTGGTTTACGCTCGATGATCAAAACGTCGTTAGGCCACTTGAGCCACACCCGACCGACCAGTTCGGGGGCCGCGATCTCCAATGCGTCCACAACCGCCAGCCCCGCGATCATGGCCAGCCGGGCCGGTTGAGCGGGCAGGTGCGGCGCTTTGAGGGTAGTGGCGCAGAGCAAGGCACGGGCGAAGGGGGCTTGCCATGTGCGTCCTAAACGACCCCGACCCTGGCGCTGTTCCTCTGCCACCACTACCGCACCCGAGGGGATCGCCGGGTTCTCGGCCAGTGCGCGGGCGGGGGTCATGGCGCTCTGAAGAGTGGCGTGATAGTCGATGACATGGCCGATGGCTTCATGGGCCAGGACCGCGCGCAGGCGTTTCAGATCGAGCAAGGCGACTTCATTCATGCCGCAAGCCTACCTGAGCGGGGAAGAATGGTCAAACGACGAGGACAGGTTGCGCGCACTGTCTATATTGATTACACTAAACGCAATCAACGACCAACCTGACCGGCCAAACTTATCCGTGTGACCCGCACAATCTGCGATTTACTCTCAAACGCGAAAGGATGTTTTCATCATGCCATTGCCAACCCGCGCCGAAGCACTGGCCTTATTGGACGAATGGGTTGAGTCGGAGAGTCTTCGCCGTCACATGCTGGCGGTCGAGGCGGCCATGCGCGGCTACGCCCACTACTACGATGAAGACGAAGAGCTATGGGGGATCACCGGTCTGCTCCATGATCTGGACTATGAGCGCTTCCCAGACATGGACGACACAGAGAACGGCCATCCCCGCACCGAGTTGCGCCTTTTCCGGGAGCTGGACTATCCGCCGGAGCTGATCCACGCGGTGGAGGCCCACGCCGTCTTCCTGGGCATCCCGGCCGAATCCCGGCTGGACAAGGCATTGCTGGCCTGCGACGAACTGACCGGCCTGATCCTGGCCTGCGCCTATGTGCGCCCCGACCGGGACCTGGGCAACGTCAAGCTCAAGTCTGTGAAGAAAAAATGGAAGGACAAGCGCTTCACCGCAGCCATCGACCGGAAAGAGAACCTGGTCTACATCGAAGCCCTGGGCGAACCCTTCGACGAACACGTACAGCGGGTGCTGACGTCCATGCAGGGCGTGGCTGATGAGCTGGGCGTCGGAGGGTAGAATAGAATGCGGATTTGTCGAATTGGGCGGAAACAGCCGGATTTTCTTTTGAAAATCCGTGAAGATCCGCCCAATCCGGCAAATCCGCGTTCTATTGTCGTTTACTCCCCGCTGACGAATTCCCCATAGACGACCACATCCACCAAGCCTGTATTCCCGCCCGTGGTTTCCACCAGGTCGAAACGCAGGGTCTGTGCGGTCACGTCCAGATCGAAGCCGTACATCTGGCTGGCATCGGGCAGTTCGAAGGGGCCGAAGGTCTCGCCGCTGTCCGTGGTCACGGTGAAACGGCGGGTGATGGCCGTGCCATCGCTCATGGAACGGCTCTGAATCTCGATACGATTGATATTGGCGGGTTTGGCCAGGGCCACCTCCACCCAGGCTGCGTCTCCGTCGCCCGCGCTGGACCAGGCCGTGTTGGCCTTGCCGTCGAAGGCGCTGCCTGCACCCCACGCATCATCCACGCCCGCGCCGCCGAACGCGCTGCTCGCGCCCACGATCTCCGCCCCCATGAGCGGCGAGGCCAGGTTATCGGTCGCACCCTCTTCGGCCGCGGTCACAGCCAGGTCGGCCTCAGAAGGCGTGGTGAAGGTCATAACCTCAGACAGATAAAGCGTCCCATTATCATCTACGCCCTGGACCCGGAAATAGTACTCGGTGTCCGGAGTCAGGTCCTGGAGTTGCGGGCTGTGATCCGAGTGGGTCCCGCCGGCCATGTCCTGGTCCAGGCTCAGGGAGCCAAAATCGGGCGTCTCGCCATAAACCACGGTGCAGGCCACGGGTACGGCTGTGTTGATGGGCAGGGTGGCCGTGCCATCGGCCGCGAAATTGGTGACCAGTAACTCGGCGTCGATGATGTCGTCGATGGGGCGGATGTCATATCCCTGGGTGAGCGCGGCCTTCGGGCTTTGGGTGAGTGTGGCGTCAGATACCGGCAGGGAGGCCGTGCAGCCGGCCAGGAAGACGACGGCGAAGAGCAGAAGAGCGGTTACGCGTTTGATGGGCATGGTTGGATTTCCTTTGTAAGTAGGCCCCGGACCGTAGTCCGGCGGGTGATTGAAAACGATGCGTCCGCTGCGCGCGCAACGGACGCATCCTGAAAAGCGTCACCCGATTGTCGCCTGCAATCACCCCATCCGACTGTTGGAGAGCTTACGTTACGCCCTCCTCTATTCCGCAGGCGGCATGAACGCCAACACCCGGGCCGGGCTGCCGGATCCGCCTTGGATGGGCAAGCCGCCGGCCACGATGGTCGCGCCCACGGGCGGGATCTGGTCCAGGCCGGCCAGGCATTCGATGATGGTCCCATCGGCGTCGTACATGGCGAAGCTGGCCCCGAACTCCTCGTCGTTGCCCGGATCAACGCCGTGGGTGTCCGTGCCCAGGGCCACGATCCCCCGCTCGTTGACCATGAACTCCACGGCCTCGGCGCTGAAACCGGGCCAGTGCAGCACATCCTCGTCATCCAGCCCCAGGAAAGCCTGGGGATCGTCCCACTTGTCTTGCCAGCCGGTGTAGAGGATGGCGATACTGCCGGCGGGGATGGTCCCGTTCTCGGCCTCCCAGGCCTTCACATCATCCACGGAGAGGCGATAGTCCACGTCATCGCCCGCGGTCTCGCGGACGTCGATGACCACCGCCGGGATGACCAGCTCCTCTGCCGGGATCATCTCCGCGCTGCGCGCGCCTTCAATGAAGGTGTTGGGCGTGCCCCAGTGGGTGCCGCTGTGCTCGCCGATGGAGATGCGGTTGATGAAATATTCATCCACTTCATAGGTGGCCCACGGCTCGATCTCGAACTCGGGATCGCCGGGCCAGATGGGCATGTCCAGCGTCAGCGGCTGGGTGAGATCGAAGACCTGCCACTCGGTTAGCGGGGGCGGTTCCGAAGCCGGCGTCGGCAATGGCTGCACCGTGCACGCGGCGACCACGACCATGGCGGCGGCCGCGGCCAGGATCAGAAAGATGGATCTGTTCATATTTTCGCCTCCTATTGTGTGAGTATGCGTAGAATGCGCTGCAACGTCATTTATCCCACGATATAGCCCCGTTGTCAATAGTCAATGTGAGTAAGTGAAATCAGAGCGATTGCAGTGTGCTTTATCTCATGATATAGTGCGCTCATCATATAGTGCGCTCATCAACGACAAAAAGGGAAATTGTTGGATGACTTCTTTACGCCTATTAACATCCGGGTGCGTTTCAGGTTAGGGGCGAGATTCTATGCGCCATCGTTTTACTGGTTAAATTAAAACCGGCGTCTGCTGGACAAAGTGCGTCAGCCCCAAACTGAAACACACCCTTAACATCCCCCCGATTTGCATTCGCGAAGGGAATAGTGTATATATCTAGAATGCATGTTCTGCCCCTGTTGATGATATTTGGAGAACTCACAATGATGCGGATGCCCCAACCCATACCCTATCAAGGGAGTAAGAGAAACATTGCGAAACAAATCCTTTCGGTAATACCTAGTGGCATTGACGCTTTAATCGAACCTTTTGCAGGCTCTGCGGCTATTTCGATTCGAGCTGCTTATATGAATAAAGCGCGCCGCTTTCATCTCAATGATCTGAACAAACCGCTGATGGACCTGCTCTACCTAATCATTAATGAGCCTGCTGTCATTGCATCTAGTTACGAGCAGCTTTGGGAAAAACAATTGGGGAGAGAAAAAGCATTTTATAATGAAGTTCGCTCTGAATTTAACGCCACAGGGCGTCCTGATTTGCTTTTATATTTACTTGCGCGGTGTGTCAAAGCCTCAGTACGGTATAATTCTAATGGTGAATTTAATCAAGGACCGGATAATCGGCGTAAAGGCAGACGTCCTAGTAGCATGAGGGATGAAATATATGCAGTATCACGACTGTTGAAAGGCAAAACAACCGTTACCAGTCTCGATTTCACATCTACGCTCGATGATCTGAATCCTGTATCCGACGTCATTTATATGGACCCACCATATCAAGGAACATCTGGGGGAAGAGATTCTCGTTATTTTAGTGGGATTCGTATATCGACGCTCATCGATTTTATCGTGGAACTTAATGCACAAAATGCAATGTTCATTTTGAGTTATGATGGTCGCAAAGGGGCAAAAACATATGGTGAGGTCCTACCTGAAGACCTGAACTTAGTTCGGATAGAAATTGAAGCAGGACGGTCTACACAGTCCACGTTGCTTGGAAAACAGGACATTACATATGAATCGCTTTATCTATCCCCAGCATTGATTGAGCATTTGGACTCTTCCTCCACGGGAATTGCAAGATTTACCAGTTGGAAGTCGTCATATACGCAACTCGAATTAGCTTTCACATGAACAGTGACAATTTGCCGCCGCAGTTGCTCAAAAAATTGCAACTGGTTAAGGGCAAACGTTCCAAAATTGTGGTGGAACATATTCTTGAGCATGGGTTCATCACAACCGAGGATTTAGAGCAAATATATGGATACAAGCATCCGCCGCGCGCTGTGAAGGATGTCAGAGATCAGGGTGTCCCGATCGTAACTTACAGAGTAAAATCGGCTGATGGACGTACAATTGCAGCCTATCGTTTTGGCGATCTGTCTGAGATTCGAGAGGGACGTTTCGGTGGAAGGAGTGCATTTTCAAAACGTTTCAAAGAAACACTATATGAGCAATGCAGTGGCAAATGCGCAATTTGTAATGGCCATTTTTCGATTCGTGAATTACAGATTGATCATCGGATACCTTACGAGATCGCTGGAGATGTCGATTACTCGGAAGATGACCCATCAGGGTATATGCTACTCTGCGGCTCTTGTAATCGAGCCAAGTCATGGTCTTGTGAACATTGCCCCAACTGGCAGGAAAAATCTTCAAGTATATGTGAGAAATGCTACTGGGTGCAGCCAACAAACTATACACATGTAGCAACAAAGGATGTACGCAGAGCGGATATCATCTGGGAGGGGAAAGATGATATCGATATTTACGATAAAATTGTTGCAGCAGCACTTCACTCGCAGCAATCGATCTCCGATCGCATCAAAAACTTCCTGAAAAATATCGTCATGTTTATCATGGAGATCTTTACCTTTTGAGATTGTTTTCGATCAGCGTAGCTTGGTTCGGATAAGGCTGTTCCAAAGAGTTGAATCCGGCGTGCCGCACCTGACACTGGCGAGGCGATCTCTGATAGATGATGAATTGTGAATGTAGATTTCGTAGACGATAAATTGGCTGTATCCATCGAAGATGGTCGGGTTGTGCTAGCCCCGTTAGCCTGGTACCCGCGCCTGTTGCATGCGACAGACGCCGAGCGCAATGACTGGCTGGTTTTCGAGGATACGAATGGGCGCGATGTGATTTTCTGGGAACAACTGGACGAATTGATTCCAGTCGTTGCGCTGCTATCGGGAACGCCCAGCCGTGAGTCCAGCCGCTCCTTTGAACGCTGGCTGGCGGCGCGCAAAGCCGCGGCCTGATCTGCCGGGCAGTTCCAAACCGCCCGGTAGATGTGAGTGAAATCCCCAGCATCAAGCGACTGCTTCTTTGGGCCGGATGTGTCCGAATCAGCCAAATTAGCGTGAATTCAGCTAATTCGTTAGCTAAATTCACGCTAATTTGGCTAATCGAGCCGATTACGTCGACTCGCTGGAGTAACTGATGGCGTCATGGCGCACTCACGCCCGACAACTTTTTGCATCACGTGGGGGTGTAGATCTATTCCGATCGCCGGAAAACGCCCGCCATATACCGGTCCAGATGCGCCTGTATCGCCGCCGCGGTGACCGCGCCGGCCTGGCCGATGAAGACGAGTTTGGCCATCGGCTCCTCGGCATCGCCTTCTTTCATCTCCTCAGATAACGGTTCATCGCCCAACTGCACGCGCGGCCCCACCACCTGCACCAGAACCCGGTCCCCCGGCGCGCCGGCCAGGCGGACGAAGCCCTTAGCCCGGTAGACGGCCGGCGGCAGCGTCTCCAGCGCGTCCAGCAGAATTTCCCGATCCACCGGCTGGTCGGCAGTGAAGAGCCATGAGTCATAGTCGTGGGCCAGGTGATGGTGTTCGCCCTCGTGATCGCCGTGAGGCTCATGGGAAGGTTCATCCATAAGGGTGAAGGTGAGATCAGCGTCCCCGCGCGCCCGCGGCGGGTGATCCAGCAGCAGGGCCAGGGGAATGTCGGCGTAGGTTGCAGGCAGCACGCGCGCGTCGGGCGCGATCTCCCGCAGCCAGTCGATCAGGTCCGCGACCTCTTCATCCGGGGCCAGATCGATCTTGTTGAGGATGACCAGATCCGCGGCCGCGATCTGGGCGCTGATGGCGGGCATGATCCCGGCCAGGTCGCGCACGGCGGTCGCGTCGGCCAGGGTGATGATCTCGTCCACGCGTACATGCTGGGGCAGATCACCGCCCAGCAACAGGTCCTCCAGTTGCCCCGGATCGGAGACGCCGCTGGCCTCCAGCACGATACGCTCCGGCGGTTCGTCCAGGGCCTCGAAGCGCTTGAGCACGCCGATCAGGTTGGGGAAGAGGGTGCAGCAGATGCAGCCGTTGGGCAAACTGATGACGCCGTCGTCCTGCTCGCCGGCCGCGCCGCCCAACAACTCGGCGTCGATGTTGACCGCGCCGAAGTCGTTGACCAGCACCGCCAGCCGCAGGCCATGGTCCGCGTGCAGAATGCGGTTGAGCAGCGTGGTCTTCCCGGAGCCGAGAAAACCGGCCAGGACGGTGACGGGGATTGGCGTATGATTCATTGCGATGATTTCCTGGTGTGGAGATTGGGTAGAACGCGGATTTCACCGGATGGAGCCGGATTTTCACGGATTTTTCAGAAAAAATCCGTGAAAATCTGTTTGAGTCTGCGAAAATCCGCGTTCCATTAATCCTACTCTGACCGATCACCCACGATGGACATGCACATCCCAGCCCAGGTACTTGCCCAGGGCTTCCGCCACCGCGTCGGCCGTCTGCGACAGATTCATGGCCACGTGATGCTCGTAGCCGTGCTCGCAGATGAAGTGGAGCAGGCCCTGGAAATTGGGGATGCGCACCACGCCATAGCCGCCGAAAGTCTGGAGCGGGTCGTCGGTCAGCTCGCCTTCGCCCACGTAGGCCATGATGCGCCCGTTGGCGTCGTCGGTCGAAACCCGGCAATAGGTGAACGGTTTGGCCTTCACCCGTCCGACGATAGTGCCGTAGGTCCCTTCCTTGCCAATGGAACCGGCCAGGATCTCCTGATAGTCCATGACGGGGATGTCATCCGGCGCAATCAGATCGCTCTCATCCACGAAGATGTCCTTGGGCAGGTTGGAGCAGTGGAAGATGACGCCCTTGTCCGGATCGTCTCCGTAGTTGTTGTTCCAGTCCACGATGGCGCTGGGCTGCTCCGAAGCCAGGGCCAGGGCGTACATGGCGACCGCACCGGCCACATCCGTCTCGCAGGCAGAGGGCATGAGGCTGTTGCTCATCATGCTCATGAGGGTGCAAGGGACCACGCCGTAGTATTCTTCCAGGGCCGTCCAGCACTGGATCGCGCTGGCGACCAACCGGTTCTCCTCCATCCAGGCGTCGATGACCGCGCCGATCCTGGCCATTTTGAGCAGGGATTCGGCGGGCACGTTGTCGGTGGAGACGTAGCCGGTGATGGCCGCCAGCTTGGCCTGCACCTGCGGGTCGTCATCCGCCAGGGCCTCGGCGCGCCCGATGAGTTCGGAGAGGTCCAGGGTTTCCACGCTGACGCCGGTGCGCTCCAGCAGTTTCTCGCTGTAGCGTACGGTGTTGAAGGCCGCCGGCCGCGCGCCGATGGCCCCGATGCGCGCGTGCTTCAGCCCGCCCACGACGCGGCAGACGCTGACGAAACGGCGCAGGTCGGCCCGGAAGCTTTCGCTCTCCGGGTCCACGGTATGCAGGGTCGTGAGCGAGAATTTGATCCCGTACTGGTGCAGATTGTTGCAGACGGACATCTTGCCGCAGAAGGAGTCGCGGCGGTTGGCGATGTTCATCATGGTGGGTTCGTCAGGAAATGCGTGGACCAGCACGGGCGCGTCCAACTCGGCCCAGCGCAGGGCATTGGCCACGGCCCGTTCGTCGCCGAAGTTGGGCAGCGTCACCAGCACGCCGTCGATCTCGTCGCGGTGTTCCCGAAATAGGGCCGCGCACTTACGCGCGTCGTCCACGCTTTCGATGCTGCCGAAGTGGGTTTCCTGGGGCGACAGGGCCACCACCTCGACGCCTTCCTCAGCCAGCACCTTCAGGATCGTCTCGCGGCCGCTTTCACACAGATGGTCGGGGAAGAAGCCCCGGTTGCCAATGATGACGCCCAGGGTGGTTACCTCTTTCATGGCGAGTCTCCTTTTGCAGGGGGAGTGTTAGAATGTGGATTGGTTCGTAGTATGCGCTTTAGCGCAGTCGTTGGCGAGACCTGCGCTAAAGCGCATACTACGAACGGTTGCCGCGTTTGGCGGCTGTCACGCGTCCAGGCTTGCGCCGTTGGACTCGATCACTTCGCTGTACCAGTAGGCCGAATCCTTGAGCACCCGCTCCTGGGTCTGGTAGTCCACGTAGGTCAGGCCGAAACGGCGGCTGTACCCCTCCGCCCATTCGAAGTTGTCCATCAACGACCAGTGGAAGTAGCCCATGGCCTCCACACCCTCGTCGATGGCCCGCTTGTAGGCGCGCAGGTAGCGGGTGGTGAAGTCGATGCGCTGGGGATCGTGGACCTTGCCGTCCAGATGGATCCAGTCGGTGTTGGCCAGGCCGTTTTCGGTGACGACAATAGGCAGTTGGTAGCGTTCGTAGAGGAAGCGCGGTCCCCAATAGAGCGCCTCCGGCTCCACTCGCCAGTTCATCATGGTCAGGGGCGGTCCGGTCTGCGGTGCGACCGGTTCCCAGCCACCATCCTGTCCCGCGCGCACCGTGTCGCCATGGTAGATGTTGGTGGCGTAGAAGTCCAGGGGCTGGTGGATGATCTCCATGTCGCCGTCATGGAGCTCGGGCATGTCGGCGCCGAACATCTTGACACCCTCTTCAGGGTAATGGCCCAGGATCATGGGGTCCGCGTACCAGACGTTGTTCCAGAGCTTGTCTTCCATGGAGAACGTAGCCAAGCGCGCGGCTTCGACGTTTTCGTCGCTCTCATCGACCGGCATCTTGATGATGCCCACCGGGGCCGCGCCCACCAGCGGTTCAGACTTGGCGTTGTCGCGGATGGCCGTGACCGCCATGCCGTGGGCCATCAGCACGTGATGGGTGATGAGAAGCACATCGGCGTCGGGCAGGCGCAGACCGGGCGCGTGGATGCCCAACGCGTGACCCAGGCCGATGAAGACCTGGGGTTCGTTCTGGGTGATCCAGTGGGTCACCCGGTCAGAGAGACGCTCCACCACCACGGCCGCGTAGTCGGCGAACCAGCAGACGCTATCCCGGTTCATCCACCCGCCCTGGTGATAGAGGGACTCCGGGTAGTCCCAGTGGAAGAGGGTCACCCAGGGCGTGATGTGGTTTTCCAGCAGCGCGTCCACCAGGCGATCGTAGAAGTCCAGGCCGGCCTCGTTGACCAGGCCCACGCCCTCCGGGATCACCCGGGGCCAGGAGATGGAGAAGCGATAGGCCTGCAAACCGATCTCGGCCATTAGTTGTACATCCTCGCGATAACGATGGTAATGATCGCAGGCCACGTCGCCCGTGTCGCCGGCGTAGACCTTGCCCGGCCAGCGGCAGAACGCATCCCAGACGGAGCGCCCTTTGCCGTTCTCATAGGCCCCGCCTTCGATCTGGTAGCTGGCCGTGGCCGCGCCCCAGGCAAAATTTTCAGGGAATGCCATGATAAACGCCTTTCGTTGGATTAGATGATCTCCAGATAGTCTTTATCCGGTAAAGAGGGGAATTCCTTGGCGGGAAGGGTCTGGTACCAGTAGGCCACGGACGCGATGTCGTCCTGTAAGGGGAGATAGGGGCGGTCGGTGCGCCAGCCCAGGGCCTGGATGGTCACCCGCAGATCCTGATGAAAACGGATGGGATCGGTGAGGTGCCAGCGATACATGCCAAACCGCATCTGCGAACGGTAGAGGCCGTCCGGGCGGATGATCTGGGGCAGGCCGGCGTAGGGCGTGGTGTACGCCTGGTACTGGTGGGTTTGCTGGTTTTCGAAGTTGTAAGAACCGCAGAAATAATCCTCCGTGCCCGTGCCGCAGATGGTGGGGAAGTCCCGGTCGCCGTCCATGTAGAACTTGATTTCGCCCTCTCCCCACCAGCCATTGTTGTTGACGCCCCAGGCCATGTAGGTGCCCACATACTGTCCCTTGCCCTCCACGCCGTCCAGGATGGTGTACACCTCTTTGTAGGGTAGCGGGTTCACGCGCCGGAACTGGGCGTGAAAATAGCCGGCGTCATCGGGAACGTCGCTGAGCGCATAGTTGATCTGATAGTAGAGCGTCATCGGCTCGCTGGCGATATTCTCCAGGGTGATGCGACAGCGGCGCTTGAAGGGCATGGGCCAATAGCAGTTGAAGGCGCTGCCCGGATTTACGCACACGGCCAGGGAGGAGACGGGGGCGAATTCCCCCCAGCCGCAGGCGAAGAAGTCGCCTACGGGGCACTCGACCGAGGGGTGGGGCTGATCATCCCAGTAGATGCGCAGGATGCTCCAGCGCCAGACGCCGGTGGGCGTCATCCACATTTGCTCGATCTTGCCGGGTCCCTGGATATCGGCCAGTTCAAAAGTTTCACCCGGTTGGATGACTATCGAAGGCGAAATCTTCCAACCCTGACCCAGTTCCCGGGCGTGCTCAGCCCCGGTCCCGGTCAGGGCCATGCCGCCTTTGCCCTTTTCACCGCTGAAATTCTCGGGGCTGATGGAACGCGACTGGGCGTCGGTTATCCTGAACAGATCATGGTTCATTCAAGTCACCCCCTTGACGAGCCGTAGGTGCGGCTTGTAGCCGCACGATCTCAGGGACACTGTAGTGCGGCTTATAGCCGCACGATTTCGAGGACACAAGTTTATGTCAGGGAAGACAAGGGTGTGCGGCTATAAGTTGCACCTACAGCCCTTCCTTGGTTTCAACGATCAAGTGATCCACCACCGCCTTGAGATCGCCGTTGGTTTCGTCGTAGACGCGCAGCTGACGATCGGCGCTGGTGCCGTGCATGAGCATGGACTCGATGGTGGTCACGTATTGGGTCGTTCCCAATTCTTCGAACTCCTCGGACACCAGGCTAAGCAATTCGCGGATGAGCTGGCGGGTGGGCACTTCGGCCGACTTGCCAAAGTCGATC
>JAJRVT010000374.1 GCA_024277175.1 Chloroflexota bacterium | reverse complement strand
TCACCGCGTGGCCCACAATTCTGGCGATTTACCAGAGCTTTTTCATGCAGCGATTGAACATCGCCCGCTTCCGGGAGACGACCTTCGTGGGTTTGCAAAACTACACTGAATTATTGGCCGATCCCCGGTTCCAGCGCGTGTTGCTCAACACCTTTATCTATGTGTTGGTCACCGTGCCCATCAGCGTAGTGTTGGGCTTCCTCTTTGCGCTGATGGTGAACCGGGCCATGCGAGGCATCGGCTTGGCGCGGCTGGGGCTGTTCTATCCCACGGTGCTGCCCCTGGTGAGCGCGGCCACCATCTGGATGTTTTTCTTCACGCCTGACTATGGCCTCTTCAACACCGCCCTGCGCTTCCTGGGCTACAGCGGACCGCAGAACTGGACCGGCAACCCCAAACTGGCCCTGATTTCGATCATGATCGTCATCATCTGGAAGAACGCCGGCTATTACATGATCTTCTACCTGGCCGGCCTCCAGGGGCTGCCCACGGACGTCTTCGAGGCCGCGGCCCTGGACGGGGCTAGCCAGTGGCAAATGCTCTGGCGCATCGCCTTTCCCCTCCTGCGGCGGACGACTTTGTTTATTTCCACCATCGCCTTCATCGGCGCTTTTCAGACAGTGGACCACATCTTCGTCCTCACCCAGGGCGGGCCGAGCCGGGCGTCTACAGTCCTGCTCTACTATCTGTGGCAGGAGCGCTTCGAGAACTTGAACGTGGGCCGGGCCTCCACCCTGACCGTCTTCCTGGTGGCCTTCCTGCTCATTTTCACCGTCACTAATTTCCTGCTTTCCGAGAGGGGAGAGGAGGACGCCTATGCTCGCTAACAGCCACGGTAAAGACTGGCGATCACGGCTGGGGCGCTGGCTGGTCACAGGCGTAACCATGCTGGTGGCTCTGCTCTGGGCCGTTCCCCTGCTCTGGGCCACGGTGGCCTCCCTGCGCCCGGCAAACAATCCCCTGGGCCGGGGCGACGTCTGGTTCGCCTTTCCGCTCACGATCGAGAACTACACCCGAGCCTGGTCGCTGGCTCCATTCGATCTTTATTATGTAAATACAATCGTGATCGTGACCATGATCCTGGGCGTGCAACTGATCACCATCACCCTGGCCGCGTTCGCGTTCGCCCATTTCGAGTTTCCGGGCAAACGCTACTTTTTCTTCTTCATCCTGCTCCAGTTGATGATTCCGACCGCGGCCCTGCTCTCGCCCAACTTTTCCACTATTCGCCAGTTTGGCCTCTTCGACACCCGGCTGGCTATCGCCATCCTCTACTTCGGCTCGGCCTTCGGAACCTTTCTCATGCGCCAGGCTTTTCTAGCCGTGCCCCACGATCTGGTGGACGCAGGCGTGATCGACGGCTGCAACTGGTGGCAACTGCTGCGCAACGTCTATCTGCCGCCCTCCGTCCCCACCCTGATCGCGTTCGGGCTGTCGTCGGTGGCCTTCCACTGGAACGAGTTCCTGTGGCCGCTGATCATCACCAACAGCGACAAGAGCCGCCCCCTGACCGCGGGTCTGGTGCGTTTCACCCAACTGGGCGAAATCGGCGCGCAGTGGTCCCTGCTCTCGGCCGCCACCCTGATGGTGATTGCGCCCCTGTTCATCGTCTTCCTCATCTTCCAGCGCCAGTTCATTCAGAGTTTTATGCATTCGGGGATTAAGTGAGGGAGAGGGAAATTGAAGATTGAGGATTGAAGATTGGATGTTTCGGGAGATGGAAGAAATTGGGAGATTGGAGCGTTTTGTGAACGATACATTTGACATCATCATTCTCAACGGGCGGCCGGCCTCGGGCAAGAGCGAGATCATCGACTATCTGCTCAGGCTGCCGGATGCGGAGCGTCGCGCCCGCTTTCACATGGGCAAGCTAGGCTTTATCGATGACTTCCCCATGCTGTGGACTTGGTTCGAGGAGGATCACATTCTGGCGGAGAAACTGGGCAAGCCGCGCCTGCACACGGACGCCGAGGGCTACTTCAAATATGAATACCTCTGGCATCTGCTCATCGAGCGCATTGATCTGGAGTATCACAAGCTGCTACGCGACCATCCCGATTACTACGACGACCACACCACCATCGTCGAATTCGCGCGCGGGACGGAGCACGGCGGCTACCGCGCGGCCTATCCCCATCTCTCGGACGAACTGCTGGTGCGCGCCGGCGTCCTCTACGTGGACGTCCCCTTCGAGGAGTCCCTGCGCAAGAACCGCCGCCGATTCAACCCCGATAAGCCGGACAGCATCCTGGAGCATGGGCTGCCAGACGCCAAGCTGAAGCGGCTCTACGGCGAGACGGACTGGGAGGAATTCACGGCCGGCGACCCGGCGTTCGTGCGCGTGCGCTCCCTGCGCGTGCCCTATGTAGTCTTCGAAAACGAGGATGACGTCACCACCGACACACCCGATCTGCTGGCGACCCGGTTGGAAGAGAGGCTGAACCAACTGTGGCGGCATTGCTCAGAAGAAACGTAGATCGTGCGGCTACCGCGCTCGGCGGCAAGCTGCACCTGGTATCTTATAGATGAGGCAAGAAGAGGCCGAGCCGCACCTGAAGATGAATCGAACTTGCTTCGTAGATAGGTCCATCTTGCCTCATTTCACCAAACTGGATACGCTTACTCGAGACATAAGTAGCCCAGATGGGCCGTAGCAAACGCACCC
>JAJRVT010000026.1 GCA_024277175.1 Chloroflexota bacterium | reverse complement strand
TGTGCCATTCGCAGTTACATCTCCACCGTCCGCAAACAAGGGGGTAATGTCATTACTGCTCTCTATAATGCTTTGATCGGTCAGCCCTTTATCCCTCTACCTGTTTTGTGACCTAGCCTGAATAGTTACGTGAAACGTAAAATATGAAGGTGTAAAACGTAAAGACGTAATGCGTAATGTGTGATGAGTGACCTGTGACGAATGGATATAACGGCCACTTGCCACTTGCCACTTGCAACCTGCCACTTGCAACTTTGCCCAAAAGGACTGCATCATGAGCGAAACAACTATCCATCTTCAACCTGACATGTTTGGCGAGAAGGAGCGCGTGCTGGCGGAGCATGGTCCCATGAAGGCGTCGGCTTTTCGCTACGAGAGCGGCGTCTGCGGGCTGCGGATCGCCAATGGGGCCGGCGAGTTGATCCTGTTGCCGTTCCAGGGCCAGCAGATCTGGTCGGCCCAGTTCGGCGGACGCAACCTGACCATGAAATCCATGTTTGACCAGCCCCGAGCCACCCGCAACTATCTGGAGACCTATGGCGCTTTTTTGCTTCATTGCGGTTTCATGTCCATGGGCGTGCCGGACCCCAGCGCCGGCGACACCCACCCTCTCCACGGCGAACTGCCCAATGCACCCTACCCCAAAGCCTATCTGCATGTGGGTGAGGATGAGGACGGCGTCTATATGGGCATGGGGGGCGGCTATCAGCACACGGTGGCTTTCACTGCCAACTACCTGGCCGAGCCGTATGTGAAGCTCTACGCCGGCGCGTCCCGCTTTTCCGTCCACATGCAGGTGACCAACCTGCGACGCACGCCCATGGAATACATGTACATGGCCCACGTCAACTTCCGCCCGGTGGACAACAGCCGTCTGATCTACAGCGCGCCGTCGGACGCGGAACACGTGCGCGTGCGCACCGCCATCCCCACCCATGTGAAGCCCACGCCCGAATATCTGGCCTTCTTGGATGAATTGCAGGCCAACCCGGAGCAGCATGAGGTGCTGAACCCGGAGCTGGCCTTCGATCCGGAAGTGGTCTTCTACATGCAGTATAAGGCCGATGACGACGGTTGGGCTTACACTATGCAGCGCCACCCAGATGGCGTGGCGGACTTTGTCACCCACCGGCCTGCCCAACTCGACCACGGCGTGCGTTGGATCTGTCGCACGCCTGACCAGGATGCGCTGGGCATGATCCTGCCCGCCACAGCCGATCCGGAAGGGTACGCGGCAGAGAAAGCCAAGGGCAACGTCAAGGTCCTGGCCGGCGGCGACGTCTTCACGGCTGATCTGGAGATCGGCGTTCTGGACGCGGGCGGAGCCATGGAGATGGCTGAACACATCGAAGAAATTCTGGGTGGCTGATCAACAGGCTGGAGGAGAGATGTCTGACGCACCTAACTATCAGTACGAATTGGTGGGCGTTTTCGGCCACCCTGTGGCGGAAAACCCCACCTGCGTTATGCAGGAGGCCGGATTCGACGCCTTGGGGCTGCGCTGGCGTTACCTGACCATCGACATCGCACCCGGCAAACTGGCCGACGCCATCCAGGCTATGCGCGTCTTCAACATGCAGGGCGCCAATCTGACTATCCCCTACAAGGTGGAGGTCCTCCGGTATCTGGATGAGATTGCGCCCGACGCCCGGTTGATCGGCGCGGTCAACACCGTGTGGCGTCAGGACGGTCGCTACATTGGCGCCAACACCGACGGCAAGGGCTTCCTGCGCTCCCTGCGTGAGGACGCTAACATGAATCCGGCGGGCCGGCGGGCGGTGATCCTGGGAGCGGGCGGTGCGGCGCGCGCCATCGCTGTGGAACTGGCGCTGGCCGGCGTCAGCTACATCGTCATCGTCAACCGCACTCGGGAGCGGGGCGAGGAGCTTGCTCGCCATCTCAACGCACAGACACCGGTTACAGCCGAGTACGCGTCCTGGGACGAGACCTACGCCATCCCCGACCGGACCGACTTCGTGATCAACGCCACCTCTATCGCCCTCTACCCCAACGTGGATGACATCCCTGACATCGACTATGATACGATCCACGCCCAGCACCTGGTCTGCGACGTGATCCCCAACCCGCCGCGGACGCCCTTTCTGCATCGCGCCGCGGCCCGGGGCGCGCGCACGCTGGATGGCCTGGGCATGCTCGTCTACCAGGGTGCGATCGCGTTCGAGATGTGGACGGGACAGCCCGCGCCGGTGGAGGCGATGAAAGCTGCGCTGGCGCGTGAGTTTGGGGTGGAGAGCAATAACTAACGACCAACGACGAATGACCAACGATAAGTGACCAGTGACGGAGTTGCCACTTGCAACCTGTCACTTGCAACTTGCCCACTTCACCAAGGAGAATGCACCATGAGCGATTTCAAAATGAACCCGCCAGTCAATCAACTCATCGGTGATATGCCCAAGATCGGCATCCGGCCCACCATCGACGGGCGTCTGGGCGGCGTGCGCGAGTCGCTGGAGGATCAGACCATGGCCATGGCCCAGGCCACGGCTGAATTTCTGAGCGAAAATTTGCGCCACTACAACGGCCTGCCCGTGGAGTGCGTCATCGCCGACTCCACCATCGGCGGCGTGGCCGAAGCGGCCATGGCCGCGGAGAAGTTCCGCCGGGAAGGCGTGGGCGTCTCCATCACCGTGACGCCCTGCTGGTGCTATGGCTCCGAGACCATGGACATGGATCCCCACATTCCCAAGGCCGTCTGGGGCTTCAACGGCACCTAGCGACCGGGCGCGGTCTATCTGGCAGCGGTCTCGGCCGCGCACAACCAGAAGGGGCTGCCCGTCTTCAACATCTACGGGCGGGACGTCCAGGAATCGGACGATCGCACCATTCCGGAGGATGTGCAGGCCAAGTTGCTCCAGTTTGCGCGCGCGGGGCTGGCCGTGGCCAACATGCGCGGCAAGTCCTACCTGGCCATGGGCGGCGTCTCCATGGGCATCGGCGGCTCTATCGTCGACCAGGACTTCTTCCAGGACTATCTGGGTATGCGGGTGGAGACCATCGACATGACCGAGTTCATCCGTCGCATCGAGGAAGGCATCTACGACCACGACGAGTTCGAGCGCGCCTTAGCCTGGGTCAAGGAAAACTGTCCCGAAGGCGAGGATTATAATTCGCCGGATCACAAGCGCACCCGGGAGCAACTGGACCAGGACTGGGAGATTTCGGTCAAGATGGCCCTGATCGCCCGGGACCTGATGGTGGGCAACCCCAAGCTGGCCGAGATGGGCTACGGTGAGGAAGCTCTGGGCCGCAACGCCATCGCCGCTGGTTTCCAGGGCCAGCGTCAGTGGACGGATTTCATGCCCAACGGCGACTTCATGGAGGCCATCCTCAACACCTCCTTCGACTGGAACGGCATTCGCCAGCCCTACATTGTGGCCACGGAGAACGACGCGCTCAACGGCGTCTCCATGCTTTTCAACCATTTGCTGACCAACACGGCCCAGATCTTCGCCGACGTGCGCACCTACTGGAGCCCGGAGGCGGTCAAGCGGGTGACGGGCTACCAGGTGAGTGGGACGGCCGCGGGTGGCTTCCTGCATCTGATCAACTCCGGCCCGGCCACGCTGGACGGCACGGGCCAGCAGTCCATCGACGGCGAACCGGCCATGAAGCCCTTCTGGGAGATTACACCGGAGGAGGCCCAGGCCTGTCTGGACGCCACCACCTGGCACGCGGGCATGACCGAGTATTTCCGGGGCGGCGGCTGGTCCACTCGCTTCAAGACCCGGGGCGATATGCCGGTGACCATGTGCCGAATCAATCTGATCAAGGGCTTAGGCCCAGCCTTACAGATCGCGGAGGGCTGGACTATCGAACTGCCCGACGAGGTCCATGACGTGCTGGATCAGCGCACCAATCCCACCTGGCCCACCACCTGGTTCGTGCCCCGCACCACGGGCAGCGGCCCCTTCCGGGACGTCTACACGGTGATGAACAACTGGGGCGCCAACCACGGTGCGATCTCCTACGGACACATCGGGGCCGACCTCATGAGCCTGGCCGCGATGTTGCGCATCCCCGTTTATATGCACAACGTCTCTGAAGACCAGATCTTCCGCCCCAGCGCCTGGACCGCGTTCGGGGCCAACGAGCCCATGGGTGCGGACTTCCGGGCGTGCGCGAACTATGGGCCGCTGTATGCGTGAGGGGATGACAAGATGACAGGGTGACGTCCCCCCCAAGGTTGGAGGCCGGGGGGCTACGGTGACAAGGTGGCGGGGTGATCGAACTGGTGGATCGCCCCGCCGCCTTGTCGTTTGTAGGTCGGGCATCCCTGCCCGACTTGACGGATTGCCGGAGGCGTCACGCAAGGATGCGTGACCTACGCGACTGCCGGGGGGGGGGCGAACTCTCCGGCAGCTTTCAGAGGGCGCACACATGCCATTGACGCTGCAAGTTCTCGACGGGCAGTTCGCCGTTCACCGCCTGCCTGCCGGGAGTGAGATCCCCGGCCAGGTGTGGGAGAGCGATTTTTTCACCGTTAGCCGGACGGATGAGGAGCTTTCCATCGTCTGTCGCGCTGAGATTCCCGTGTCCGCTGAAAAGTCTGTGGACGGCTGGTCTTGTTTCAAGGTGCTGGGACCCCTGGACTTTTCGCTGACGGGCGTGCTGGCCGGGCTTGCGGCCTGCCTGGCCGATGCCGGCGTCAGCCTCTTCGCCATCTCCACCTACGACACCGATTACATCCTGGTGAAGTTCGACAGGCTGGAGGCGGCGAGGCGCGCGCTGGAGGCGTCCGGCTACTCGATCGTGTCAAATTGATCATATCGCGTCTGTTCAGCGACTATTATTGGAACGCGGATTTTAACAGATGAAGCCAGATTTTCACGGGATTTTTTTGAAAAATTCCGTAAAAATCTGCTGAAAATCTGGAGGGGGCGAGGTCGCGTTCAGCCCCAGCCCAGACATCATCCACGATCAGAAGACCATCTATGGCTCCTGGGTCACCCGCATCTGGCGCATGGAAGACCTGGTCGAACGGCTGGTGCGCTGGGGCGTTCACCCGGCGGGTCTGGTCACCCACCGCTTCCCGCTGGAAAAAGCCGATGAGGCCTACCTGTTGATGGCGGGCGGCAGATGTGGCAAAGTTGCGGTCTGTTTTGATGAGGAATTGGCGATGGGATAGGTCTCGCTATCGCGTAAAGAAACCGAATTTTTTCAGTATCTATTCAGGCATGGTCCCGATAGACCGCGGATTGGGCTAATGGGGTGGAGACAGCCGGATTTTTTCAAAATTGTCCGCGAGAATTCGTCCAATCCACCTAATCCGTGGTCTATCGGGAATAGTCGCCTCTCCAAAATATTGAACAGTCACCATGTATATTCATAAAAACTCCGCTTCTTCCCCGATTTTTTGAGAGGATACCCCCCCCTTATAAAATTTCCTGATTTGACACGTTTAGCGAATTCTGATATATCTACTGTAGCGCTTTACTAAAGCGATACAGTTAGCCTGATAGGCTGATCATGCAGGACAAGGCTGTCACCGATCACTTTCAGAACGAATGGCAGAACCTCATGGCCCGTTCGCAACGGCAGGCGACCAAGCGCGTAACCATCAAAGACATTGCTCAGGCGGCAGGGGTGTCCATCACCACTGTTTCCAACGTGCTCAATAACCGCCCTGACGAAATGACCAAGCAGACGTTGGAGCGTATCCTGGCTGTCATGGATGAACTGGATTACCGCCCCAATTCCATGGCGCGTGGCCTGGCGTCCCGTCGCACCTCCACCATTGGCGTGGTGATCGCAGAGATTGAAACCCCACTATTCCTCCAGCTTTTAAGTTTTATCGAGCCTATTGCACGTGAGGCCGGCTATAACCTGCTGATGTTCAAGGCGCACGCCATGGAGGACGAAAAGCAGGCGATCAAGGTGTTGGCGGCGAAGCAGGTGGACGGTCTCATCTTTCTCTCCGTCTCACAATACACGGACGATGCACACCTGGACGAGTTGCAGCGTCTGGAGATACCGGCGGTTTTCGTCAATCGGGCGCAGCTCCACGATGGGTTCGACCACATCAACTGGGATGATGCCGGCGGCGTTGACCAGGCCACGGAACATCTGATTCGATTAGGACACCAGCGCATCGCCCACCTGCGCGGGCCTCTCTCCAGGCAGAGCGGGGCCAATCGCCTTGCGGGGTATCGTAGCGCCCTCGAACGGCATGGATTGCCCTATAATGACCGCTATGTGAGATCCGGAGACTATACAGCAACCCCCGAACATTGGCGACAATCGACGTTCGAATTGCTCGAACTATCGCCACGACCAACGGCTATTATCGCCAGCGATGATATTGTCGCTGCTGTAGCCATGCAGGCGATCTATCAGGCGGGGTTGCGCATTCCCCAGGATGTGGCCGTGGTCGGCTTTGATAACCAACATTTCGGTCCCTACCTGCACCCGGCGTTGACCACGGTCTGTTTGCCCCTGCCGGAAACGGGGCGGCGCGCGGTGGAGCTGGTGCTGGAGCGAATCGTCGCTCAACGCACAACAGCCAAACATGTCAAGCTGCCGTGTTCGCTGATCGTGCGCGCATCGTGTGGGGCGACCGCTTGAGAAGTGGAGGTGACCTGACGTTTACCCAATTAAGCTGTGGGATGTATGAATGTGGACGTCGTTGCATGCACCCCGTCAGATCATGACCTGGCGAGAGAGGCGCTGATTTTGCTTCGTCTGGTGGAAAGCGTCGGGCGTTTCGTCAGCCCCCCGACCTTTCTGGAGCGATTTTCTGTGCATCTTCATCTGCGTTCAGATTCCTCAATTCTTTTATGACTTCGTTCGGGAGGCGAAAAATGAAAAAAATCGTTTGGTTTGTTCTTGCCCTGATCATTTTGGGGAGCGTCATGGCCGCATGCAGCGCCGCCCCTGTGCCGCCGGCTGCGAACGATGAGCCTGCGGCTGATGCAACTGGGCCGAATGCCGATATTTCAGGCAAATTGACCATTGCCGCGCCGGCCGACGCCCCCAAATCGGACGGCAGTCCAGGCAACTACGAAGTGATTGTGAACACCATCGTCGAACGTTATCTCCAATCTCACCCGGATGTCGAGATCGATCTCAACTATCTGCCCAATTCGCGTTTTACAGACCTCTACCCCTGGATTGACACCCATATCGCCGCCAGCACCATGCCCGACATCATGGTGATGTTTACGCGGGTGACGCCTGCGCAAGAGGCCGATGGCGCCACGCCATATGTGGAGCTCAACCCCTATTTCGAAGCGGAAAATCCCTACACAGGCAATCTCTGGGGTGACGAGTTCCCGGAAGCGCCTATCGCGCGTCACAAGACGTGGGGGCTCGACGGCGTCTACTTCTGGCCGCCTCAACTGGCCGCAGCCGGTTTCCTCTACAATAAGGATATTTTCGCGCAGGAAGGGCTGGAGCCACCCGCCACCTGGGATGAATTCTATGATCTGATCGTCACGCTGAAGGATCGGGGCTATGACGCGCCCTTTACGCTGGATGGCTCCGCCTTTGCCGTCAGCCACTTCTGGTGGCGCGTCCACAACGCCGTGGCCGACGCCAGGGAACAGGAAGTCGAACAGCAGTATGACGTCCATGCCCAAGGCGCCCCGCCCTGGGAATATCGCATCGCCGCCTATTGCAACGGCGACTTCCCCTGGGAGGACCCGGTGAATACGTCCGTCGCCAACTGGTTTGTCGACTTCACAGAGCAATTCCCCCCGGGGTGGAACGCGCTAACTGGCGCTCAGGTGCAGGAAATGTTCTTCACCGGGCAATCCGCCATCATGTATGCGTTCACTGACACCATCAGCGACTATGATGAGGCGAAAGCCCAAGGGCTGGTGGACTTCGACATGGGGGTCTTCCTGACGCCGCCGATCACCGAAAATCAGTGGTGGTCGGCTGAGATCGCGGCCAATGCCGCCGACGTCGTCGAAGATGGCGGCTGGGGCTACCCCTGGGCGATCCCGTCCAAGGATGTGCGCGCCAACCAGGATGATATCGAAGACCTGGCTGTCGACTTCATGATGTTCGCCGCCGCGCCGGAGCAGCAACAGTTGTTCGCCGACTTGCTCTATGCGCCGCCGTCCAATAAGTTCGCCGCCAGCGTCGTCTCTGACGAGCGGGTCCTCACCATGCTCGAAGGCCAGAGCAAGGGCGGCTTTGCGGATCAGATGGGCGGCTGGGCCTGGTACGGGCCGGATCGCAGCACTTGGATGACGAATGTTGTCGAACCCCTGGCCGTGGGCCAGATCACCACCGTCGATGAGTGGACGGCGGCCATGGACCAGTACAGCACTACCTGGATCAACCAGGCCCTTGCTGAGAAGAGCAAGCCCTGGGTGGACGCGGCGATCGAGTTGATGGGTTCGGACGTCTGCAATCCGCCGCAGTAGGGTGCGACGATCACATTCCGGGAATGGGACAGGAACTTTGGGTGACCGAAGTTGTTGCGACCCATTCCCGGAATGCAGACCCTGTGAATTTCATTTTGGACACACCCATTCACTTTCGAAGCGGGAGAGACGCGTGACGGTTGAAACATCTGCGCAACAACGCCTCAAGAGTCGGGGCGGCGAGCGATCATTGCGGGCGCGAGTTTGGCGCGCCCGCAATCTTTATCTCTTTCTGGCTCCCTCTTTCACCCTGTTGTTGATTTTTGTCTACTGGCCTGCGTTCCTGGCCCTCTATCGTTCCTTTTTCGTCTACGATGGCTACAGCATCAATCGTTTCGTTGGCCTCAACCAGTATAAGTTTGTTCTGTCAGATCCTGTTTTTCACATATCCTTGAAAAATTTAGCTGTTTTCCTGGCCTTTGAACTAACCATTCCATTGTTGGGCCCCATCATCGCAGCCGAGGCGGTCTACAATTTGCGCAACCGCAGCCATCAGGCTTTCTGGCGGTTTATGTTAATCGTGCCGGCCATCATTCCGGCGTTGGTGCTGCTCCTCATCTGGCAATACATCTACCACCCCGTTGGCGGCGCGGCCAATATCGTGTTGAAAAGCATCGGACTGCCCACCCAAACCTGGCTGGCCGATCCGGTCCTGGTGAAGCCGTCCTTGATGTTTACGAAGGTTCCCTGGGTTGGCGGCATATGGATGTTGGTCTATCTGGCCGGGTTGATGGGCATCCCTTCTGAGGTGATCGACGCCTCGATTGTCGATGGCGCCTCGCGTTTGCGACGATTCTTCTCCATCGATCTGCCCCTGCTCTGGGGACAGATAAAATTGACCATTATCTTGACTGTGATCTACCAGATTCAGGGGTTCTTTGGCGTTCTTGTGTTGACTGACGGCGGTCCCGTCAACGCTAGTTTGGTGCCCGGCCTCTACCTCTACCACCAGGCCTTTGGGGCGCGGGCGAGCGAGGGATCCAAAGATTTTGGCAAAGCCAGCGCCGTTGGCGTGATCCTGTTTATTGCCATTCTGATATTGAGCTTGATATTGGAACGGATAAAGCGCACTGATAACGAAGGCTTCAACCAATAAACTCCAGGATTCCTGAAATGACCCTGTTGCCCACGCGAAAACAACTGCGCTCCGACTGGATGTTCTATCTCTTTCTGATAGTCGCCACCGTCATCACTTTTGCGCCCATCGTCCTGATGCTCAACATCTCAACCAAAAATTCAGCCCAGTTCGCGGTGAACCCGCTGGGTCTCACTCGTCCCTTCCATCTGCAGACAAACTACGGTTTTGCTGCGAAGCTTATCTTGAGACCGGCGCTCAATACGCTCCTGGTCGCGGTGACGTCTATTTCGCTCAGCATTTTCATTTCCTCGCTGGCGGCGTATATCTTCGCCCTGTTTGACTTCCCCGGCAGAGACGTTCTTTTCTGGAGTTTGACCGCCCTGCTCATGGTGCCAACCATCCTCACCCTGGTGCCCCGCTATTTGATCATCGTGGAGCTCAACCTGATCAACACCTACTGGGCGCTGATCTTGCCCTACGTCGCCCAGAGACAGGTGTTCAACATCTTCGTCATGCGCACCTTCTTCCGCAGTTTGCCCAAAGAAATCATGGAGGCCGCGCGCATGGATGGGGCCAGCAATTTCCGAATTTACTGGAGCATGGTCTTGCCCCTCTCCCGGCCCATCATCGCCACCCTGGCCCTGCTGGACCTGTTGATCATCTGGAATGATTTCGTTTGGCCGCTGGTCACGTTGGACAACCCTGACCTGCGCACCCTGACCCTGGCCCTCTACCAGTTGGCCTCATCGGGCGGGGCCCAGTGGGGCATCATGATGGCCGGCTATGTGCTGGCCAGCCTGCCACTGCTCCTCCTCTTCATCATCTTCACCCGGCCGTTCATCGAAGGCATGACCTCCGGGGCAATCAAACTATAAAATCGGGGAGAACGATATGACGGATAATCATTTCGGCGGGGCGCAACGGCAGGCGCTGCTACGAGGCGTTTACGGTGCATGGGGGCGCCTCATCAAGGGAGATGACGGCCGGCTGAATATCCCACGGCAGATCGCTATGCTGCGATCCCTGCGCGTTTCCGTTTTCAATTACTTCATTTTCAGCGACGAATTCGATTGGGAGGATTGTCAGCGCTTCCTGCCCGCCGCGGCCGAGGCCGGCCTGCAAGTCTGGATCACCCTGCTCTCTCCCTGGCAGGCGAAGCGCCATGGCACCCCCTTTGGATCAGAGTATCAGGGCGGCTCCTATCCCTTCGGCATAGATTTTTGGGCCTGGTTTGACGCCATCGGCCAGGTGGCGACCCGACATCCCAACCTGACCTGCGTCAGCCTCGATGATTTCGACCGCAAGGGGAATTTCGAGACCCTCACGCCCGACTACATGCGGGAGATGATGCAAGCCTTGCGCCAGAACCGGCAGGACATCGCCTTTTGCCCCACCATTTACGGCGTCACGCCCACTTTGCTGAACGAATATGTGGAATTCATGGATGGCGTCATGTTGTGGTGGGCCAATCTTGATATAAACCTGGGCATGGAAGAATGGCTGTGGGCCAACCAGACCATCGTGGACGACCGCTTTCCCATCATCGCCGGGGTCTACGCCCGCTCCACCACCTGGCACCCCGCCCCACCCACCCTCAAAACTTTCCAGCGCTGCCTGCGCGTCGCCCGTGAAGGCGCGGATGGCGTCATGCTCTTTCGGCCCGATCTGGCAGCGGGCGTGGACGACCCCATCGTGGCCTACTTGCTACAAGAAGCCCGGGAGGAAGACGCATGATCGATTTCGAACGTCCCATCCGCGTGCCTGCGCACATTCCCCTGAGCATCGCGCAGCCGCCCGTGGCCCGGGCGGGAGAGCGCAGTCGCTGGCGACTTCCCTTCCAGGTGGATGAACCGGTGAAACTGGGTGAATTGCTGGGGGTGCAGTTCCAGGGCGGGCGTTTCAACAAATTGCAGTGGCCCCATTTGCAGGGGGATGCTCCCCATGCCGAGGGCTACGTCGCTGTCCAGATCGGCGAACAATTGCTGGGCCTGGAAGCCGCAGACGGGGATGTGGGGAGTTTCTACTTCCGCGCGCCGGCCGCGGGCATCCCCGCAGGCGCCACCATCATCGTTCATCTGGGAGGGGAAAAGGGCGCGGTGGCCCCGCCCTATGCGCTGCCCAACAAATTTTTCCTTCTCTTCCGGCCCGATCCCGCGCCCAAGCCTCCCATTCCGGGCGTGCGCCAGGACCCGGGCCGAGAGGCGCTCAGCGCCTGCCTCATGCGCGTGACAGGCAACAAGACCCATCATCTGCGGGTCATTGCTCCCTCCTTCGCCACCGCGGGGGAGCCGATTCGCGTGTTGGTGCGGCCTGAAGACAGCGAAAACAACGTGGCCTGCGACCCTCTGCCAGAGTTGACGCTGCGCCTGGATGGAGAAGTCATCCACGCCCACCGCGTGGAGGGCGAAGCCACGAATTGCGTGTGGCTGGACGAGGTGGTCTTGCCCCGGCCGGGCGTACATCGCCTCGCGGTGACAGCACGCGGTTCAGGATGGCGGGCGGCATCCAATCCCATTCACTGCCATGAGGAGCCTCCACCTTTGCAGCCCCTGTGGGGCATGATCCACGCCCACGCCGAGCTTTCCGACGGTTCGGGTGACATCGCCCATTACTATAACTATATGCGCGATGAAGCGGGCCTGGATTTTGGCGCGCTCACCGAGCATGATCACGTTTCCGAGACGCCGGACGAGTATTGGCGACTGATCCAGGAGTTTGCGGAGGAGCGCAATCAGCCCGGACGGTTCGTCGCTTTCCTGGCCTATGAGTGGGCCAAATGGGTGCGCAAAGGATACGGCGACCGCAACGTCTATTACCTCCACGATCGCCGCCCCATCTACCGCTCCGAAGAAGCCGACTATCCCCACCCGACCGACCTCTTCCGGGCGTTGCAGGACGAGACCGCGATCATCATCCCCCATCACCCGGCCAGCAACGGCAACCACTGCGACTGGCGGGACCATGAGCCGGAAAAGGAGCGGCTGGTGGAAATTTACTCCTCCTGGGGCAGTTCAGAACGCAGCGTGCACGACGGCAACCCCTTGCCTATCCGACCCGCCAAAAAAGTGGCGGATCCGCCCCTGGATGCGGGGGAAGTGCCGGCCGGCTTCGTCCAGCGCGCGCTGGAACTGGGGTGGCGGGTGGGCTTCACCGGCGGCGGAGACGACCATTACGGCCACCCCGGCGACAATATCCGCATCGGCTGGCCGCCGTTTCAATACCAGGCCGGTTTGATGGCGGCGTGGGCGGGCGAGAGGAATAGAGCGTCCATCTGGGAAGCCCTGTGGCAGCGGCGCACCTACGCGACGACAGGCGCGCGGATCATCGTGCGCTTCACCCTGGACGGGCATGAGATGGGGTCGATCCTCACCTTGAACGACGCCCCGCGCCTGGAGATGAAGCGGCGGATCCGGGTGGAGGCCCACGGCGCGGCCGCCATCGAAAAGATCGAAATCGTGCGCAACAACCAGGATGTGCACGTCCAGGACGGCGGCGAGCTGGATATGGCCTTTGTCTGGGAAGACCGGGAAGCCCTGTCGGCCATCAACCTGCCGCCGGCCCGCTGGAGCGCAAACCCATTCACCTTTTACTACGTGCGGGTGATCCAATCGGACGGCGAGATGGCGTGGGCCAGCCCGATTTGGATCGAATCCTGGTGACTGTACAGTCTTGGATCCGATGGAACGCGGATTGAGTGGAAACTGCCGGATTTTTTTGAAAAATCCGTGAAAATTCGCCCAATCCGCCCAATCCGTGGTCTATTGGGAACGATGCCTGTATGGTCCCGAATCCTGAACGGAGGGAGCAATGCCTTTAGAGAATGGTAAGTTGAAGGAGTTGTATCGCAAGATGGTCACCGTGCGGACGCTGGAGCAACGGGTGGAGCAACTGGTGACGGCCGCCCGCATCCCCTGTTCCGGCCACTTCGGCACGGGACAGGAGGCGGTTGGCGTGGGCGTCTCCGGGCCGCTGCGAACGGACGACTATCTCTTCGGCACCCACCGGGGCTTCGCCGAATACATCGGCAAGGGCATGACGCCGGCCGAGATATTGACGGAATACTACGGCAAAGCCACTTCCCTCAGCCGGGGGCGCCTGGGTCAGCACTTGCTCAAAGTGGACATCGGGGTCATGCCCTTGCCCAGCAGCCTGGGCAGCGAGTTTGGCATGGCGGTCGGCGCGGCCCTGTCCAGCAAGCTGCGCGGCAGCGGGCAGGTGGCGGTCAATCTCTTTGGCGAAGGCACGGCCGGACAAGCTGACTTCGGCCCAGCCCTGGAGATGGCCTCCCTCTGGAGCCTGCCCCTGATCTTCGCCTGCAATAACAACCAATATGTGGAGCTGGCCCACTACCGCAACGTGGTCGCCACGGAAGACATCGCGCCCAGGGCCGCCGGCTATGGCGTGGCCTACGAGATCGTAGACGGCAATGACATCACGCGGGTCTATGAAGCCACGGAACGGGCGGTGGAGCGGGCTCGCAACGGCGGCGGCCCCATGCTGCTGGAGTTCAAGACCTACCGCCGCGGCTCCCACTACACCGGCGACCCCGGCGGCTATCAGCCCGCGGAGGAAATCGCGGCCTGGGCGAAGAAGGACCCCATCGACCGCTGCCGGGAGAGAATGCTGGCCGACGGCGTCTGGAGCGAAGCCGAGGAGCAGGCGCTGCGACAGGCTGTTCAGGACGAGATCGACGCGGCCGTGCAGTTCGCCGAGGAAAGCCCCTACCCCGACCCGGCCACGGTCTATGAGCACATCTACGCGCAGGGAGGGATGAGCGCATGAGTCAGCGAAAGATCACCTTTATCCAGGCCGTGCGCGAGGCGTTTCAGGAGGAGATGCGGCGCGATGAGCGGGTGTTCGTTCTGGGG
This sequence comes from Chloroflexota bacterium, assembly GCA_024277175.1. Classification (GTDB taxonomy): domain Bacteria; phylum Chloroflexota; class Anaerolineae; order Caldilineales; family Caldilineaceae; genus JAJRVT01. Next base: position 1,364 of record JAJRVT010000026.1, on the reverse strand, counting down.
CAGGACGTGCAGGCGGGCATCTTCGGCACCACGTCGGGCCTGGTCCGGGAATTCGGCCAGGAGCGGGTCATCAACACACCCATCTGCGAATCCGCGACCGTGGGTGCGGCCCTGGGCGCGGCCATGACCGGCATGAGGCCCGTGGTGCAGATCATGTTTGGCGACTTCAACTACATGGCCATGGAGATCACGGCCAATCAGGCGGGACAGTGGCATTACATCAGCGACGGCGCCCTCCGCGCGCCCATGGTCATCGAAACCCCCAGCGGCGCGCGGGGCGGGGCCGGCTACGGCCACTCCCAAAGCCTGGAGGCCGCCTTCATCCTGCCCCCCGGTCTGAAAGTGGCCGTCCCCTCCACGCCCTACGACGCCAAAGGGCTGCTGAAATCCGCCATCCGCGACGACAACCCTGTCCTCTTCTTCGAACACCGGCGGCTGCTGACCCAGCGCGGCCCTGTGCCGGAAGAGGAGTACCTCATCCCCCTGGGCCAGGCCGACGTCAAGCGGGAAGGGCGGGACGTCACCCTGGTGGCCGTCTCCGCCACCGTTCAAAAAGCCCTGCGCGCGGCCGAAGAACTGAGCCGGCGGGGCGTGGAAGTCGAGGTGATCGACCCGCGCACGCTGGTTCCGCTGGACAAGGAAACGATCTTCAGATCACTCCAAAAGACCTACCGTCTGGTGGTGGTGGAAGAAGGGCGACGGCGGGGCGGTTTTGGCGCCGAACTCTCGGCCACGGCCATGGATGAATGGTTCGACTATCTGGACGCGCCCGTGCAGCGGCTGGGCGCGATCAGCGCGCCGCTGCCCTACAGCCCGGTGCTGGAAGCGGCCTGCATCCCCAGCGAAGAGGACATTGTGCACGCGGTTCTGCGCGTGCTGGGAGAGGAGGAGTAGACCATGGCGACCGCGGTTTATATGCCTCGCTGGGGCATGATCATGGAGGAAGGCCGGGTTGTGGAATGGCTCAAACAGGCCGGGGACCCGGTGGCGGTTGACGAGCCGCTCCTGGTGGTGGAGTCGGAGAAGGCCGAGAATGAGATCGTCTCCCCGGCGTCGGGCGTGCTGCGCGCCATTGTGACGTCGGAGGGCGAAACGACGGAAGTGGGGGCGCTGCTGGCCGTCATCGCCGGGCCTGACGAAGATGACGCCGCCATCGAAGCCATCCTCTCCCAACGCGCGTCGCCCCCACCGGCGGAGGCCCCATCGACAGACGCCGCGCCAATGCCGGCCGCGCCCTCTCCAGCGCCCAGGCCGGGGCGGGTGAAGATTTCCCCGGCGGCGAAACGCATGGCCGAGACGAACGGGATCGATTGGCGCCGGCTGACAGGCTCCGGGCCGGGCGGGCGCATCGAGCGCAAGGACGT
>JAJRVT010000373.1 GCA_024277175.1 Chloroflexota bacterium | reverse complement strand
GTAAGCGTATCCAGTTTGGTGAAATGAGGCAAGATGGACCTATCTACGAAGCAAGTTCGATTCATCTTCAGGTGCGGCTCGGCCTCTTCTTGCCTCATCTATAAGATACCAGGTGCGGCTTGCAGCCGCACGAACCCCGGTCAACCAGACGAACCCCGGTCAACCAGACGAACCCCGGTCAACCAGACGAATCCCGGTCAACCAGATCGTGCGGCTGCAAGCCGCACCTACAATCGTTGCGGCGGCTTGATTCGCGGGACGTCCCCTTGGTACAATGTCTCACCATGTCTGACGATTTCATGTTCAGCGATCCCATCAACAATTTTTTGGCCGCGCTGCGCGGTGACAGTGGCTTTATGGCCAACGTGGCCGCGTGGCGGATCCAGCCCGCGCAGCCCGCCCGCTTTGCGCCCACACCCGACGGTCTGCACCCCGCGCTGATTGCGGCCCTGCGCGCCCGGGGCGTCGAGCAACTCTACACCCACCAGGCCCAGGCGACGACCCTGGCCCTGGCCGGAGAAAACATCGCCGTGGTCACCCCCACCGCCTCGGGCAAGACCCTCTGCTATAACCTGCCCGTCCTCCACAGCCTGCTCAGCGAGCCAAACGCCCGCGCCCTATACCTCTTCCCCACCAAGGCCCTGGCCCAGGATCAGTTGGCTGAATTGTGGCGCTTTGAGGAAGAGATTGGGAGATTGGAGATTGGAGATTGGGGAGATGCAGGACGACAGACTTCCAATCTTCAATCTTCAATTTTTAATTTTGCCGTTTCCACCTACGACGGCGACACCCCCACCCCCCACCGCCCGCGCATCCGCAAGCAGAGCCGCCTGATCCTGACCAACTCGGACATGCTCCACGCCGGCATCCTGCCCTACCACGCCGGCTGGGCCGATTTCCTGGGCGGGCTGCGCTATGTGGTCATCGATGAGATGCACACCTATCGGGGCGTCTTCGGCAGCCACGTGGCCAACGTGTTGCGCCGCCTGCAACGTGTCTGCACGCTCTACGGCGGCAATCCCCGCTTCATTTGCACCAGCGCCACCATCGCCAACCCCGGCGAACTGGCCCGCGCGCTCATCGAGCAGCCGGTGACGGCGATCGACGACAACGGCGCGCCCCGGGGGGCCAAGGAGATCATCCTCTATAACCCTCCCCTCTACGACGCCGAGCAGGGCCTGCGTCGTAGCAGTGTGCTGGAAACCCAGGACCTGGCCGCGCGCTCTGTCCTGACTGGCGTCCAGACCATCATCTTCGGACGCTCTCGGCTGACGACGGAGATTTTGTTGACCTATTTGCGGGAGAAAATAGCGAAAATTGAAGATTCAGGATTGAAGATTGGAAGTTCGGAATCGCGTGGGGATACCCCAGATTCAGGGATTGACGGAGATCCTTCCTCGATCCAATTTTCAATCCTCAATCTTCAATCCTCAATCCGCGGCTACCGCGGCGGCTACCTCCCCACCGAACGGCGGGCTATCGAGGCGGGGCTGCGCAAGGGCGAGGTGCGGGCGGTGGTGACCACCAACGCGCTGGAACTGGGCATTGATATCGGCCAGCTTCAGGCTGCGATCCTGTGCGGCTATCCGGGGAGCATCGCCAGCGCCTGGCAGCAGATGGGCCGGGCCGGGCGCACGGAGGCGCGCAGTCTGGCCATCCTGGTGGCGTCGGCCGGCATGCTGGACCAGTACGTCATCCAGCACCCGGAGTTCATCTTCGAGCAGTCGCCTGAACACGCGCTCATCAACCCGGACAACCTGTTGCTGCTGGTGGAGCACCTGCGCTGCGCCGCTTTCGAACTGCCTTTCCGAGAAGGCGAGTCCTTTGGCGGAAGCCCCTTCACCGCCGATGTGCTGGCGCTGTTGGCGGAAGAGGGTGAACTGCACCAGGCAGGCGGGCGTTTTTTCTGGAGCGGCGAGGGTTATCCCGCCCGGCGCGTGAGCCTACGCGGCAGCAGCCGGGACAGCGTGGTCATCCAGGAGATGGACAGGCAGGGGCGCCCGCGGGTCATCGGCGAGATCGATCACGCCAGCGCGCCGGTGCTGGTCCACGACGGCGCGGTCTACTGGCACGGTGGAGACAGCTACCGGGTTGAACGGCTGGACCTGCACGAGAACCTGGCCCGGGTGCGCCGGACCGCAGTGGATTACTACACCGAAGCGCGCACAGAGATCGCCATCGACATTCTGGCCATCCATGAGCAGCGGGCGACGGAACAGGTGCATGTGGCCCACGGCGATCTGTTGGTCAGCGCCCAGGTCATCGGCTACCGGCAGGTCAAGCGTTTCACCCACGAGACCGTGGGCGTCCACCTGCTGGATTATCCGCCCCAGCGCCTGGAAACCAGCGGCTACTGGTTCGGCATCCGACCCGCGGTCCAGCGCCTGTTGGCCCAGGCCGGCCAGTGGCACGACTCGGTCAACGATTACGGCCCCAACTGGCAGGAGCAGCGGCGCAAGGTCCGGGCCAGGGACGGCTACCGCTGCACCCAGTGCGGCGCGCCCGAACCGCCCGGTCGCCAGCACGACGTCCACCACCTGATCCCCTTCCGGGTTTTCGGCTACATGCCGGGGATCAACGAGGCTTATCGGGAGGCCAACCGGCTGGAGAATCTGGCGCTGGTCTGCCGCAACTGCCACCGCCGTCTGGAGTCGGGCGTGCGCGTGCGCACCGGGCTGGATGGGCTGGCCTATGCGCTCAGCAATTTGGCCCCCCTGCACCTCATGTGCGACCGCGCGGACCTGGGCGTTTCTGTGGAAAGGGGGCGCGCGCCGGGGAAAATCGGGGATAAAACTGGGGATAACAACAAAAAAGAAGACGATTCAGAGGATAACTTTACGTTGCGCGTTGAGATCGAAGCGATTATCGAAAATGAAACGGCTGGGGAAAATCTGCCCAGCCTAACTATTTTCGAAAGGATTGTGGCAGGGCTGGGCTTCAGCGCCTGGCTCTACGAAATGCACGACCAACTGCTCCAGGCTGCGCTTGAGCGGGTGGACAATTGTCCTTGCGCCCACGGCTGCCCCGGCTGCGTGGGGCCGACGCCGGATGCAGGGCGCCAGGTTCAGTTAGATACCAAACGGTTGACCATGGCTTTGCTGCGTGCGATGATGGTGTAGACCTTCCAGGAAGCTCGCAGCTTCCTGGAAGGTGACAGCCCACTTTACCCCTTCACCGACCCCGCCAGCAGGCCGCGGATGAAGTAGCGCCCCAAGATGATGTAGATGATGAGCGTGGGCATGGCGGCGATGAGGGTGCCGGCCATGACCAGGTTCCATTCCTTGATCTGGCTGCCGGCCAGGTTGCGCAGGGCCACGGTGATGGGCTGCAACTCCGGCCGCTGGAGGATGGTGACCGCGAAAAGGAATTCATTCCAGATGCTGGTGAACTGCCAGATGATCACCACCACGAAGCCGGGCATGGAGAGGGGGAAAAGCACCTTCCAGTAGACCTTGAAGATGCCGGCCCCGTCGATACGCGCGGCCTCGATCATCTCTGTAGGCACCTCGGCGTAGTAGTTGCGGAAAATCAAGGTGGTGATGGGGATGCCATAGACCACATGCACCAAAATCAGGCCCCAAATGGTGCCGCCTAAACCGATGGTGGCGATGACGCGCGTCAGCGGGATCAAAATAGACTGGTAGGGGATGAACATGCCGAAGAGCATGAGCGCGAAGATCAGGTCCGCGCCCCGAAACTTCCACTTGGAGAGAATGTAGCCGTTCATGGACCCCAGCAGCGACGAGATGATGGTGGCCGGGATGGTCAGCTTCAGGCTGTTGAAGATGTTGAGGGAAAGGCCGCGCAGCCCCTTTTCAGGGACCCCGAACCAGGCGGCCTGGAAGCTCTCCAGGGTGGGGGCTTTGGGCGGTAGCCACATGCGCGACAGGTCCTGGACCTCAGCGAAGGGCTTGAAGGAACTGACCAGCATCACATAGACGGGGACTAGGAAGAGCATGGCGAACAGGATCAACAGGAGATAGATGCCCAGCCGCATGGGATCGAAACTGCGTCGCGCACTCATCGCTCCACCTCCCCCCGCATGGACGTCACCAGGTAGGGGACGACCACAAGCGCCACCATCAGCAACATGACGATGGAGATGGCCGCACCTTGGGCGTAGTGATTGCCCTGGAATGTGGTTTCGAACATGAAAATGCCGGGCACGTCGGTTACGAATCCCGGCCCTTTGCCCGTCATGGTGTAGATGAGGTCGAAGATTTTCAATGAAATATGGCCGAGCACGATCAGCGCGCTCAGGGTGATGGGCCGCAGCATGGGCATGATGATGCGGCGGTAAACCTGAGTCTCGGTCGCTCCGTCCACCCGGGCCGCTTCACGCAACTCCTCAGGGATGCCGCGCAGACCAGCCAGATACATGGCCATGGTGTAACCGGTCATCTGCCAGGCCGCGGCGACGATCACCGGGATCAGGGCCAGGTGAAACGGACCGATGGATTCAGTGGAGGTGAACCAGCGCCATTGAAGTTGCTCCAGCCCCATCATGCCCAGCAGCGCGTTGACGCCCCGTGGCCGGCTGGCCGTGCCCGGTGAAAAAATCCACTGCCAGACCACGCCCGTGACCACGAAGGAGAGGGACATGGGGAAGAGGTAGACGGTGCGAAAGACGCCCTCGCCGCGAATGCGCTGATCGAGCAGGATCGCCAGCAGCATGCCCACGCCAACGCAGGCCAGCAGAAATAGGACAGTGAAGAAGAAGGTGTTCCAGAGGTCGATCCGAAAACGGATGGCGGCGACGCCCCCGATATCCTTGCTGAAGAGACGGTGGAAGTTTTCGAAACCGACCCAGGTGTAGTCGGGGGTGATGCCATCCCATTTTGACAGGGAGACGCGCATGGTCCAGGCGATGAACCCATAAACGAAGATGCCCAGCAGGATAATGGACGGCAGGAGGATCAGGAACGCGGTCCAGCGTTCTTTCCGTGCGTGACTCATATCACGCCTCCATTGGTGGCAAGGGAAAATCACGGCAATAGAACGCGGATTGAACTGATTAGGCGGATTTTCACGGACTTTTCTCAAAAAATCCGTGAAAATCCGCTTTATCCGTCAAATCCGCGTTCTATCGCGCTTTGTCTGCAAAAACTATTCGCTGCAGACGCCGGCGTCGACGCAGGCCTGGGCCAGGTTGGTCTGAGCCGCTTCCACATCCAGATCGGCGACGAAGAGGGTCATGGCGTCGCTGATGCCGGTGACCCAGCCTTCAGACGCAGCCGCGCCGTGGGTGTAGCTGGGCACAATCTGGTCGCTGGCGAAGTCATCCATGGCCGATTGCAGGTAGACGTTGTAGAGCTCGCGATCGCCATCGGTGCGGGCCGGAATGGATCCCTTCAACGGGTTGAAGGCGTCCTGCCCCTCCTTGGAACCGGCGACCTCCAGCCAGCGGATGGCGTTCTCCCGGTGGGGCGCGCCCTTGGGCAGGCCAAAGGAATCGGAGAGCATCATGAAGACGCCGTCGGTGCCGGGAACGGGCGCCCAGCCGTAGTCCTGGTCCGGCTCAAGCCCCAGGGACGTGTAGTAGCCGGCCACCCAGTCGCCCATGATGTACATGGCGGCGTCTCCGTCGACCACCATCTGCGCCGCTTGGTCCCAGTTGAGGGCGGCGTGATCTTCGTTTACATAGTCCATCATCTTGGCATAAGTTTCCAGCGCCGTCTTGACTTCCGGGCCATTCCAGTCGGTGTCGCCCGTCCACAGGCCTGCATACTTCTCAGGCCCCATGACGCCGAGCATCACATTCTCGAACAGATGGTTGTCCGCCCACACGCCGTTGTCGCCTTGGGCCATGGGGGTGACGCCGGCGGCCTTGAGCGCCTCGGCCACGGTGAAGAAGTCTTCCATGGTGGCCGGCGGCTCCAGACCGTTCTCCTCGAAGATGCCCTTGTTGTACCAGAGCACGTTGGAGCGATGGATGTTGACCGGCACGCTCCAGATCTCGTCGTTGGCGGAGATGATATCGATCACGCCCTGGGGATAGGCATCCATCCAGCCGTTGTCTTCGAAGATGAAGGTGACGGGTTCCATCTTGTCGGCCACCACCCAGGTGTCGATCAGTTCATGGCCAGCGTGGACCTGGAAGGAGTCCGGCGGATCGCCGCTCTGCATGCGGGTGGCCAACACGGCCTTGGCATTGGAGCCGGCGCCGCCGGCCACGGTGGCGTTGATGATCTCCACGTCAGGGTACTTCTGCTTGAAGATTTCGTACATGGCGTTCAGGCCATCGGCTTCGCCGCCGGCCGTCCACCAACTGAAGATCTCCAGTTGATTTTCGCCGGCCGGGGCCGCGGCCTCTCCCTGCTGCTCGCCTTCGCCAGCAGGAGCCGCGGGGGCGGCCGCGGGCGCGGCGCAGGCCGAAAGGGCCAGTGCACTCATCAGGACGAGCGCGAGCACGAGAAACCAAACTCGATTGTTGCGCATAGGTTTCACTCCTTTTTTGGGTTGTTGTTGGTTACGCACGATTGATCATGCAGTTTTGCGCGTGTTCCGGTTGCGCAGGATTTCAGCGATCGATCCTGATTTCGAAACGAGAACAGCCGATGATGAATATGCTATATCATATCATATGCGCTGGAATTGGAAAATACTCGCCGAAAGTTCGTGGCGATTCGCAGGAATTCGTTTCTTTTCAGCAAGCGTAAGTTAACATTGCCGCAAGCGCAACACAATATCTTGGGGGTAATTCCCAAAGCGACTGCCAAAGATATTGATTCCCCCCACCCGTTCAGCGTCCGGCTTGACGCCGATTTTTAGAGAAATTGTGTCGCTGTCGAAAAAGTGCAGATCCTGTAGACACACGTCGGATATTCGCTGGTCGTCGATAAAACTTCCCTCATCGTTGACTTGCCATATTTTTAACAGGCCATATTGGGAGTTCCAACTCTCCCACCACTCAGGGGTCAACACACCCCGACGTCCGCCAAAATCGCGCGGGCTGGTCCAGTCGCCGATTTCTACGTTATTGATCCAAATCGTGATATCTGACGGCCAATCCTCATGGTGCAAAGGCGCTTCAGAACAGACTTCCATACTGAGTTGAAGGCTCTCAAGGGTCTTGTTTGGAAGCAAACGATTGGGAAAACGATATTCCACATACCCAAAATGAAACCACAGCAGTTGAGCATTGATGCGATCCGGCTCATAGAAAGAAGCAGGATCATCCAGCAGACCAATGATTTGCGAGGCGCTCACCAATCCACAGGTAGGCGTAACCTTACAATCCACAAAGGCCCCCACAGGCATGGAGTATTCCAGCAGATGTTCAGCGCGGGCTTTTCCATGGGGCAATTTGACAACGATGCTGTCATAGACGCGGGCGCACATCTTTTGTCGCCCGCGCTGGGCGGGCATCCACTCTGTTTTGACCAACCCTGCTTCTTCTAAGGCGGTGACATGCAAATTCGCCGTTGATTGGGGCATGTCCAATGCGTCGGCGATTTCGCGAATATTGTAGATGTGATCGCTTAGCAACTCAAGGATGCGTAAACGTGGTTTTGACGCCAATGCCCTCAGCACCTGCGTCGTGTGAACAGTATCGGCGTTTATCTGTAAAGTGCGCATGAAGTCTCCTCTCGATGGGTGAGCTACTACAATTATGCAGACAAGGTGGTCATTTTGTCTAATTCATTCCATCCGTACGCAATTGGGGCGTAATATATCAAAAAAAGCTCTTGACAACAGCCAGAAGTTGCTATATGATGATTATATCATAAATTTATGTCTTATACCTGTAAATTTTAACATTTTTCTCCAAATAAACACCTAAAAACGTATCAATTCAATTATAAAAACATAATTTTATAATTGAATTGATTGTTGAACATTCACCAGAAAGGGATGATCGCCGGAGGGGATCTTACCTATAGGCCCGTTTTGAGCCTTTTGTCATTTGTCGCCCCCTGGTCATTAGAAGGAATTGAAAGGAGTTGATATTGGCCCAATAAACTGAATCGTGGACGTGGTTGGCAAGTCGCTCAAAAGTTGATCTGTTGATAGTATCGCAATGAGTGTCAAGGTTCACCAACAAGGAGAAAAAAATGAGAAAAGTAACCTGGGCGTTAAGTCTGCTGATCGTTTTGTCCCTGTTATTAGCGGCCTGCGGCGCGCCGCCCACCCAACCCCCACCGGAAGCTGCTCCTGAGACGCAGGCCGAAGAGGCCACACCTGAGACCGAAGAGGCGGCTGACACGACGGATGCCGCGGCTGAGGAAGCTGCGCCGGAAGCCGAGCCGACCGCCATCGTCGCTGAAGCCGGTACAGGTGACATCCAACTCGTTTACTGGAATGGTCTGACCGGTAGTGACGGCGGCACCATGGTCGAGATGGTGGAGGCGTTTACCGAGGAAAACCCGGACATTTCCGTTCGCGTCGAAATGATGCAATGGTCCACCTATTTCGATAAACTCCTCACCTCACTCGTTTCTGGCAATCCTCCCGATCTTTTCCTGTTGCATGAATTCGAAATTCCCCAATTCGCCAGCCAGGGCGTTCTCCAGGACACATCCGACTACTACACATCCAATGGCGGACCCATTCCCGATGAGGATATTCTGCCTCACGTCATGAAAGCCCTGGAGTACAAGGGCGGGCGCTACGGCGTTCCCCTGGATCTTCACGGCTGGGGTCTGTGGTATAACAAGGATCTCTTCGAGGCCGCCGGCCTGGACCCTGAGGCGTGCCCGACCAATGGCGAAGAATTTTTGGACTACGCGCGTAAGTTGACGCTGGACGCCAACGGCAATGACGCAACCAGCCCCGATTTCGACCCGGAAAACGTGGTCCAGTGGGGAACTCAGGTCAGTTGGTTCAAGCCGACTGTCCTCAGCACCATGTGGCAATATGGCGCTGATTGGACGGATGGCGAAGGCAACGCCACCATGAACAGTGAGCAGGCCATGGCCGCGGTTCAGTTCTGGTATGATCTGATCTATACCGATCACGTGGCTCCTCAGCCTGCCGGTTTCGACGGCTGGCAGAGTTTCGCAGGCGGCCAACTCGCCATGACGCCCGAAGGCAGTTGGATGCTGAACTTCAACGACGAGAACGAGATTAACTGGGGCGTCTGCCCGCTGCCTCAATTCGGCGATCAGCCCGCCACCTGGACCAGTTCTCATGTCATCTATACGCCTACCTCCCTTGAAGGGGAGAAACTCGACGCCGCCCAACGCCTGATTGGGTATCTCACATCTCAGGGGCTGGTCTGGGCGACATCCGGCCAACCGCCGGCTCGCGTCTCCCAACTCGAGGCCATGACGCTGGAGGAGTTCCCGTCAGCAAAAGTGCTTGGCGACAGCTTCATGGAATTCGGACGCTACGACACCGCTAATGAATGCATTCAGGAGATCATCGATATTGGCTATATGCCAGAGTTGGATTCTATCTTCAACGGCATCAAGACGGTCGAAGAAGGTCTGAATGACGCCAATGCGCGCATCCAGGACATCCTGGATCGCTGTCAGTAGGCCGCTTGCCGTCGATTCAGTCTTATTCCAGGCTGAGATTGAATCGACAGGATTGTCCGGCATCCGGGTGGCCTGCATGCAGATCACCCGGATGCCGGATCAGTTGAACAACCCCGAACGCCCCGGCTCATAGCAAATGAAAACACAGGCGTCTATCATGGATAATGAAATGATCATGAATGCTGGACGGAGAGATGGGCCTACACCGCCCCGAAAACAGGTCGGATCCTGGCGTACATGGCGCTGGACGTTAGGCAACTATCTCTTCATTTTGCCCTTTATGATTTTGTTCTCCATCTTCGTGATCGGTCCGATTCTGTACGCCTTTTATATGAGCTTGCACGAATGGAAGGTGCTCGCACGGCAACATCCATTTGTCGGCCTGGAAAACTATCGGCAACTACTGAAGGACGACATCTGGTGGATCGCCCTGCGCAACAGCCTCTATTTTGCGTTTTTGACATCCGCCGTTAACACGGTTTTCGCCCTTTTCGTCGCCATCGGCGTGAGTCGGCCGATCCTGGGTCGCGACTTTTATCGCTTCATCTTCTATGCGCCGGTCGTGCTCTCGGTGTCCGCCATGGGCATCATTATGAGTTGGATGATGAACACCCAGTTCGGCGTCATCAATTACTTCCTGATCTGGTTCGGTTTACCGCCGGTCAAGTGGCTCGCCGATACATATCTGGTCGTTCCCTCGTTGAGTATCGCAACGGTTTGGTGGGGATTCGGCTTCCCCATGCTTCTCTACATCGCCGGCCTTCAGGGCATTCCGGAACACCTGTACGAAGCAGCCCGAATCGACGGCGCCAATAGCTGGCGCATCACTTGGCATATCACATTACCCCTGATGCGCCCCACCATTTTTTTTGTCGCCATCACCCAGTTAATCGCCCACTTCCAGGTCTTCGGTCAACCCTTGATTATGACCAACGGCGGACCCGGCCGCGCATCCTTTACGACGATCATGTATTTGTATCAAACCGCCTGGCGTTTCTTTCGCATGGGCTATGGAACCACCATCGCTGTCGGCTTGGCGTTTGTCATTCTCTTCTTCACATTACTGCAATTTCGGCTTTTCGGCCGTCAAAGCGTCGTCGAATACTAATTCTGATAAGAGGTGCTCATGCGGAGCGTCAATCGTAATCAGGTCAGCACATGGTCTTCACGCATCTTGCTACAAATAGCCCTGATCTTCCTGGCTGTGATTGTAGGATTCCCCCTATATTGGATGCTGGTGGTTTCGATCACCCCCCCGGCGGAGGTGTTTAGCTGGCCTCTTCATTTTTGGCCGCCCCATCCTTCATTGGAGAACTATATTGAAGTTTTTACGCGCCAAGATTTACAATTGCCGCGATGGTTTTTGAACAGCCTGGTCGTCAGCGTAGGCGCAACGATCGCCACTCTTTTTCTTTCCAGTCTGACTGCCTATGGATTCGCCCGCTTGGAATTCCCAGGGCGGGACACGCTTTTTATCATTTTACTCTTTGCCATCATGGTGCCGGGGCAGGTAACCCTGATCCCTGTCTTTCTACTGGTGCGCAAGCTGGGGTGGCTGGATTCCTACAACGCTCTGATCTGGCCTGTGGCTGCGAACGTTTTCGGCGTCTTTCTATTGCGTCAATTTTTTATGGGCGTGCCCAAAGATTTGGAGGAGGCGGCTGTGATCGATGGCGCCGGCCGCTTCCGTATCTATTGGCAAATCATCCTGCCCTTGAGCAAAGCGGCATTGATCGCGCTGGGCATTTTCGTCTTTCTGGCCACATGGAACGATCTCTTTTGGCCGCTCATCGTCCTGAATCGCCTGGAAATGCGTACATTGACCGTCGGCTTGACGGTGCTACAGGGCACCTACACCCAGGAGCGGGGGCTGGTCATGGCGGGTGCGGTCGTAGCCAGCGCGCCAGTGTTGCTGCTCTATGCCATCTTCCAGCGCCGTATCGTCCAGGGCGTTATGCTCACCGGCATGGGCGGCCGGTGACGTCAAACTGTTCATCATTCAGATTACAACGCATCTTCTTATGCCATGTTTAGACGCCAACGAACCCGGTTCAGCCATGTTTTATGGGGGGTGGCGTGGGTCTTGCTACTGCTGGGCGGTTGCGCCCGTTCAACGCCCACGCCTATGCCCGTGGCGCCGGCGTTGAATTTTGAAAATCCTGTTTTCCCCCGCGATTTTCCCGATCCGTTCATCCTGCCTGCTCAGGCCCAGGACGGCGATCCGCCTGGCGACCAATACTACGGGTACGCCACGAACGCCCGACACATGAATATTCAGGTCATTCGCTCCGCCGATCTGATCGAATGGACGCGTGTAGGAGCGAAGGGGGATGCGCTGCCGCATCTGCCCGAGTGGGCCGCGCCCCGCCAGTTTTTAACCTGGGCGCCCAGCGTGTGGCGACGCGAGGGCGAGTACATTCTCTATTACGTGGCCCGCGATGTGGATGGCGGACGTCAGTGTATCAGCTACGCGGTCAGCGACTCGCCGGAGGGGCCGTTTACGGATGACAGCCAGCGCCCTTTCATCTGCCAACTGGACGAGGGCGGCTCCATCGATCCCGAACCGTTCGTAGACCAGGATGGAGCGCTCTATCTGCTCTGGAAAAGCGACGGCAACTGTTGCGGACTCCCCGTCTGGATCTACGCACAGCGATTGAGCGACGACGGTCGCGCGCTGATCGGCGAACCGCAACGCCTGATCACCCGCGATCAGGATTGGGAAAAACCCCTGATCGAAAACCCAAGCATGTACTATCATGGTGGCGCCTACTATCTGCTGTATTCGGCGAACCGGTGGGACGGAGGCGACTACGCCGTGGGCTACGCCCGCTGCAAAAGCCCGCTCGGTCCGTGCGTCAAACCACAAGATGAACCGATTCTGGCCTCGGTCGGGCGCACGGTGGGGCCGGGTGGCGCTTCCTTTTTCACGGATTTCGATGGCGACGTCTGGGTGGCCTACCATGCATGGATCATTCCCAACGTGGGCTATCCCGTCGGTCAACGCAAGCTGCACCTGGGTCGGGTTGGGTTCGCAGGCGATCGGATAATCATCTTCCATCCCGAAGCGACTGACTAAAATAACCGTCTCACATCAACACCCATGATGGGAGTTATATCATGATTTTTCGTAAGCGCATCACCCTGGATGGACCCTGGCAATTCCGGCTCGATCCCCATGGCGGAGCCGACATCGAAGAGATTGTCAGATGGCGTGACTGGCGCGAGGTTCAGGTCCCGGCCCCTTGGCAAGCCCAATTCGAAGACTTGCGATTGAGTTGCGGCGAAGCCTGGTATCAACGCATTATCGCCCTGGATGAACAGCCCCCGGGCGTAGCCATCCTCCACTTTGATGCGGTGGACTATCACGCCACCGTCTGGATCAACGGCCAGCAGATCGGTGAACATGAAGGCGGCTATCTGCCCTTTGAATTCGATGTGATGGCGGCATTGCACCCGGGCGAGAACAGCCTGGTGGTGCGCGCGGTGGATCCGGGCGAGGATCGCAGCCGCTGGCCTGAGTATCCGTTCAGTGAAATTCCCCACGGCAAGCAGAGTTGGTACGGGCCCATCGGCGGCATCTGGCAAAGTGTGTGGCTAGAACTGCGCCCGACTGCACACCTGTCGCGGCTGCGTCTGACGCCTGACGTGACCGATGGTGGTATTCATGTGATGACGGCCATTGCCAATCGTGAAATCATCGATGAATTTCAGGTGCAAGTGAGCGTTACCGCACCCGATGGTGGGGAGATCGCGACTGAGACGCTGGACCACGGTCATCGTGGCGTTGTTCGACTCGACCCGTCCGCCATCACCCTGTGGAGCCCGGATGCACCCGCGCTCTACACTGTCTCCGCCTGGCTGTTGGTCGATGGCCAGGTGGTGGACGAAATAAGCGACGTCTGCGGCTTCCGCACCGTAGAAGCCAAAGATGGGCGCATTTATCTGAACGGCGAACCCATCTATCTGCGCGGCGCGCTGGATCAAGCCTACTACCCGGGAACGATCTACACGCCGCCGAGCATGACCTTTCTGGAGGACCAGGCCCGCAAAGCCAAAACTCTTGGCATGAATTGCCTGCGTTGCCACATCAAAATCGAGGACCCGCGTTACTACGAGGTGGCCGACCGGCTGGGACTGCTGGTCTGGACAGAGATCCCTAACTGGGCCCATCTGTCGCCCCAGGCCGCCCGCCGCGCCAAAGAAACATTTTCACAGATGGTCGAGCGCGACTGGAATCACCCCTCCATCTTTGCCTGGACCCTGGTCAATGAGGATTGGGGAACGGACCTCACCCATAACGCTGAACACCGGCGCTGGCTGGCCGACTTCTATCACGAAGCCAAGGCGCTGGATCCCACCCGGCTGATCGTGGACAACTCCGCCTGCGTCGGCAATCTTCATGTGGCCAGCGACATTGAGGACTACCACTACTACAGCGCTATCCCCGACCACGCTGCTGAGTGGGACGAGTGGGTGGCTGATTTCGCCTGCCGTGCAAATTGGGCGTGGGCCGAGGATTTCGCCCACGAACGGCGGGCCGATTCCCCCCTGTTGGTCAGCGAATTCGGCAATGGGGGCCTGCCGGACCCGCGCCAGATTCAGGAAGATGGAGCCGATCCCTGGTGGTTCGAAACCGGCCATGCCTGGGGGGAGGGCATCGTTTACCCCCATGGGATGCGACGCCGCTTCGACGACTGGCAACTGGACCAGGTTTTCGGAGACTTCGACCGTTTCATCCGCGCCAGCCAGGAACACATGGCCCGCAGCCTCGCCTATGAGATCGCCTCCATGCGCCGGGAGACAGCCATCGGCGGCTATGTGATCACCGAGCTCACTGACGTGCATTGGGAGTGCAACGGCCTGCTGGATATGCAGCGCAACGTCAAGCAGGGGCTGGCGGAGTATTTCATAGCTATCAACCAGGACCAAGTCGTCGTCATTCGCCCCCAGCGCTGGAGCGGACGCCCCGGCGAGTCGATCCCGGTCGAGATCAGGGCGGTGGATGTGGATGGCGTCGGCCAAAAGGGTGCGCTACAGTGGCGAGCAGGCGACGTCCAGGGTGAGACGCCCGCGCCCGGCGGCGTCGTACAGGTTCCCCTGCCGCAAAATCAAGGGAGCGGCATCCTTTCTCTGGTCGCTGAATGGGTGGCGGATGATGGAACAACGCTGGCGGGCAATCAGGTGGAGTTAGCCTATGTAACGCCTCCCGCTCCGACGCGTCCGGTGCAGATTGGGGATGATGAGGAACTGGTCGCAACCCTCAAACAGTTGGGATATGCAGTCACAGACGGGTCGCCGGAAAACGCCGCCGGAGCTGTGCTGGTTGCGCGTTCGCTCACACAGGCGGCGCTCAGGAAAGTGCAGGCCGGCGCCTGGCTGCTCCTGATTGCCGGCCCTGACTTTGCGACCACACCGGCTGGCCAGAGGCTGCCCATGGGCGCAATCGTTCCCCGGGCGGGGACGTCGTGGCAGGGAGACTGGGCGACCTCATTCAGTTGGCTGAAAAAGACCGGCCCCTTCACCCATCTGCCCGGCGGCCCGTTGCTGGAAATGGAATACGCCGAGGTCATGCCTGATGCCGTCATCGTCGGCGTGCCGCCATGGGGGATGACCGAGTACAACTGGGCGGGTCTCGCCCTTGGCTGGATGCACAGGCCGGTCTCGCTGTTGGCCAGCACACCGTATGGCCGGGGCGGGCTGGTCGTCACCACATTCAAATTGACGCCTGAGCTTTTGGCCCGGAATGTCATCGCCCAGGGGCTGCTCGCTGGCTGCATTGAACTGGCTGGATCTTTTTCCAGACCATCGCGTGCTGGTCAATATTCAGGATAGGAAGCTGTCGGAGTGGAGACGAATAGACCGCGGATTGGGCGGATCTAGCGGGTTCAGGCGGATAAAATCAGAAAAATTCTGGCTGTTTCCGCTCAATTCGCCCAATCCGCGGTCTATCTGAGTCTGTCTGTGATATAATCGGCGTCATGCCGAACGACGCCCAATCGTCTCACCGCCGTCTATACTGGATCGCCCTGCTGTTGGTCATGCTGGCCGCTGTCGGGCTGCGCCTGTGGCGGATCGACAGCCTGCCGCCCGGTTTCCATTTCGATGAGTCCTTCGAAGGGCTGGAAGCGTGGCGCATCCTCACGGACTCGACCTACCACCCCATCTTTTTGACGGGCAATTTCGGCGTGCCGCCCCTTAACGCCTACGCTAACGCCGGCATGTTCTGGCTCTTCGAACGTTTCGGCGGCCGGGCCGGGCCCATCGCCATGCGCGTGACCGCGGCCGTCATCGGCGTGCTGGGCGTGCTGGCCGTCTACGCGCTGGCCGGTGAGCTGCGCCGGCTGGACCCTCGTCGTCTGACCCCGGTTTTTCCCCTGCTGGCCGCGGCCGCCCTGGCCCTCATGCGCTGGCACATCCACTTCAGCCGCATGGGCATCGAACCGGTCATGGTCCCTGCGATCTGGGCCGGTGCGACCTGGCTCTTTCTGCGCGGCTGGCGCACCGGCTCCTGGCTGAGCTTCACCGCCAGTGGCGTCCTCCTGGCCGCAGCCATGTACGCCTACCAGGCCGCTTGGGAGATTCCCTTTCTGATGATTGGGGTGGTCGGCCATCTGATAATCGTTGAACGCAAAAAATTAAAAATTAAAAATTCACAATCCACAATTAAAAATTCTGAGTCAAACGCAACGAAGCCCCGCCACCCAATCTTCAATCTTCAATCCTCAATCTCTCCCGCCCGTTGGCGCGGCATCCTCCTCACCGCCCTCACTGCCGCGATCCTCTTCGCCCCCCTGGCCTGGTTCTTCATCCACAACCTGGATCTTGTCTTCCTGCGCCCCACCCAGCTAGCCGTGGTGGGGGAGACGGGCAGCCCGGCCGACAGCAGCGTCTGGGCCAATGTCTGGGCCACGGCCAAGATGTTCGGTCCCTTTGGCCAGCCGGGTGACCTGGACCCGCGGCGCAATTTGCCCGGCGCGCCCGCACTCAACCTCTGGCTGGCCATTCCCTTCTACGCCGGCCTGCTGATCGCGCTCTGGCGGGTGGCCAGCCCGGCCTATTCCATCCCGCTCATCGGGCTTGTGGGGCTGTTGCTGCCCGGAGTCTTCAGCGAATACGCGCCCCATTTTCACAGGATCGTGGGCGCGGCCGCGCCCGCTGCCCTGTTGATCGGCGTGGGGTTGGATGCTGTGTGGCGCTGGGGGCGCGAGACAAAGAAACCGGGTTTTTCCCCAAAACCCGGTTTCTCCACCGGGCTGGCCGCGGCCGTGATCGCCGGCCTGCTGATCCTGGGCGGCGCGACATCGGCCCGCAACTACTTCGTGCGCTGGGCCGGACTGCCGGACCTCTTCTACGCCTTCGACGCCGGCATCTGGGAGTTGGGGCAATGGACCGCGTCCCTGGCCCGCCATGATCCCGTCTACATCACCCCCCGCGGCGAAGAGCACGCCACCCTGGCCTTCGCCTGGCGGCTGCTGGAGCCGGACCAGCGCCCGGTCCCCTTCGATGGGCGCCACATCTTCCCCCTGACTGAGGAGGCTACCGAGCAGCCCCAGCAGTACGCGGTCATCGAGCATGAGGACTTCCGCACCCGCCTGCTCCTGCCCGAAGTCCTGCCAGGCGCGGCCATCGCCGGCCAGATCGAAGACGACCTGAGTGAAGTCTACGCTCGCATCTACACTCGGCTGCCGGGCAGCGAGGCCGCGCGTCCGCCCATGACGCCCCGGCAAATCAGCATCGGCGACGGCCTTCGCCTCGCCGGCTATGATGCCCAGCCTGCCCAAGTCCGCGCCGGCGAGATCCTCTATGTTCAGCTTCACTGGTTGGCGGACCAGGCCCCGAGCGCGGACTGGACGGTCTTCATCCACCTGGTGGACCCCGCCAGCGGAGAGGTGGTCGCGGGGTTCGACAGCCGACCCGGCGCAGGCAGCCTGCCCACCGGGCGCTGGCGGCCCGGCTGGCGGGTACTGGACGAGTATCAGGTCCCCCTGCCGTCCGACCTTCCGCCCGGCGACTACGGCCTGCGTATGGGCCTCTATCAGCTCGATGGTCCCCGGCTGCCCGCGGATGATGCAGGCTTCGAGTTGGGTTTGGTGACGATCCAGTGATGGACCACCGTTTTCAGACAGAATCGCGCGACGCCCAAAGCCCACAGCCCCGGGGTGCAATGCTGGCCGCGCTCTACGATGCCGGCGAGATCAACGGATGGCGCGAGGGCATGCAGGCCATCACCCTGGCGCTGCTGGAGGGGGAGGCGGCACAGCTTGGCGTGGATAGCTATAGCTTTCGACCAGCCACGCAGGCAGCCCCCCTGCCCCCCCAACCTTGGGGGGAACGCCCTGCCAGCCAGCCATTGCCCAAGCCAGCCTCCCCCAGGATTGGGGACCGGGGGGGCGATAACCAGCCCACCCCCCTGCCCCCCCAACCTTTGGGGGAACGCCCTGCCAGCCAGCCATTGTCCAAGCCAGCCTCCCCCAGGATTGGGGACCGGGGGGGCGATAACCAGCCCACCCCCCTGCCCCCCCAACCTTTGGGGGAACGCCCTGCCAGCCAGCCATTGTCCAAGCCAGCCTCCCCCAGGATTGGG
>JAJRVT010000372.1 GCA_024277175.1 Chloroflexota bacterium | reverse complement strand
TTTTGTGGCCAACAGTGCTGGTACTCCCATGAGTTGACCGTGGACCCGACCAACCCCAACAAGATCTACCTGGGCGGCGCGGCCGACTACACGGGCGACTCGCCGGAAAACTTCAGCATCCGGCGGGTGGTGGTGGGCACCAGCGACGGCGGCCAGAGCTGGACCGATCTGTCGCCGGGCGACGCGCCCAACCGGGTGCTCCACCCTGACATGCACACGCTGGCCGTGGACCCCAACAACCCTAACACCATCTGGGCGGGCAATGACGGCGGGGTCTGGCGCTCCACAGACGGCGGCGCGACCTGGGAGAACAGGAACACGAATCTGGCCACCCTCCAGTTCACCGGCTTCGCGGTCAATCCCTTCGACGAGCGCATTATCCAGGGTGGCATGCAGGACAACAACAAGGCCTTCACCACCAACGGCGGCGCGGGGCTGGCCTGGACCGCCATCGATGTGGGCGATGGCGGCTTTGCGCTCATCGACCCCTTCACCCCCAATATCTGGTATGGAACCCGCTTCAACATCTCCTTCCAGCGCAATGATCAGGGAGCGTCCTTCACCGAATGGTGGCCCATGAAAGTCCAGGGCGTTGACGTCCAGGACCGCTCCCTCTTCTACATTCCCATGGCCGCGGACCCGTCCACCCAGGGGACCCTCTACCTGGGCACCTACCGGGTCTACCGCACCCGGAACCGAGGCGAGCAGTGGACGGCCATCAGCGACGATCTGAGCAAGGGAGGGGGCTACGTCTCCACCATCGCGGTCGCGCCCGGAGATCCCCGGACAGTCTACGCCGGCACATCCGACGGCAACATCCAGATCACCCGCAACGACGGCGCAAGCTGGACAAACGCCACCCGCGCGCCCCTGCCCAACCGCTTCGTCTCCGAGATCGCGGTCTCGCCCCTGGATGCAGAGACAGCCTACGCGGTCTTCAACGGTTTCGACAGCCACACGCCTGGCCAGCCGGGCCACGTCTTCAAGACCGAGGACGGGGGCGCAAGCTGGCGCGACATCAGCGCCAACCTGCCCGACACGCCGGCCCTTTCCATCGTCCTGGACGATCGCCGGCCGGGCGTGCTCTACATCGGCGCGGACGCCGGCGTCTTCCGCAGCACGGACGACGGCCGCAACTGGCAGCCCTACAATAACGGCCTGCCCAACGTCGCGGTGGTGGACCTGACCATCAGCCAGAACAGCCAGACCCTCTACGCAGCCACCCACGGGCGCAGCGTCTTCAAGGTCAGCTTCAAAGACGAGCCCCTGCCGCCCACGTTGACGCCCACCCCCATCCCGCCGGGAGAACGCAAGTCAGTGCTGCTACCGCTGGTCAAGAACGGCGGCGGGCAGGGCGGTCCCACGTCCACACCCACCCCCACCCCCACGCCCACAGGACCGCCTACGGCCACCACGCCCCCGGCCCCCACCAACACGCCCACGCCGTCGCCTACGCCGGTCACGCCGGAGGGCACGCCCCTGCCGACCACGGAGCCGACGGCCACGTCCACCATCCCGCCCACGCCCCAGCCCACCAACCCGCCCGGCTCCGGCCCCACGCCCACGGCCACCCAGACGCCGGACGTGGGCGAATTCCGGGATGATTTCAGCAGCCCCGGCAGCGGCTGGAGCACAGGAACCGCGGGGACCTGCGCCTCGAACTACGCGGATATAAACGGCGACAACCAGAGCGATCTCTACGTAGCCCAGGTGTCGGCGTTCAACGACGTCTGCATCTTCAGCGCGCCCACGGACGCGCAGAAGAACGGCTCATACCAGGTTACGGCGCTGAAGGATACGGCCACCGACGGCAGCGTCTACGGCCTGGTCTTCGGGCTGAACGATCCCAACATCAGCGCCAGCAGCCGCTTCTACGTCTTCTGGGTGGATTCGACAGGCCAGCAGTACGCGCTGCAAAAGTTCGACCAGGGCACGTGGACCGACTTGACGAACGGGGCCGGCGGGCCATTCGTACCCCATCCCGCGGTCCTGCCGGGGACCGGGGCCAACCGCCTGAAGGTGCGACGGGAAGGGTCCGAGATCCTGCTCTTCGTCAACGGGCGCCTTCTGGAGATCATTGACGACAACTCCTTCCCGAACAGTGGCTATACGGGAGTGGCGGTCTGGTACGCGATCAACGCGCCCAGTGCGATCGCTGGATTCGACGACTTCGAGATCAACCGGGTGGCCACAGTCTACGAAGATGACTACAGCCAGGGAACCAGCGGCTGGTTCACCGGCGTGGACGCCATCTGCCAGGCATCCTACGCTGGCAACGAGTACCGCACCGGGACCCAGCCCGACTATCTCTGTTTCTACAGTTCGCCGGCCGGGGGACAGCGCAACGGGCGTTTCGAGGTCACGGCCCGCCGGGACGCTAGCCTCTACCCCACGGCCTACGGGCTGCTGCTGGGCGCGGATGAAGACTTCGCCAACCTGTACATCTTCGTGGTCGCGCCCGACAGCCGGGAGTTTGCGCTGCTTCAGTACGTGGACGGCGCGGGCTGGTTCGGCGTCACCTGGGATCCAGTTCTCAACACGCCCTGGCTCTACAGCGATAAAATCAACCCCGGCTCTGACATCAACCATCTGGTGGCGGAGCGGGACGAGGACCTCTTCCGGCTCTGGGTCAACGGCCAATATCTGGGCGGCTACGTCGACGCGCTGCCCCTGGCCAGCGGATACTTCGGCGTGGTCAACTGGTCCTCCGCGTTCGACACGGCCATCGCCACCTTCGACGACTATGGCGTCACGGCCTGGGACGACGGGGGCGGGAGCGTGGCCGGCGCGGATGCGCGGATCGGGTCGCGGGCAGGCGTTCCGCGGGAAGCGGAGATTCGCGCGCAGGAGTAGAGATCCATTCGAATCTGCCGGGGAGTTCGGAACTCCCCGGCAGGTCAGACAGAGATCCCTCTACCGCAGCGCCGTGCCCAGAATCAGGGCCAGGATGCCGCTGCCCATGGTCACGTAGGCGCGCACCAGATAGGGCTTCCAGAGTTCGCGCACCTCGGCGGGCGTGGCGAACTGGATCTTGGGCCAGGTGACCAGAGAGCCATAAAGGGTGTTGCCCGCCATGACGGCCAGGGCCAGGACCTTGACGAACAGTAGGGTCACCTCGCGCGCGTCCTGGGGCGGGTGCAGCCAGACCAACGCCGCGCCGGTCACGAAGATGACCGCCATGGATGTGTAGACCCAGGGAAAGACCCGCATTCCCTGGCCGACGATGAAGTTGACCAGCGGCCAGGGTTCGTCCGAACTGTTACGAATGGCAGGCGGGGCGATCACCGATCCCATGAACACCGCCCCCACCCACAACGCCGCGCTGACTACGTGCACGGCCGTCAGTATCGTTATTACTATTTCCATGACATGTCCTTGTCTGTCGTTGGTTGACGAGAGGGAAAAATGGAAGATTGAGGATTAAAGATTGGGCGGCGGAAGTTTCGGGGCAAAAGGATCCCTCCCGTTTCCCAATCTCCAATCACCTCAATCTCCCCAATCTCCCGATCCCTTCGGTCACCAATCTTTAATCCTCAATCTTCCATTCCCCTGACCTCCTAATCTCCCATTCCCGCTTCCGCCGTCGCCTGCAACGGGATCGGCTGCTGGGTCTTCGCCCGGGTGCGGCGAATGATCCACTCCGCGACCAGCAGGTTGGGCGCCCAGCAGAGCCAGGCGTTGATGGCGTGGAAGTCGGGCAGAGTCAGGCCAAGGGCGAAGAAGGTGCGGATGTAGATGCGCAGGGTGACGGCGCCGAAGATCAGCGCGTAGTTGCGGATCATCCACTCGCGATGGGTCTTCACCTCCCCGCGGCGGATGTGGCTGTAGGCCATGTAACCGGTGAAGAGCAACAGGCTCCCCTGGACGCTGAAGCCCAGCCGAGCGCCTATGCCGGCAAAGGAAAACTGGGCCAGGTAGATGGCCCCGATCCCACCCACGAAGACGGTGACCAGGTAGATCTTGCCCATAGTCCGGTGGGTGCGGGGATGGCGCGCCCGGAAGCCGCCGAGAAACTGGAATGGCCCGATGATCAGGGTCAGCATGGCCGCCAGGATGTGGGTGTAGAGCATGATCGGATGTTGACGCAGGACGTCGCCCAACCCTTTGTAGACCTGGAAGGCCGTGGGTTTTGGGGTCAGCAGGGGCGTCATCACGTAGAAGATGCCCGCATAGGCGGTGATGGTGATCGCACCCAGCAGCATTAACTGCCAGCCGATCTTCTGGGCCTTGACCGGCTTGCGCGCCGGAGACTCCTGCCGCAGCTTGGCCAGGGAGAAGATGTGCAGGATGATGCCCAGCGAAACGTGGAAGGTGGGGGCCAGCACCGACGGCCAGGCGCTGGTCACCAAGTTGGGATTGCCCAGGGCCAAGGTCTGGATGCGGGTGGGCGATGACAGCATACCCAGGGGAATGAGGAGGATCAACTCGAAGAGGCCCAGGTAGTTCCAGGCGAACGCGCCCTTGCGCGCCCAAGGCTTCTGTTTGTAGACGGCCCAAGCCACCGGAATCGCCAGCAGTCCCGTCACCAGGTCGCCTGTGCCCGCCACCAGCGCGAACGCACCCGGGATCAGGCCCATGGCGAAGACGAGTAGGAAGATGCCGCCCGTGATGCGATAGGCCTGCAACAGGATCAGCCAGTGCTGGGGGATGTTGAAGACCAGCCGGCGGAACGGCTCCCAATATTCGAAGGCCAGGTAAGCGATCAGGATCGGAACCAGGGCCGCAGCCAGGATCGGCGGCGGAAGGGGCGATTCCGGCGTGATGCGCAGCGCGTTCATACTGCCCAAACGCATGAGAGCACCCACCCAGACCAGCAAAAAGATCGACGAAGCCCAGACTGCCGCGTTCTTGGCCCGCTTGCTCTCGCCAGAAACCGTGCGCCCGAAATAGATCACGACAACCAACATGATGACCAGTCGCACCAGGGTCACACCGACCCAATACGTAGTCATCCACTCAGGTAGAATATTCACTGCTGTTTCCATCTCATCTGCTCCTTTGAAAAGTTGCAAGGGGCAAGTCGCCTTGTCACCCTGCCATCCTGTCACCTTGTCATCCCGCCATGGCCGCCATTGCCTCACGCATAGACTCGGGAAAGGGCGTGGGGACCATTTCATCACCGACGCGCCGCATGGACGCGATCTGCTGCTCGCCGCGAGCGATCAACTCCTCGCCCTCCGACTTCTGACGCCAGTACTCAAAGCGCATGGTGGCCCGGTTCTGGGTCGTTGCCTCCAGCCACATGCGCACGGCCAGTTCGTCGAAGGCCACCAATTCGGCCAGGTAGCTGCACGAGACCCGCACCGTGACCAGCGCCAGCCCGTTCTGCAACTGCTCCACCACATCCGGCGCGTGGTCGCGCAGGAAAAACTCGCGGCAACGCCCTTGCCAGTGGAGGTGATTGGTGTAATAGACGTTGCCGACCAAATTGGTCTCTTCGAAAGAAACTACGTGTCGATATTCGTAATAGGGCTGCATCATGTTACTCCTTAGTGGTTGCAAGCCGACCTTCCAGGAAGCTGGCGGCTTCCTGGAAGGTGAACTCATTCTCACCCGTAGACCGCGAAGACCAACGGCGGCGCTTCGTCCTGAATTTGAGCGATAGAAGTGACGATAGTCGACGAACCCGCCGCCAGAGTCACCCAGCCCTCGTCGTCTACAGGCCCCAGGGTAAGGGGGCCGTTGAGCGCGACGCCGGCCTTCTTCAGGCATTCGCCTGCGGCCCATACCCGGGTGGCGGCCGTATCCTCATCGTCTCCGGTGGTGCGGGCGATCAACTCGGCCAGGCTGAAGCGCTCCGACCCCAGCAGATCGCGCCACACTTCCTGGCAACGGTTCGCCACCGGCTCCATGTCGCAGGCCACCGGTCCGTTATCGTCCGGTCGGGCCACGGCCATGACCAGGTCACCGGCATGGGCCGCGGAGACCGCCCAGTCGCCATTCACCTCCGGCTTGCCATCCAGGCGATGTATGACCGGCATATCCGCGCCGACCGCACGCTGGATGGCGGCGTCACTGCGCCCGTTGCGCTCGTGGTCGGGATTGCGCCCCACAACCACCCGCAGCGCGTCCGCCCACAGGCCGGTTTGCGTCCACCGCGCCCGCAGTTGCCGCTCCAGATAGGCCCCCAACACCGGCGGCGCCCAGGGTCCCGTGAACTCGCCGCCAGTGACCTTGACCAGCCGCAACCCCTGCCAGATTTCCAGCACGCGGCCCTCGGCGTCGGTCACGGTGACGTCGAAGATCAGGGTGTTATCATCGGTGGGGGCATGGGATCCATTGCTATTCCCATTGCTATTCCCGTTGCCATTGGCGGCATTCCTCCCAAGTTTAGGGGCGACGCGTTCGCGTACATGCACGAAACGAGGTCCCTCGCAAGGGGCCAGGCTGGGTGCGATCCGCTCCACGCCCACCGGCAGCAGCGTCCCTTGGGGCACGCAAACCTGGATGGCGTGGATGGTCGCATCCCGCGCGCCCGGGTCGCCTAAGACCAGGTCGCCCGGCAGATAACGGCTGAACCAGGGGACGTCGCCGTCGGGCGTCAGCTCGGCCAGACAGCGGTCGGCCCGGATTTCGCGATAGCCTCGCACCCGCCGGAAGCGCCCGGTATGGAAGAG
>JAJRVT010000371.1 GCA_024277175.1 Chloroflexota bacterium | reverse complement strand
CGACAACGTCAAGGCCATCGCGCCTGATGTCCTCCGCCACCGCGTCCTCGTCAGCTATGAGGCCGAGGCCGAGAACATCACCAGCGACGCCATCGTGCAGCGGATTCTGGACTATACGGAAGTGCCGTAACAGGAGCGCGACTTATGTTGACCAGCGACCTGATGGCCAAGGTCCGACGAATCGAATTGCGCACCCGCCGGCTGGCGAACGACAGCTTCGCCGGCGAGTACCACTCGGTTTTCAAGGGCCGGGGCATCGAGTTTGACGAAGTGCGGCCCTACCAGCCCGGTGATGAAATTCGCACCATCGACTGGAACGTGACCGCACGCATGAACCAGCCTTATATCAAGCGCTACGTGGAATCGCGCGAGCTGACCGTCATGCTGGTGGTGGACGCCAGCGCGTCGGGCGACTTTGGCTCGGTGGAGCGCTTCAAGCGCGAGGTGGCGGCTGAACTGGCCGCGGTGTTAGCCATTACGGCCACGACTAACAACGACAAGGTCGGCCTGATCATGTTCACCGACCAGGTGGAGTTGTACATCCCGCCCCGCAAGGGCCGCCGCCACATCCTGCGCCTGGTGCGCGAGGTGCTGGCCTTCCAGCCCCGGGGCAAGGGGACCGATATCGGCAATGCGCTGGACGCGGTCAACCGGCTGGTCAAACGGCGGGGTATCGTCTTCCTGATCTCGGACTTCGAAGCCGAGCCGGAGGCGTATCGCAAACCCCTCTACATGGCCAACCGCAAGCATGACGTCATCGCCATCGAGCTTCGCGACCCCCTGGAGACCGAGATCGCGGACGTGGGGCTGATCGCGCTGGAGGATGCCGAAACCGGCGAGTTCATCTGGGTGGACACCAGCGACCCCCGCTGGCGGCGTAGCTTCGCCGCGAACGTGAGCGCCCAGCAAGCGGCCACCGCGGCCGTCCTGCGCAAGGCCGGCGTGGACCGGATCAATGTGGACACGGAGCACGACTACGTAGACGCGCTCATGCGCTTCTTCCAAAAGCGGGCGCGCCGGCAGAGACGGTGGCATTAGAAAATAATAGACCGCGGATTGAGCGGATTGAGCGGGAACAGCCGGATTTTTTAGGGGTGAAAGAAACCGGGGAAGAAACCGAGTTTTTACGAATATTCGTGACCTCCGAAGTGACGACGTGAAAAACTCGGTTTCTGGCACCCCGAAAAATTGAGAAGATACGGATTTTTTATAAAAAATCCGTGAAGATCAGCCCAATCCGCCCAATCCGTGGTCTATCGGACGCAATGAGGAACGAGATCATGTTGAAGCAGCATAAATCGCCATCATTCAGGGCCCTGCCTATCATCGCACTGACGGCCCTGGCTCTCTGGCTGCCGGGCGGCGTGTACGCCCAGGATGTCGGCGTCGACAGTGCGCCCGCGGTCCAGGCGACCCAGGCGCTGCCCGAGGCCCCGGGCGTCACCGTCACCGTGGTCCCCGACCGGGACGAGATGACCGTGGGCGATCCGCTGACGCTGACCATTCAGGTCACCCACCCGGCCGGGACCCAGGCGCTGCTGCCGGAGCTGGGCGAGAGCTGGGGCGCATTCGAGGTGCACAGCCAGTCGCCCGTGGACGTGATCGACAACGGCGACGGCACGCTGACCACCCGCCAGACGGTGGAGGCCACGCTCTTTGCGCCGGGCGACTACCAGACGCCGCCCTTGGCCGTCACCATTGCCGACGCCAACGGCGACCTGAGCCAGGCCATGGCCGGGCCGGTGGCGGTCACAGTCGCCTCTGTGCTGCCGGCGACCCAGGCGGGCGATGGGAGCGAGGAATTGCGGGACATCAAGGCCCAGGCCTCGCTGCCAATGCCCACGGACTGGCTGGCCATCGCCGCCGGCGCGCTGGGACTGGCGTTGGTCGCGGGCGCAGGCTGGTGGCTCTTCCGGCATCTGAGCCGGCGGGGCCGGGGGGACAACCGCTCGCCGCAAGAGGTGGCGCTGGCCCAGTTGGCCCGTGTCCGGGAACTGGGCTATCCGGCCCAGGGGAATTTCAAGACCCATTACTCGCTGGTGACCGATTGCCTGCGGGATTACCTGGAACGTCAGTATGACATCCCAGCCCGGGATCAGACGACCACCGAGTTGAAGCGAGCGCTGGAAACGACGCGCATGAGCCAGGTCTACGTCCAGCAATTTGTCAACCTGTTTGCCGACAGTGACCTGGTCAAGTTTGCCAAATTTGCGCCCACCGCGGACGCGGCCCGGGACCTGGTGGACCAGGCCGAGCAACTGGTGCGGGAGACCGCTGACGAGGTCGCCCGCCAGGCCGAGGCCGATCGCCTGGCCGAAAAGGCCCAGTCGGCGAACCCGGTTCCGGCCCCGAACGGAGCGTGAGACAAAAATAGAACGCGGATTAAACGGATTTACCAGATCCCCACGGATTTTTCTAAAATCCGTGGGGATCCGCCCAATCCGCTCCATCCGTGTTCTATTCACGAAGACGAGGTGACTCGATGAACTTTCAATTTGCATCGCCCTGGGTATTGGGACTCCTCCTGCTCCTGCCCGTGCTCTGGGTGTG
>JAJRVT010000370.1 GCA_024277175.1 Chloroflexota bacterium | reverse complement strand
TTGGCGCAGCCAACACAATTTTGTGGTCTGCCGAGGTGCGTTTCCGCTTGGGGGAGGCGTCGTCCCCGTCAGTCGGCTTTAGCCGACTTTCGCTGTCAGCCTGAACTTGCAGTTCAAGGCGGCCCCGGCTCGAAATTCGTCGCAACATGAATGTTGCGTTACTATCCGGAACGCGACGTCCCCGGCACGGGTCGGCTACATCTGGCAAACGTGAAAACTCGTGACCTGTACCGGGGACGTTACGCGGGATTCAATTTTTTGAGAACCGCCCTACATCAGCAGATCCCCATCCATAGGCTGAAACTCCACATCATACCCGAACGCGGCCGGCCCGACCACCGCCAGGGCCTGCGGCGTCTTGAGCTCCTTGGGCGCGGGCATGGCGATGACGGCCACGCGCAGGCCGTAGCGCAGCATCTCGGTGCCGATGGGCTCGCTGTCCTCCAGGTTCAGGATGCAGATCAGATCGGGCACGGTGCAGACCAGCTCGCCGTTGCGCCAGGCGACCAGATTCTCGTTCTGAAAGACGATCTCCAGGGTGTCATTGGGATCGCCAAAGGCCGCCAGCTTGATCCGGCCACGGGCGAACCCCTGGACGGTCCGGCGCTCCACATCGGTGATCTTGCCCCGGAAGAGCACGCGGCCATTGCCCATCTCCGCCACCGCGTCGATGGACTCCACGCTGCGACGGCGGGCGTCCAGCACCAGCTCGCCGAGCCGTTGGGTCAGGGTGAGCGTGCCGCCGATGATGTTCGCCTTCATCTGCGCGCCGTTCATCAACGGCATGGCCAAAGCCGCGCTGCCGCCCATCTCGATGGTCAGGATTCGCCCGTACTGTTCGGCCCGGCGCGGCGAATCCACGTGATGAAAAATGACCACATTGCCGTGACAGTCGGCCAGCGCCATGGGACTCAGGGAGAGGCCGCCGATGGCGAAGGTGTCCATCTGCAACTCGGGGAACGCGCGCCCCATGCCGTCGCCGTCGACCACGGGCAGGTCCATTTGCAGGGCGCAGATCAGGGGCCTGAGCGCGTTGGAACCGCCGATCTCGCCGATCAGGATCGCGGACAGCGGCGCGTGGATGTGCTCCTCCAGGGCGCGCATGGCGATCATGTACTCATCGCCCTGGGGCAGTTTCTCTACGCCGACCGTGGGCGCGCCCATGCCGCCGATGGCGCAGACGTGGGCGTCATCGGCCACGTCATCCACATCGATGATCCGGCAGGGTTTGCCCCGCTCGCGCATCTCCTTTTCCAGCAACACCCGCCCCAGATAGGTGTTGCCGCCACCGCCCGTGCCCAGGATGCCGGCCCCGATGGCGATGGCCTCTACATCCGCCAGTGTGATTTCGCGTTCCATCTATCGGTACCGCGTTTCTACGGGAACGTACTCGACGTCATCGTAGCCGAAATAGCCCGGCCCGACCAAGGCAAGCCCTTTGGGCGTGCGCCATTTGGGATCGCAGGGAATGCCGATCACCGCCACCCGATAGCCGTAGCGCATGCTCTCGGTGGTGATAGGCTCGCCGGTGTCGATATCGAGCACCGCGATCAGGTCCGGGACCGTGACCCGCGGCTCGCCGTCGATGCGCACCATGAGATGCTCGTTCTGGAAGCTGAGCTGGAGTCGCTGCCCCGCGTATTCGTCGATGCCCTCCATGAAGGCGTCACCCTTGGCGAAGCCGGCCTCGGTGCGCCGCTCCACGTCGCTGATCTTGCCCTTGAAAACCTCGAACCCGCCCACAGACTCGCGCACGGTTTTCACCGGATCCACCTCGTTGACCCGCGCGCTGCGAATGGTCTCGCCGATGATCTCGGCCTTGCTCATGGTGCCGATGATCGCCGATTCTTTCAGCTCGCGCACGGTGGCGGCGTAGAGTGCGATCATGGCCATGGCGCCCATGTCGACGGTGACGCTGCGGGCGAACGTCTCCGTCCACTGGTTGCTGACGGTCTCCATCAGCACGGTGTTGCCGCGCTCGTCGGACATGGCCATGGGCGTGGCGTCGATGCCGTAGATGGTGTGGGTGACCATCTGAAGTTCGGGGAAGGCCCGGCCCATGCCGTCACAGTCGACCATGGGCAGCCGCAGCCGCGCCGCCAGGTAGATGGGCACCACCGAATTCATGCCGCCGGCCTCGATGCTCATGGTGGCTCGGATCGGCTTGCCGATGAACTTGCCCACGGCCTGGAAGGCGTTGATGATGTCGTCGCCGTTGGGCATCTTTTCGACCATCACCGTGGGCGCGCCCATCATGGCCGTGGGCACGATCAGGTCGTCGTCGTCCAGCTCATCGAGCGTGTATAGCTCCACGGGTCCGTAGTCGCGGATGGCCTTCTTCGCCATCAACATGCCGATGTATGGATCGCCACCGCCGCCGGTGCCCAGGACCGCGGCGCCCAGGGCGATGTTTTCAATGTTTTGCTCGTGTAGTAGTCGCATGGTATCCCTCTACCCTTCCGCCAGATCGCCCACGGCTTTGACCATGATGCGCGTAGCGTTGCCCGGCAAGTAGGCCAACGGCACCTCTTCCACCTCGACGATTTCGACTGTTTCGGGGGCGGCCCCGGCCGCGACCGCCTTGTCCGTCGCCTCCTGCTTGGCCTGGGCCAATGCCTCGTCGCGGCTCATTTCCGCCAGCGAGAAGATGCGATCCGTCTCGCCGCCGATCTGGGCGATGGCCGCGCCGATGGCGTTGGCGACCGCGAAATGTTCGGGCTTGACGATCTCCGACGCGCCGGCCACCGGGCGTTGAACCAGAATGCTGCCGCCGCCGACGATGATCACCGGCATGGGCGTGGCGCTGGTCTTCATCCGGTCCACGCCCACGTTGATCATCTCCTCGATCCGGGTCTCCACCGCGTCGATCAGCGCTGCATCCACAGCCGCAACACGGCCTGGATCGCCGATCTCCACATGGCCGGCAGCGACGCAGATGTCGGTGGTCGTCATGACGTCGCCGCCAAAGACCCGCGCCCGGCTCGTCAACTCATAGCCCACGCTCTGCGGACCAACCCGCAGCGGATCGGCGCTGACCATCGAGCCACCGCCCAGGCCGATGGAGAGGGTGTCGGGCATGCGGAAGTTGGTGCGCACGCCGCCGATGTCGACCGCCAGCGCGGCCACGCGCGGGAAGCCATGCTGGAGCACGCCGATGTCTGTAGTGGTGCCGCCCACATCGACGACGATGGCGTCTTTGAGGCCGCTGAGAAAGGCCGCGCCGCGCATACTGTTGGTCGGTCCCGATGCGAAGGTGAGCACCGGATAGTCGGCGGCGAAATCCGCGTTCATGAGCGTGCCGTCGTTTTGGCTGATGTAGAAGGGGGCCGTGATCTCCATCTCCGCCAGCGCGGTTTTGAAGCCGTTGACGGTGCGCAGGGCCAGGTCCCGCAGGCAGGCGTTCATGATGGCCGCGTTCTCGCGCTCCAGCAGGCCGATGCGGCCAATGGTGCTGGAGAGGGTGATGTTGGCGTCGGGGATGACGTCGCGCACGATGGCGGCGGCCTGTTCCTCGAACGTGGTGTTGACCGGCGAAAAGACCGAAGAGATGGCGATCGCCTTGATCCCCTTGGCCTTGATCTTGCCGGCGATGTCCCTGATCTCCGCTTCGTCGAAGGGCGATATCTCCCGCCCGTCGAACTCATGGCCGCCGTGCGCCAGATAATGCTCGCTCCCCACCACCTCCGCCAGATCATCGGGCCAGTCGACCATGGGGGGCAGGGAGACCGTGGCCGGCAATCCCAGCCGGATACAGGTCGTTGGCTGCAAGCGTTTCCGTTCCACGACCGCGTTGGTGAAATGGGTGGTGCCGATCATGACCGCGTCCAGCGCGGAGACGTCCAGCCCTGACTCCGCGACCAAGCTGCGCAGCGCGGTCGTAATGCCGTCGCTGACGTTGGCCGTGGTGGGCGTCTTGATGGCGGCGACCACGCGCGCGCCGTCCATGACGACCGCGTCGGTGTTCGTCCCGCCTACATCAATTCCTATACGCACAATTCCTCCTTGTTTTGATGTTGATTCAGTCAACATGAATAGACCGCGGATTGGGCGGATTGGGCTGGTTCATACGGATTTTTCTAAAAAATCCGATTTTGTCCGCTCAATCCGCCCAATCCGCGGTCTATCCAATTTAAATTACCGGTCCGATCTCGGGTCGAGCAGATCGCGAATGCCATCGCCCAATAGATTCCAACTGAAAACCATGATAAAAATGGCCATGCCCGGGAAGGTGGCGACCCACCAGTCCTCTGGGAAATAGTTGCGGCCGTCGTTGATCATCGCCCCCCATTCCGGCGTCGGCGGCTGGGCGCCCAGGCCGATGAAGCCGAGGGCGGCCGCGGTCAGGATGGCGAAGCCGTAGTCGGTGCTCATTTTGACCACGATCGGCGACAGGGTGTTGGGGAAGATGTGGCGTAGCAGAATGCGCGCCGGGCCGGCGCCGACGCTGCGCGCGGCTTCCACATAGGCTTCCTCGCGTATGGTCAGCACCAGGCTGCGGGTCAGCCGCGCGAAGCCGGGCCACCAGACCAGCGAGATGCCAATCATCACATTGGTGATGCCCTTCCCCAGCGCGGCGGTCACCGCGATCGCCAGCATCAGGGCCGGGACGGTCAGAAAGATGTCGGTGATGCGCATCAGCAGGTCATCGACCCAGCCGCCAAAATAGCCGGCGACCGCGCCGACGGTCACGCCGATGGCCGCGGCCAGAAAGATGATGACGGCGCCGACCTTGAGCGCCAGCGCAGTCCCCATCAGTACGCGGCTGAAGATGTCGCGGCCCACATGGTCGGTGCCAAAATAATAGGGTGCGCCGGGCGGTTGGAGGCGTTCGAGCGCGCGCATATTGCCGGCCGCGTCCTCCGGAAAGGGCACGACATAGGGCGCAATGATGGCGATAATGACCAGAATCAGCAGCGCGCCCAGTCCGATCACGGAGAGCGGATTGGAGCGAAAGCGGATCACCCCGCGGCGGATGTTTTCCCGCCTGCCGTGATGTTTGTTGTCCAGTTCGATCTCATTGGGTTGGCGTATCTGCTTAGCCATAACGAATCCTGGGATCGAGGAGACCATAGGCGACGTCGGTGGCCACGTTCACCAGACTGAAGACGATGCCATAGAGAATGGTGATGCCCATGATCGGTTGAAAATCCAGACGCAGAGAGGATTCGACGGCGTAGAGGCCCAGCCCCGGCCAGTCGAAGATGGTTTCGACCAGCACCGCCCCGGCCATCAGCCAGCCAAATTCCAGGGCGATGATGGTGAGGACGGCCGTGGTCGTGTTGCGCAGCACATGGCTCACGAGCAAGGTTCGCCGCGGGAGCCCCTTGGCGCGGGCGGTGCGGACGAAATCCTTGCCCATCACATCCAGCATGCTGGCGCGTGTGATGCGCGTGATGCTGGCCAATGAGGCGAAGGAGAGCACCAGCGCTGGCATGGCAATGTGGGAGAGCGCGATCCGGAAAGATTCGAAGTCCCCGGTGAGCAGGCTGTCCACCAGATAGAGGCCGGTGATGGTGACCGGCGGCGGCAGGCGCACGTCGAAGCGTTTGCCGATGGGGAACCAACCCAGGTGCAGGCCAAAGACGGTCTGGAAGATCATGGCCAGCCAGAAGGCGGGGAAGCTGACGAAGAAGAGGGCGGCGACGCGCGACATGTGATCCGGGGCGCGATTGCGATAGTAGGCAGAGAGTATCCCGGCCGGCACGCCCAGCAGCGCGGCGATGAAGACCGCGACCAGCGTCAGTTCGAGTGTGGCCGGGAAGTACGCGCGCAGGTCGTCCGCGACCGCGCGGCGCGAGTAGAGGGATTCGCCCCAGTCGCCCTGTAGAAGATCGCGCATGTAGTTGATGTATTGGACGGGCAACGGTTGATCGAGCCCAAACTCATGCCGCAGCGCCTCTTTGATTTCAGGGGTCGCCTGGGGGCCGGCGGCCAATCCGACAGGATCGCCCGGTATCACGCGTGAGATGACGAATGTCAAGATCGTCAGCCCGATCAACAGGGGGATTATCTGCAATAGGCGGCGTACAAGGTATGCACCCAAGCTCATAGGGTCTCATCACGCTCCTGTGGGCCGTCGTGGCGGTTCGTGTGCTTCGGCGGCGGCTTGTTTCTTTGCATCGTAACTATACAGGCTCGCATCCGATAGACCGCGGATTGAGCGGATTGGGCTGATTTTCACAGATTTTTTGTGAAAAATCCGGCAGTTTCTGCTTAATCCGCCCAATCCGCGGTCTATTTGATTCCATGCCTGAATAGATACTTTGCATCAACATCTATCGAGATTGGGGAGATTGGAAATTGCTGCGGAGAGCATGGCAATCTCCAATCTCCCAATCTCAATGGACAAAACAATAACTCAATCCCAAACGGTTACTCGGAACAGCCCTCCATGGCCAGATCCTGGAAGAGCACGGAGGATGACTCCAGCGGGCGGAACTCGAAGCCTTTGATGCACTCATTCATGGCCATCAGGCTGTTTTCCGTGTATGTCCAGATCGCGGGCTGGTCGGCGGCGATGAGTTTCTGGGCTTCAGCGTATAGTTCCATGCGCTTATCCTGGTCGCCAAGGACGCGCGCCTGGTCGAGCAATTCGTCCACGCGGTCGTTCTTGTAGAAGCTACAGGAGTTGAAACTACCCCACTGCCCGGAGTGATACTGGTTGTAGAGATGGGCGTCAGGATCGAGATACGCGGGCTGGGTGTAGATGTTGATCAGGTCCGGCCCGGTTTCAGGCGAACCGCAACTCGCCACCATGTCCGGCCAAAGCATGGGCTTCATATTCAGGGTGATGTTCAGTTGCGCCAGTCCTTCCAGCAGCAACAGGCCGGAGACTTCCTCGCGCGGGAAATCGGTGACATAGACGTAATCCAGGGTGATGCCGCCGTCCGGCCATGGGGTCTTGGCCAGATACTCTTTGGCCTTTTCGATGTCGTAGGTGGGGACGTCCAGGCCCTCGACCGCACCGGGGAAATCAAGGGGCGTGGGACCGGGCAGCACCTGCACCGGGATATCTTCGACTTCTGGCAATTTGTCATAATCCATGGCGTAGGCGATCGCCATGCGCAGGTTGTAATCGCCTGTGTATTCGCCCTGGGTGTTCATTTTGAAGGTGTTGATGAAGAAGCCGCTGTTGTTGTAGACGATGTAGCCTTCGGCGTTGTTCACCTTCTCCGCATCGTTGCCGGCGATGGTGTCGGCGATATGGGTTTCGCCGGCCAGCAATGAATTCAGTTGGGTGGCGCTGTCGCGCTGGATGATCCAGAGGAAGCTGTCCGGATGATTTTCGCTGCGCCAGCCGCCCCAATAATCGGGCACGGCGATGAATTCATAGAGATTGCCGATCTCCCAGCGCCCCTGGGTGAATGGGCCTGAGCCGGCTTCGTGCTCTTTCAGATAGGTTTGGCCAAAGTCATCGCCCAGGTTGGCTTCGACAATGGCGGGATTGACGATGAATAGCTGAGTCAGGGTGCCCAGGAAGGGAGCGAACGGCTGGGTCAAGGTGAACTCCACCGTGTATTCGTCCAGCGCTTTGGCCGTGTTCTGATCGGCGATGCCGGCCCAGCGGTAGGTAGGCGGTCCACCGATCTCCAGCATGCGATTGAAGCTGTAGACGACGGCGTCGGCGTTGACGGGGCTGCCGTCGTGGAACTTCGCGTTTTCCTTGAGTTTGAAGGTGAAGACGGTGGCGTCATCGCTGGCTTCCCAGGTGTCGACCAGATTGGGCTCCGCTTCGCTGCCGCGCATGATGAAAAGCGCATCGTACAGGCTCAACAGCGCGGCATTGATCGAGTAGTTCTCGCCTGTCGCCGGGTCGATGTTGTCGATATCCTGGTTGCCGCCATAGAGCAAGACTTTGTCGCCTTCGGCCGCGGCGGCCGGCTCACCGCTATCCGCCGCTTGTTCGGTCGGCGCTTCCTGGGGCGCGCAGGCCGCCAATAGAAGCATGGCGAGCGCCAGCACGATCAGCCAGCCGCTAACATATCCACCTCGAAATCTGCTGCTCGTTCTCTGCTGTGTTGGGCAAGGACTCATCGGTTCTCCCTCCTGGTGCAAAACGGAAAATGGTTATGGTGCTACTGCTACAATGGAAAAGCGCTGTTGGGGAAGGGAAAGATAAGCGTATTCTTTCAGAAGAGTTAAGATTTGTCAACCGGCGAAAATCCGTGAGAATCCGCCTAATCCGCCCAATCCGCGGTCTATCCCTCCGCAAACAGAAACTCCCCTTCCGGGTCATGCCGGCGATAGCGACGCAGGGCCAGCGCGCGGTTGCGGACCGCGTAGCAGTAGACGCAGCCGTGGGGGCAGGTGTCATATTCGCCAATGTCGCGGGAGAGATGGCAGGCGCAGTCGGGCCGGTTCCCCTTCTGCGGCGCGGTGATGGGCCGACCGGCCACGTCCGCAAGCCGGCGCGCGTCCACGCAGCGGGCCTCCACCGCGCCGGGGACCAGGAATTCCGGCTGCGCGCAGAGGGAAAGCTGGATGCCCTGCTCCTGTGCGATCTCCGCCAGCTCCGCGGCCAGTTCGAGCTTCACGGCCGGGGGCGGGTCCTCCCAGGTGAAGCCTGCGGCTGTGGCGGCCATGTCCAGGTTGCGGCGGGTCTTGGCGTAGATCTGCGCGAAGGAGATGACCACCTCGTCGGTGATGCCGGCCAGTTCCTGGGCCATCCACGCGAAGTTGCGGCGGTGGAAGGCCGGGGGCGTCAGCGAGGTGAAGACGATGGTGTCATAGCGCCAGACCGGAACACGGGCCCCGAAGCGCTCTCGAAGGCGTTTCATGTGTTCGATGGAGCGGCGCGCGTCCACCACCGACGTCTCCAGCGCGCGGGGATAGCCATTGATGGCGTACTGGACCACGAACGGGTGGCCCCGGTCTGCGACCTCGTCCAGGCGGTCCAGAAAGGGCCCCGCGTTCTTGGTCCAGAAGACGAAGCCATCCACCGCGGAAGGCGTCAGGTCCACGCGCGAGACCCGGCGGTTGTAGGGGTTGACCATCTTGCAGTAGCCGGCCCGCAGGCGGTTCATGAACCAGTCGCCGTAGAACGCGGGGATGTCGGTTTTGTAGGAGGCGGAGATGATCATGGTGAGGGTGAATTTTACCCAAATGCGCTTTCTAGGAACTCCTTGAACTTGGTCCATTCATCGTCATCGAAATCACGTAGGCTCCGCCACTGCCATATGAATCGACCGTCATTGACTTCTTGGAGCTTCAGATAAGGGTCCAACATGCCGATCGATTGGTAGAAATCAAATGCGGTTTGTCGCGCATCCTCATTCTCGTAACGGTCAGGCAATAGATGGAAATACATACCACCATAATCGAGAATACTCAATACGCGTTTGCCCATTCTGCCGTTGATACCAAAAGTTGGTCCATACGCTGTGCTCAACGTAAACAATCGTTTTTTGATTGTCCATTCGAGTAATTCCGTCAGCCTGTCACCCAGCAATGGATCTTCGTATTGTGAGTAAGCTTTCTGCAAACGGCCGACCGTCCAACGAGTCGACTTTCGTTTTTCTTTTTTTGTATCTTCAGTTGCTGTAACCTCATCAAGCAATTGCAACAGCGAGTCAATCAGCGTGACGAATAGAGTGACCGTCGTTTCGGGATACTCGATCAGCTTGTGCATAGGCGGATTGCGAATAAACTGCATGGCACCCCTGTAAAGCATGTGGATGCCTTGTTGCTCTCCTTCATGCTCGCTAACAATGAAGGCTCCACTCTTCGGATTGAAAGCCAAATCTACGAGTTGAACACCGTGCGCATTTTTACCACTGTCATCCATAACGCGGCGAATACGATTTTCCAGGATGACCCCTGACTCTCGGATGACAGTGTCGGTAGGGGCGTTGCCAAGACGACTCAAGCGTTTGCGCAACTCCTCATCCTGCACAGTAAATCGGCCTGATCGGCGTTTTTCCAACTCCGCCCGAAGTTTTTCGTTTTCAGCTTCAAGGGATTCCGTACGTGCTTGTAACTCGTCGATAGCCGCAGTGCGATCTGCATCGAAGCGTTCGATAAGTTGGGCGATCTGGGTGGTAACGTCGGTTGGATTCATGATGGCGCTTTCCTCTGTGGAGGTTCATGCTTGCGGAAACTGGTGTATACAGTTTTGACTACCAGAGATCGAACAGGCGGTGGGCGAAGTTGTGGGTCAATGTTCTGAATCAATTATCGCTGTCTGCGCTGTATTGTAGCACATCCGCCCAACGCGTCGCCAACCACCCAATCTCCCCAATCTCCAATCTCTTCAACCCTCCCCAACCAGCCTCCGCACCACCGCACTGGACGCCCCATAGCTCACGATCGCCACATCCAGCCCGGCCCAGGCATAGCTTGTCAACGCCCGCTCAAGCGCGTCCACGATCCATTCGCTGGCATTGCCAAACGCACCCCCGCCTAGCAGCGTGAGATAGCACCGGTTGTTCCCCGTGGCCCGCGCGTTCAGGATCCCGGCCAGCACCGTGGCCTCGTAGGCCGCCTCCAGCACGAGCCTGGCGAACGGCTCCCAGAGGTGCGCGGGCTGGCGGGAGTAGGCCACGGGCAGGGCCGAGCAAT
>JAJRVT010000369.1 GCA_024277175.1 Chloroflexota bacterium | reverse complement strand
CGCGCCGCCGGCGCCAAAGAGAAGCACCGGTCCCAGCCGCGGGTCCTGGCTGCTGCCGATGATCAGCTCATAGCCGGTGTATTCGACCATGGGCTGAACGGTCACGCCCTGGAAGTGGCCTTCCCCCGCGGCCGCGCGCACCTTGGCCTCGATGGTTTCATAGGCGGTGCGCACCTGGTTGCCGGTGCGCAGATTGAGTTGCACGCCGCCCACGTCCCCTTTGTGGGCTACTGTTTTGGAATTGAGCTTGACCGCCACCGGATAGCCGATGGCCTCGGCCATGGCCACCGCCTCCTCCAGGCTGGTCGCCAGGCGCGTCTCCACGGTGGGGACGCCGTAGGCCGCAAAGATCTGTTTCGACTCCAGCTCGGTGAGCAGGGTGCGGCCGTTGGCGCGCGCGGTCGCGATCATCTCCGCCACCTGTTGCCGATCTTCCACGGGACCGCCCGCGGGCAGCGACGGCGTCTCGTAAATGCCGCGCAGGTTATACACGTAGCGCCACATGTAGCTAAAAATGCGCGCGGCCGTATCCGGGTAGGGGAAGGTGGGCACGCCGGCCCGGTTGAGCGCGTCCCTGCCCCCGGCCACCCCGGAGCCGCCCATCCAACTGGTGAGGAGCGGCTTGTTTCGCCCCTCGTTGGCCAGGGCCACCATCCGGGCCGCGGTCTGGGTCGGGTGGGTTTTGGCCTGGGGCGTGAGGATGATCAGGAGGCCGTCGGCGTTGCGGTCCCGGTGGGCGATAGCTGCGCTCTCCGCGTAGCGGTCGGGGCCGGCGTCGGCGTCGATGTCGATGGGGTTGGCCTCGCTCCAGGTGGGCGGCAACACCTGATCCAGCGCGGCCAGGGTCTCTTCGGCCAGGGGAGTCAGCTTGCCGCCGCTCTCGATCAGGGCGTCGGTGGCCAGGATGCCTGGCCCGCCGGCGTTGGTGAGAATGGTGAGGTTGGGTCCCTGGGGGCGGGGCTGCTTAGCCAACGCCTCGGCCATGGAAAACATCTCCGCGATGCGGTTCACCCGCAGGATGCCGGAGCGCCGGAACGCGGCGTCCAGGGCCTCGTCGCTCCCGGCCATGGCCCCCGTGTGGGTGGCTGCGGCGCGCCGGGCCTGCTCCGTGCGCCCGGCCTTGAGCACGATGATGGGCTTCTCCAGCGCCACCTCCCGGGCCGCGGAGAGAAAGGCGCGCGCGTTGCCGATGGTCTCCATATAGAGGACGATGGCTTTGGTGCGGCGGCTTTCGCCCAGGTAGTAGATGAGATCGGCCCAGCTCACATCCAGCATGGAGCCCAGGGAGAGGAAGGCGCTGAAGCCCACGTTCTCCTGGAAGCTCCAGTCCAGCACCGCGGTGGCCAGCGCGCCGCTCTGGCTGATGAAGCCTACGCCACCCGGCCGCGCCATGCCCTGGGCCGCGGCCGCGTTGACGCCTACCAGCGGACTCATGACGCCCACGCTGTTGGGGCCGATGATGCGCATGCCGGCCGGCCGCGCCCGGGCCAGAATCTCCTCTTCCAGCCGCCGACCCTCCTCGCCGCTCTCCTTGAAGCCGGCCGACACGATGATCGCCCCCTTGACGCCGGCCTCTGCACACGCCTGGATGACGTCGGGCGTGGTGGGCGCCGGCGTGGCGATCACGGCCAGGTCCACCGGTTCGGGCGTCTGGTCGATGGCGTCATAGGCGTGGACGCCCAGTACGTTGTTCCGTTTGGGGTTGATGGGATAGACAGCCCCGCCGAAAGGGTGGCTGATCAGGTTCCAAAGCAGGGTGCGTCCGATGCTCTCCTCCGCTTCGCTGGCGCCGATGACGGCCACATTGCGGGGAGCGAAGAAGGCGTCCAGGGGGTGGCGACGGTAAGCGCCGCCTTCTTCCGCGTAGATTTCGTCGAACATGGTAGGGGCTCCTTTAAAAAACTGTACTGCTCCGTTCAATCCGCCCAATCTGCGTTCTATTTAGGCGGCTCCAGGAAAATAAATGTCCGCAACGTCCCGGCACGGACCAGCCCTACTCTGGCGGGCGTCGAAACCCGTGGTCCGTGCCGGGGACATTAATTTCGGGAAACGCCTTAGTCCGGACCTGTATCGCTACTCTGCATCTTTGCGCCGTGAAAACGAAGGGCGCGAGTAGGGCAATAATGTCAGTTTCGCCAGACAGTCGGCCCTTGGGCGGGGGGACGGCGTCAGGCGGCCGGCCGCGTTTGGGGGTACAATGGTCCAACTCCGATTGACGTCATAATTTGCATACCCGGGCATCGTCGTCGAAACCATCGCAGCACATAAGGGGGTGAACTATGCGAGGCGTCAGTATCTTGGCGTTTAGTGCAGGATCGATCTTCCTGAGCATGGCGCTCGTGGCGGAGTTCCTCAATTCCATGGCCAAACGTCGTCATGCCGTCGAACAATTCGAGGTCCTCTTTCTCAACCTGATCAGCCTTTGCCTGGCGGGAGGCGCGCTTCTCTTCTTCCTTTTCGGGATCGGCATCGTCCGCGGCTGATCGTTCGAACTGGCTTCGTTGGAACGCGGATTTTCACCCGTGAAAATCCGCGTTCCAATTATAGCTCCGCCAACCCCGCTAATTCCATCAGCCACGTCTCTCCGCTCGCATCCGATGGCATGCGCCAGTCCGCGCGCGGGGAGAGC
Organism: Chloroflexota bacterium; assembly: GCA_024277175.1. Lineage (GTDB taxonomy): Bacteria > Chloroflexota > Anaerolineae > Caldilineales > Caldilineaceae > JAJRVT01. Next base: position 14,626 of record JAJRVT010000369.1, on the reverse strand, counting down.
GCGACCGAGCCGACCTTAGGGCCGTCGGGCATGGCTGAACGCTTGAACTGGTTGGCGAAGAAGCGCCGGTAGAAGACCTCCAGCCAGTGGAGAATTGTGGCGTCGTCGTAGACGCCCTGGAAAGCCAGGCGCGCCAGATAGAAGGTCTTGGTCGGTCCGAACCCGTAACGCACCACCTGGAAGAGGAAAAAATCATGGAGATCATAGGGGCCGATGGTCTCCTCGGTCTTCTGTTCCAGCGCGTCTTCCGCGCCCAGGGGCAGCAACTCTGGCGAGATGGGAGTGGCGCAGATGTCGCGTAGCACTGCGGTGGTCTCGCCGCTGAACTCGCTCTCGGCCACCCATTCCACCAGATAGCGGACCAAGGTCTTGGGCACGCCGGCGTTGACATGGTACATGGACATGTGATCGGCGTTGTATGTGCACCAGCCCAGGGCCAACTCGGACAGATCGCCCGTGCCCACCACCAGCCCGCCCACCTGATTGCCCAGGTCCATGAGGATCTGGGTGCGTTCGCGCGCCTGCGCGTTCTCGTAGGTGACGTCATGGACGGTCGGGTCGTGTCCGATGTCCGCGAAATGTTGCGCCACCGCGTCGTGGATGGGGATCACGCGCAGGGTGACGTCCAGGAGTTCGGCCAGCCGTTCAGCGTTGCCCCGGGTGCGTTGCGTCGTGCCGAAGCCGGGCATGGTGACGGCCACGATCCCGGCCCGGTCCAGCCCCAGACGGTCGAAGGCCCTGACCGTGACCAGCAGGGCCAGGGTGGAATCCAACCCGCCGGAGACGCCGATAGTCACCGCGCGCAGGCCGATGTGCTTGAGACGTTTGGCCAGGCCCATGGACTGGAGGTTGAAGATCTCCTGGCAGTGGCGAGCGCGCTCTGCCGGGTTTTGGGGCACGAAGGGCGTTCGCGCCAAGGGACGGTTACGCAACTTGGACGGCGCCGGTTCGAGCGCACCAGGCAGGGCGAAGGGAATGTGACGGAAGGCGTGGTTGCTGCGGGCCGCGCCGAAACTGCTGTTGTTGAGCCGCTCCTGGACCAGGCGCTGGAGGTCGATGTCGGCCAGCGCGACCTGGGTGTCGAAGTGGAAGCGCTCGGTCTCGTCCAGCATGACGCCATTCTCCGCGATCATGGAGTGGCCGGACCAGACCGCGTCGGTGGTGGATTCGCCCGACCCCGCGCCGGCGTAGATATACGCGGCCAGGCAGCGAGCCGACTGATGCGCCACCAGGTCCCGGCGATAGTCAGCTTTGCTGAGCAGCTCGTTGGAGGCCGAGGGGTTGGCCAGCACCGTCGCGCCGGCCAGGGCCATGTCGCCGCTGGGCGGGTTGACGGTCCAGAGGGCTTCGCAGATTTCCATGCCCACCACGCAGTCGGGCATGTTGCGGGCGGCGAAGAGCAGGTCCACGCCAAAGGGGACAGGGCGGCCATTCACCTCCACCGTCATGTCGCGACAGCCGGCCCCGGAGCGGAACCAGCGTAGCTCGTAGTACTCTTTGTAGGTGGGCAAGAAAATTTTGGGAACCACGCCCAGGACCTCGCCGTCGGCGATAAAAGCCGCACAGTTGTAGAGGCGACCTTCCACGGCCAGGGGCAGGCCGACTATAGCAGCGATGTTGTGATACTGCGCGGCCCCCGCGATCTCGAAGAGCGCGGCTTCGGCCGCGTCCAGCAGCGCCCGCTGGAAGAAGAGGTCGCCGCATGTATAGCCGGTGACGCAAAGCTCCGGAAAGAGGGCCAGTTGCGCGCCTTCCGCCGCGCCTGTTTCCAGCCCGTGGATGATGGCCTGGGTGTTGAACCTGACGTCCGCCACCCGTAACTCTGGTGAGATCGCGGCCACGCGTACAAAACCGAGCGCGTCCCGGGTCAAACGCGGTTCGCTGGCGTATCCAAAGTCGCTTTTCTCCATGCCCATTCGGCTCCCTTCTGTGTGGCCTTTTCAGGATCGCCATTCCAAGGATGACATTTCATAGTATAACATTGTCGCCCTCGTTTCACCCTCTCCGATTTATGGCGATCACCCCGCTAGTTGTTCGAACATCGTAGACTGACCGTCACCTTTATGACGACATTTCGTCATATCAGATGGGTGCGTTCATAATGAGTTGGGATCACATTTCAGGATTCGGCCACAAGATGCGCCGCACCGGGACATGGCCTGACTGAATCCCGGAATGCTTTAACTCCTTGTGAGTGCATCCATATTGGTTCAGAAGAATAGGCGATCCGGGCGGGTATAGGTCCCGCCGTTATAGATTGGGCCTTGATTCTGCAAATTGTCCCTGACAGCATCGCCTGATAAATCCAGGGCCTATTCACCCCACAGGAGAGAGAGATGAACTACATCGATGCAACATTACGCCCGTCTCGCCGCCACCGGCCCGCGTTCCTGGCCGCATGGCTGAGCATGGTAGTCTTGCTGGCGATCGGCAGCGGCGGCGCTGCCTTGGCCGCAGAGCCGCCGCCTGTGCAGATCTACTACGTTCCGGCTCCGGAGGACCAGGCTTTCAGCGCGTTCACCGCCATTTACCCTGGCAACGCGGCCTGTAATCAATTAGAGATCAACGTGGCCGCGCCGCTTCACACCTATATCTCTATTTCCATCGTCGCCGACAACACCATTATCTATTATGACCACTGGGAGGACGATTTCGAGATCGACATCGCCAACCCCACCCAGGCCACGACTGAAGTCTGGGGCGACGGCGATCCGGCCAATGGCGCGCCTCCCGGCTTTCCTGGCGATCTGCTGAATCCGGGTGACATCGTCGTGCTGAACAATACCGTGGACCCGACCACCCGCCAGCAGGTCATCGACTTCGACGGCGGCGACAAGATCGGCGCTTCCCACTCCATCGCCATGACCCGCGGGATCTGGGCCGACAAGCCCAGCACCCTACTGGCCGGCGCACTGGAGGTCTACGACACCGGCCGTTGGGGGCTGGACTACACCGCGACCGTGGGTGAAAACGTCTCCGCCAACCTGGAGTTGTTCGAGTACAGCGGCCTGGTCATTATGGCGTCCGAGGATGGCACCACGGTGGCCATCGACAAGGACGCGGATGGCGTAGCCGAGACGAATGTTATCTTGGAAGAAGGCGCAAGCTATCTGGTCAACGGTGGCGTCCAGGCCGGGGCCACGGTGAAGGCCGACGCGCCCGTGCAGGTGGGGCTGATTACCGGCGACCGCTGTGACACCTACGAATCGCGCTGGTACGCGCTCTTCCCCGATGAGGATCTGGGGAGCAGCTATTACGGCCCGGTGGGCACGCGCGCGGGCAATCCCGCCACCAAGGTCTTCCTCCATAACCCCAACGCCACCACGCTGACCATTAACTGGACGACGACCAATGGCCCGGAAACGTCTCGTAACGTGGCCGCCGGCGGAACGACCGCCGTCATCGTTCCCTACAACTCTGGCGCGTACTTCTTCAGCGCGGATGGGCGTTCCTTCTCCGCGCTGGCCGCGGTCTATGCAGGCGGCCCCCGCGCGGGTAACGCACGGGCGGACTGGGGTTTCACCCTGGTTCCGGAATCGGAACTGACCCCCCAGGTTCTGGTGGGCTGGGCGCCCGGCAAGGATCCGACCAGCGCTATCACAGAAAACGGCAGCCCGGTCTGGGTGACGCCCGTCCTGAGGAACGGGGGCGTCGGTCCGGTGGAGGTCTGCGTGGATTACAACGGTGACGGCCAGGGACCGCTGACGGACAGCCGCGGCTTCAACTACGATGAGTTGTTGACGCTGAACGAGTTGCAGAGCGCCAAAGTCTTCGACCCTGACGGCGATCAGACGGGGATGATCCTCTATGTCTGCGATGGTCACGTAGCCGCGGGGACGGCCGTTATCGCCGCAGCCTGGGGCCAGGACCCGGAGACGGCCTCCGCTGGCGAACCGGGGCTGGATCTGGGCACGACCGCGCCGCCCGCGTTCGCATTCGAGGCCGGCAAGGGCGCGGTCATCGTGAATGATCCGGGCGATGACGGCGTCGCCAACCCGGGTGACGTCATCGAGTACACCATTGTAATCCGCAACGTCAGCCGCTTCCCTCTGCCCACCGTGGCGTTGAGCGACACCCTGTCCGTATACACCACTTATGTGGCGAGCACGACTTTTCTGGATGACGGCTCGTCCGTCAATTCCATCCCCGACAGCGGCCTCACCCCCTTCCCCCTGGACGAAGGCGGCGTCACCCTGCCTGGGCTGGACGTGAACGGCGCTTACACGGTCACCTTCCAGGTCACGGTGAACGATCCCTTCCCACCCAATGTGGACCGGGTGCGCAACCAGGCCATCGTCACCGTGGGCGGCGAGACCCGCAAGCCAGAGGTGACGACGCCGGTCGAGGTGCCGGCCTCTATCCATATCGAGAAGGCCACCAACGGCGTGGACGCTGACGCTCCCCCTGGTCCTATGATCGCGGCCGGTGAGGTGGTCACCTGGACCTACGAAGTGACCAGCAGCGGCAACATCTCCATGACGGATGTGAGCGTCACCGACAATATCACCGGCGTCACGCCCGTTTTCATAGATGGTGATGACAACAGCAATGGCGCTCTGGACCCCGGCGAGACTTGGCGTTACCAGGCCACGGGGGGGGCCATCGAAGGCCTGTACGCCAATATCGGTGCAGTCAGCGCCCTCGGGGCCACTGACCTGCCCTACACCGACACCGACCCCAGCCACTACTTCGGCGTGGTTTCGGCCATCAACATCGACAAGACGGTGGGCAAGCCCCTGGTCGCACCGGGGGAGACGGTGGTCTACAGCTACACGGTGAGCAACCCGGGCAACACGCCCTTGGCCGACATCCGCGTGGTTGATGACCGCTGCGCTCCCGTGGACCCAGTGCTGAACGGCGATCATAACGCGGGCGACGCCAACCAGGACAACCTGCTGGATGTGGTGGAGTTTTGGGGCTATACCTGCACCATGACTGTGACTGTTCCCATCACCAATACGGCCACGGTCACCGGCACGGACGTTCTTTCACGACCGGTCACGGACACGGATATAGCCTTCGTGGATGTGCTGCCACCGGAGCCGGGGATTTATTACGTCTATCTGCCCATTGTCAACAACCAGCATCAGATCGAGTGCCCGCCGCCCGATGGGTGCCCGGTGGACGGCCTCACCTACGTCAAGGGGCTGGCTGTGAACGAATCCAGCAACCTGCTGTATATCACGGATCGGCAGGCAGATCGGCTGCTGGTGCTGGACCCGGTCACCTTCGAGGTCCAGGCGTCGGTTGCCACAGGCGACCAGCCGTGGGGCGTCGCCGTCAACGAGCAGACGGGCCGGGTCTATGTGAGTAACTTCGGCGACGGCGACGTCTGGATCTATGACGCCGCCACCCTGAATCTACTGTCCAAGGTGAACGTGGGCGGCCACCCCGCGCTCATGGACATCATCCCCGATCTGGATATGGTCTTTGTGGTGGTGCGGGACGGCAGCCGGATCGCCGTCATCCAGGGAGAGTCTCTGGTTCAGACCCTGGGGGCGGGCGGCTCCGGGCCATATGGCATCGCCGCGGACCCGGTTCATCAGCGGGTCTTTGTGGGCAATCGGGATTCCCGGCAGATTTCCTTGCTGACGCGTAATAATGGCGTTTGGGAAGCCCATGTACAGGTCACCTACGAAGTGGGGACCCATCTCTTCGAACTGGCCTACAACTGGAGTAACCAGAAGCTGTATGCCGTCTACACCGACGGCAGCCAGTGGTCTGTGGATGTGTGGAAGCCAGAGCCGGGCGCCATGTGGGGACGTTACGCCACCGTGGCAGTGGGCGATGGCGGGAACGTGGAGTCACCGCTGGTGGGTGGGACCGGGCTGGCCGTCAACCCGTCCACGGGCCGCGCCTTCAATGTCAACACCGCAGCTCGCAGCCTGAGCGTGATCGACGGCGTCTCCAACGGTGTGGTCAACACCATCGGCCTGGGCGAGGACCCCTTCCCCATTGCCGTGGATAGCCAGCGTAACAGGGTCTATGTGGGCCTGCGCACGCCCGCGCGTATCGTCGTTATTCGCGACGAATAGAACGAGAATGGACCGCGGGTGGGGCGGAACGCCCCACCCGCGGTCTATCATATATCTCCTATGTTAAGCGAGTAAGACCTTCTCTCTACGTCCTCTATTTCTTCTCCCTATCACTTATCGCACGCACAGACTACGTCGAAATTGCGCAGGCGGCATGTGTCCGATACGTCAGCCCCTCGTGGTCAAAACGAATACAAGACCGGAAACCATCCCTCCATGCAGGTCGTCTGTGATACGCCGGCGGATTGTTTCATCATGACCGGCTTCGTCGCACCCCCGTCGACGATATTCCCCTTGATAATCGATGTTGCATGTCCTCGGACCTTGCGCAACGCGACGAAGCGCTGCGTCCATCACACCGTCCTCGTCCGCATCGCCGTCATCACCACAGCCACAACGGGATATGCGTTGAGCCGTTTGACCGCGTCGGTTATTCGCCGGCGGGGCGGTTGACCAAGGAGGTGAAGCATGAGTAGACAACAGAATAGGGGCCAACATAGAAGATGGAGGTGGGTGGTTCTCATCCTGGCTGCGCTGTGGCTGGCGGGTTGTGGGCGGGCCGGCGGCGCGCGCCAATTGCAGGGCACGCTGCTGGTCTGGCACACGTGGCCCGCGACCCGGGGAGATGCCCTGGACGCCTTTTTCGATTCATTCATGGAGATCAACCCCGCAGTCACGGTGGTGAGCGAATACGTTCCTCTGGATGACTTGCTCGCCCGCTTCGATGATCAGGCCGCGGCCGGCCTGGGGCCGGACCTGATCATCGGGGTCACGCCGGCGATGACGCGCGAGCTGGCGGGGAAGAATCTCCTGACCGACCTGACCCCCTATGAACCTGATGTATCCAATCTGTTGGTGCGGGCGGTGGATGCGCTGCGGGTGAACGCCGAGGCTGAAGAGCTTTCGCCCCTCTTCGGCCTGCCCATTGCGGCCCACACTCAGGTCCTCTTTTTCAACAAGAAGCGGGTGGAACAGGCTCCTCAGACCCTGAACGAGGTTCTGGAGGTGGCCAGGAGCGGCCAGATCATCGCCTTCCCCTCCGATTTTCAACATTCGTTCTGGGGCATACGCGGCTTTGGCGGTGAGATCGTGATCGATGGCGGCGTCAGCACCGCGGGCGTGGTGGATGGCTACGTCCGCAACGGCGCTCAGGTCACCATCGACGGCGGGCTGGATGAATGGCTTCAGTGGCTCCAGAGCGCGCAGAAGGAGCCGAACATCATTCTGAGTGACGATTCTGAGGAGTTGTACGCCCTTTTCGCCAGCGGGCGGGCCACTTATTACATCGGCGAATCGATCCGCCTGCCCCAGCTTCGGGAGAGGCTGGGCGAAGAGGCCGTCGGCGTGGCCTATCTACCCGATAATGTGCAACCCACGTTGATGGAGGATAGCGAGACGGCGCCCCCGGGCCAGGAATTATACAGCATCAACGAACCCCCCGGTGCGTTTTTAGATCTGGAAGTCGCTGCCTTGAGCAACATCTCGGCCCGGAAAGAACTGGCTCTGGAACTTCTGCTCTTCCTCACCAATCCGGTTCACCAGCGGCGACTGGCCTCCAGGGATCTGGGCTACGTGCCCATTAACCAGAGCGTGCGTTTCGACCATCGGCTGTCCGCGTCCGAAACCACTATCGTTCGCCAGAGCGGGACGGCGGTCATCGTTTCCCTCCAGGATATTCATCTGCTGGAGCGTCTGAGCGATATCTCTAACGCTGTTTACGCCCAGGTGCTGGAAGGGGTTCTGGAGCCGGAGGAAGCCGCGGCGCAGATCCAGGAGGCGCTACGGATTGCAGCCGCAGAGGATGGAGCGGATCCCCTGGCTGAGGTCACCGCGACGGCTTCGGCGGGATCTGGCGGCGGGGGCAATTGACCGCGATGGGGCGCGGATTGGGCGGGAACCATTGGACTATCAGCCTAATCCGTTCAATTAGCGGTCTATTTGATGGAGTAGAAAGTGAGGCGCATCATATGTTGGTTGCAACTGGTATTCTTCAATTACATGCTATTTTTGGCAAGCTTCGGGTTTTTTTAGGACGTCCGGCTGTACAGTTTCAACTGGTGGTGATCTTGGGTGCGATCGGTTTGGCCTGGTTTGCTTCGCGCAAGGGCTGGCGGCTGTTGGACCAGCGAGCCGGCCGGGGAGCGATACGCCGGGTCAGGATCGCAGGCAAACCGTTGCCCCGATTTCTTTGTGCGCTCATGCGCACCCTGACTTTTCCCCTGTTCGCGCTGGCGTTGCTCCAGATCACCCAGCGCGCCTTCATGCTGCAAGGGGTCACCGCCGGCCTCTTCGGTAAAGTCGCCTGGATCATCTGGACCATGATCGCGCTGCAAACGTTCGTCACGGTTCTCTCGGCCATCTTCGAACCGCAAACGATCCGGGTCTATCACTTCCGCCTCTTCCTACCCCTGGCCGTGATCGTGATCACGCTGAAAATTTTGGGTAATCTGACGGACCTTCATGAACTGGCCAACACCGTGCTGGCTGAAGTCTTCAACAACCCGGTGACCCTGGGCGCATTTTTTGTGGCCACGGTGGGTCTTTACTTCTGGACGGACGCCGCCCACGTCTTCCAGGATCTCGCCTATCAGCTCGCTGTGCGCCATACGGCCGTCGACCCCGGCGGGACCATGGCCGCGCTCACCCTGCTGCGTTACATTTTGATCTCCATGGGTGTGCTCTTTGTGTTGAGCCAACTCCAGCTTGGGCCGACCACCTTGGCCGCCATCACCGGCGGGTTGTCGGTGGGCGTGGGCTTTGGGCTGCGCGAGATCCTGAGTAACCTGATCAGCGGCATCCTGCTCCTTTTCGAGCAGTCCCTCCATCCCGGCGATGTGATCGAGGTGGACGATGAGATCACGGTGGTGGAGGATGTGCGCATGCGGGCCACCATCGTCCGCACCCAGAATAATGACGAACTGGTCATCCCCAACCAAACTTTTTTCACCGCATCTTTCAAGACCTACACTGGCACAGACAAGACCGTGCGCGTGCCCATTGTCTTTCGCACCGATTGCGCTACGTCCCCGCACGAGGTCATCCGCGTGCTCATCCAGACCGCGCTGAACCATGACCAGGTGCTCCGGGACCCTCCGCCCTCTGTCTTTGTGCTGGACTACGGGGACAACGTAGCCCAGTATCAACTCAACATCTGGCTGGACAACCCCATCCTCAACGCGGAGGTGGCGAGCGACGTCCGCTTGTTGGTGTGGGACGCGTTCGAAGCCAACGGCATCGCGTTGCCTTTCCCCGAAATGGAGTTGCATCTGCCCAAGCATGTGACGCCGGAGTTCCGGCCTATTTTCACCTCGTAAACTCAGACATTCCGGGATTCGGCTAGGCCATGCCCGACCGCGGCGATCTCCTGGCCGAATCCCGGAATGTCTGCGCCTGAAATACAGCCGCGTTCGTAGTTGCGTAAGTTCGCCTCTGATGGCACGATATAGATGAAGCGCGAAACGTAAAACGTGGGGTCCCTGTGGACAAGTTGGCAAGTGTCCAGCCTCACGCTTCACGCCTTGCGCTTCACGCCTTACGTTTCACGTCCTCACGGAGCCACCAAACATCATGTACAGCGACGACAAATTACGCGAGGAATGCGGCGTCTTCGGCATCCACGCGCCGGGTCAGGATGTGGCGCGGCTGGCCTTTTTCGCCCTCTACGCGCTCCAGCACCGGGGGCAGGAGGCGGCCGGCATCGTCACCAGCGACGGGCGCATGGCCCATGTGCACAAGGGCATGGGGCTGGTCTCTCAGGTCTTCAACGAGGAGAACCTCCACCACCTGCGCGGGCACGCGGCCATCGGCCACACCCGCTACTCCACCACCGGCTCGCCCAAGCTGCGCAACACCCAGCCCTACATCGTGGAAACCCTGGACGGTCCCCTGGCTATCGCCCACAACGGCAACCTGATCAACGCCCCCCAACTGCGCCGGGAACTGCTGGAGCGGGGGGTGGGCTTGCAAACGTCCACCGATAGCGAGGTGCTGATCCATCTGCTGGCGGGCGCGGGCAGCCTGGATTGGGAGACCCGCATCCGCATCATGATGGCCAAGGCCGAGGGCGCGTACAGCCTCACCATTCTCACCAGTGATGCGGTCTACGGCGTGCGCGACCCGTGGGGGCTACGGCCGCTGGTGCTGGGCAAGCTGGATGAAGGCGGCTACCTGCTGGCCTCGGAAAGCTGCGCCTTCGGGGCTATTGGCGGCCAGATGATCCAGGAGATCAGGGCCGGCCAGATCGTGCGCCTGGATGCGAATGGGTACGAGGTCATCCAGGGCGCGCCGGCGCGACAGTTGGCGTTCTGCACCTTCGAGCAGATCTACTTCGCGCGGCCGGATTCTGTCCTCAACGGCGAGCTGGTGCACAAGATGCGCCAGCGACTGGGGCGTCAACTGGCCAAAGAAGCGCCCGCCAACGCGGACATGGTCATCCCCGTGCCCGACTCCGGCACGCCCCACGCCATCGGCTACGCCCAACGCAGCGGCCTGCCCTATAGCGAGGGGCTGATCAAGAGCCGCTATATTGGCCGCACCTTCATCCAACCCACCGACCATCTGCGCAAGGCCAGCGTGGCCATGAAGTTCAACCCCCTGCCCGACAACCTGCGCGGCAAACGGGTGGTGGTGGTGGACGACTCCATCGTGCGCGGCAACACTGCCGGTCCCCTGGTGCAGATGCTGCGGGACGCCGGCGCGGCGGAGGTGCACATGCGGGTGGCCTGTCCGCCCATCCGCTTCCCCTGTTTCATGGGCGTGGACATGGCTTCTCAGGACGAACTGATCGCGGCTCACCAGAGCGTGGAGGAGATCCGGGCGCACATCGGCGCCGACTCCCTGGCCTATCTCTCCATCGCCGGCATGATGAAGGCGCTCAAGGCCAAGGAAGGGTACTGCAACGCCTGCTTCATGGGCGAATACCCTTTCGACACCCCGATCCCCATGATCGAGTTGCAGGAGAAGGAAAAGTTCGCGCACGTGTGGGGGAACTAAACTGATATTGGATTGAAATCACGAATTTCTTTGACGATCGCATTCCGGGAATGGGACGTAACAACTTCGATCACCCAAGCAGTCCTGTCCCACTCCCGGAATGCAGATTTTCCTATTGACAACCTGATTTGCGTGTGCTACACTCGCACTAAGTGAAAGGTGAATCAGGTGTCAACTTCTGCAAAAACGCGACCTGTCGTCGCTCCGCCCACTTCCCGGGGTCAACGGACCCGACAAAAATTACTGGAGGCCGCCGAAGCCATCTTCGGCGCGCGCGGTTACGAGCGCGCCTCCATCACCGAGATCACCCAGCGGGCGGGCGTGGCCCAGGGCACGTTCTACGTCTATTTCCCCGACAAACAGGCCATTTTCGAAGAACTGGTGCGCGGGCTGAGTCAACGTCTGCGCCGCGCCACCACCGAGGCCACCCAAGGGCTGACCAACCGCATCGACATCGAGCGGGCCGGTTTTCGCGCCTTTTTCGACTTCATCCGCCGTCACCGGGGCATGTACCGCATTGTGCGCCAAGCCGAGTTTGTGGATGAAGATCTCTTCCGCTGGTACTACGAACGCTTCGCCGAGGGCTACGCCGCCGGACTGAAGGTGGCCATGGACGCCGGTCAGATCCGGGAGATGGACCCCGAAGTGATGGCCTACTGCATCATGGGCATGGGCGATTTCCTGGGCATGCGCTGGGTCCTGTGGGAGGACGACGAACTGCCAGACGAGGTGTTCGAGCAGGCCTTCGAGTTTATGAGCCATGGCTTTATGCCGGGCCCAACTTAACCATTCACTCAATTATTTTTAATGGACGGATGCCATGAACATCGGAACTTTACTGCCTCGCCATGCGCGCTACCGCCCCGATCACCTGGCCGTAATCTTCGAGGACCAGCGCCTGACCTATCGCGACTTCAATAAACGGGTCAACCGCCTGGCCAACGGGCTGGTGGAGATGGGGGTGACCAAAGGCGACAAGATCGCCACCATCCTGCCCAACTGCCTGGAACTGTTGGACATTTACTGGGCCGTGGCCAAGATCGGCGCGGTGGTGGCGCCCCTCAGCCCCATGCTGCGCGGGACCGGCCTGACCCGCCTGCTCAACGACTCGGACAGCGTGCTCGTCATCACCAACGTCGATTTCACCCAGCACCTGACGCCCCTGAAGCCGGATCTGACTGACATCGCCCCCGATCGCTATGTGCTGGTGGACGCTGATGATGTGGAAGGCTATCAGGGCTACTACGCCATGCTTTCTGGTAATGAGGATGAGCCGCCATACGTGGAGATCGGCAACGATGATCCTTACAATATCCTCTACAGCAGCGGCACCACCGGCCTGCCCAAGGGTATCGTCCACACCCATTTCATCCGCGCCAACTACTGCACGGGCTTTGCGGCCTCCTATCGCTTCACGCCGGAGAGCATCACGCTGCACACCGGCTCCCTGGTTTTCAACGGCGCCTTTCTCACCCTCATGCCCTCCATGTACGTGGGCGCGACCTTCATCCTTCACCGCCAGTTCGACGCCGAAGCCATGATCGAGACTGTGGCCCGGGAAAAGGTGACCCACACCAAGATGGTCCCCTCCCAGATCGTGGCCATGCTCCACGCACCCAACTTCGACCCGGAGCGGTTGCAATCCCTGGAGATGATTGGCTCTGTGGGCGCGCCTCTGCACCTGGAGCACAAGGAGGCCCTCAACCGCGCCCTGCCGGGCCGTTTCTATGAACTCTACGGCCTGACCGAGGGCTTCGTCACCATCCTGGACAAGAACGACTATCCCGCCAAGCCCAGCTCGGTGGGCGTGCCGCCGCCTTTCTACGAAATGCGCATCATGAACGAGGCCGGCGAGGATGTTCCGCCCGGCGTGGTGGGCGAGATCGTGGGCCGGGGACCCATCACCATGCCCGGATACTACAAACGCCCGGACCTGACCGCCAAAGCCATCATCGACGGCTGGCTCCACTCCGGCGACCTGGGCTATGTGGACGAGGACGGCTTCCTCTACCTGGTGGACCGGCAGAAAGATCTGATCATCTCCGGCGGCGTCAACGTCTATCCCCGGGACATCGAAGAGATCATCGTCCAGCACCCGGCCGTGCGCGAGGTGGCGGTCTTCGGCGCGCCGGACGAGAAGTGGGGCGAGTCGCCGGTGGCCTCGGTCATCCTGGACGAGCCGGGCGCGATTACGGCCGAGGAACTGCGGGATTGGAGCAACGCCCGGGTGGAGGCCCGCTACCAGAAGGTGCGCGAGGTGGTGATCCTGGACGACTTCCCCCGCAGCGTGGCCGGCAAGACCCTCAAGCGGGTGCTGCGCGAGCCTTTCTGGGCGGACAAGGATACGCAGATTTAACGAGGGCAACATCGAAAGGATGATCCTTCTTGTCACCTTCAGAAACGACGGTGGGCATCGCGGCCATCGGAACCTACTCGCCCGAAGCATATATGACCGCGGCCGAGATCGCAGAGGCCAGCGGTCTGCCCGAATGGGTCGTGCGCGAGAAGCTGGGCATCGAGCGCAAGTTCGTAGGCGGGCCGGATGACCATCCCAACGAAATGGGGATCAAGGCCGCGCTGGACTGTCTGAGCCACACCGACATCCCGCCGGAAGAGATCGATGTGGTCCTCTGCACCACGGAGGAGTGGCGGGAATACTGTCTGTGGACCTCGGGCATCCACATGGCCCATGAGATCGGCGCGGTCAACGCCTGGGCCATGGACATCCACACCCGGTGCGCGACCACGGTCGGGGCCATGAAGATGGCGCGCGACATGATGATCGCCGACCCGGAGATCGACACCGTGCTTATCGCCGGCGGCTACCGGGTCTCGGATTTTATCAACTTTCGAAATCCGCGCACATCGTTTCTCTTCAACATCGGTGCGGGGGGCGGGGCCATGCTCCTGCGCAAGAACTGGCCCCGCAACCGGGTCCTGGGCGCGCACCTGATCGCCGACGGCTCCATGAGCAAGGATGTCATCGTGCCCGCCTCTGGCACCGTCCAGTTCCCCACGCCGGAGGCCATCGAACAGGGACTCTTCTACTTCGACCTGGTCCGCCCCGAGGCCATGAAGAAGCGGCTCAACCAAGTTTCCATGGACAACTGGGTCAAATGTGTGGACGAGGCCCTGCGCAAGAGCGGGAACAAGGCCGATGGAACGCCCTACACCCGGGATGACATCGATTTTCTCAACATGGTGCTCATCAAACCGTCGGGCCACCGGGAGATGTTGGCCCGGTTGGGGCTGAGCGAGGAGCAGTCGGTCTATCTGAACGAAATCGGCCACACGGGCGAGCAGGACGCCATGTTCGGCATTCGTGAGGGGCTGAAGCAGGGGCGGCTCAAGGACGGCGACACCATGGTGATCGTGGCCGCGGGCATTGGCTATGTGTGGGCCGCGGGCGTGGTCCAGTGGGGGAAGTGGAATGATCAATGATCATTGGTCAATTATCAATGGTCGATGTCTGACCCGTCCTGTATATAATTGACACCATAGTGACCATTCAGGACGGAGGAGACCATGAACAACCGCCTCTTTAAAGAAGCAGTTAAAGAACCGGTCAAGCGATATAGCCAGGCATTTAAGCAGCAGGT
>JAJRVT010000368.1 GCA_024277175.1 Chloroflexota bacterium | reverse complement strand
GGTGTCAACCGATTACGCCGGAAACGAACGCGGAGAACGGGGCCGCTGCCCTCCCCTTCGCCGGCCGGACGCTGACCCTGGCCACCACCACCAGCACCAATGATTCAGGGCTGTTGGACGCGATCTTGCCCGATTTCGATGCCCAAACCGGGGCTGACGTGGAGGTGGTGGCCGTGGGCACGGGCGCGGCCCTCAAGCTGGGCGAGGACGGCAACGCAGACGCGCTCCTGGTCCACGCCCGCGCACGGGAAGACGCGTTCATGGACGCGGGCCACGGCGTGCGCCGGGAGGACGTGATGTACAACGATTTCGTCATTGTCGGTCCCCCGGATGATCCGGCTGGCATCCAGGGCATGGACGACGCGGCCGCGGCCTTTGCGCAGATCGCGGCCGCGGAGGCGCCCTTCGTCTCCCGGGGTGACGATTCAGGCACCCACACCAAGGAGAAGGCCATCTGGGCCGCGGCCGGCGTAGAGCCGGCCGGGGATTGGTACGTCTCCGCGGGCCAGGGCATGGGCGCGGTCCTGACCATGGCCGATGAGATGCAGGCCTACACCCTCAGCGACCGGGCCACCTATCTCAAGCGCACCCTGGCCGGGACGAACCTGGCCATCGAAGTGGAAGGCGATCCCATCCTCTTCAACCCTTACGGCGTCATCGCCGTGGATCCGGCCAAGAACGAAGCCATCGACAACGAGCTGGCCAACGCCTTCATCGACTGGATCATCTCCCCCGCCACCCAGGAAGCCATCGGCGAATACGGCGTGGAGGAGTTCGGCTCGCCACTCTTCACGCCGGACGCGAAGGAATGACAGGATGACAGGATGGCAGGGTGACAAGATGACCGTGCGGCGCATCACCTTGTCATCTTGTCACCTTGTCATCCCCTCACGCCTCCCGCTGTCTCCACAAATACCACGTAATCGTTATCAGGACCAGGAGCGCGCCGGCGAACTGCCACCAGGAGCTGAGTCGCTCGCCCAGCAGGAGGCCGCCCAGGATCAGCGCGCTGACCAGCCGCCAGGCCATCATGCTGCTCACCATGGGCGCGCCCAGGTGGCGCAACGCCCCGATCTGCAAGCCATTGGCCCCAAAAACGACCAAAAGCACATAGGCCGCAACCACCAGCCAGTCCATCGGCCCGTTGCCCAGCCAGATAGACCAATCTTCGCCGATGAGCAGGCTGATGACCAGCGCGGAGGCCATGATGACCACGCTCTGGAAGACGAGCACCGCGTCGAAGGGCAGGTCGTGACGGGCCGTGTTGCGGATAATGATCATGTAGAAGGCCAGCGAGACCGCGCTGCCCAGGGCCAAACCCAGGCCCAGCCAGTCGCTGGCGGTGAGGGCGAAGTGAACGCCGGCCACACCCACGCCCGCGCTCATCATCATGGCCGCGCCGATGAAGGAGAAGAGGATGGCGCGGCCGGTGTAGTCGGGCGCGGGCTCGCGAAGAAAAATCTGGCTAAAAACGATGACGATAAAGGGCGTCATCAGCGTGATGAGTTGTACGTAGATGGAGAGGGTGAAGCGCGCCGCCAGCAGGTTGGTGATAGAACGGAAGACGACTACCAGCCCCAGCAGCCAGAGTTGACGCGATCGAAAGAGTCCCCAGCCGCTGCGCGGGATCACGTAGAAGAGCATGAGGAGCAGCATGGGAACGCCGCCCACCACCAGGATTGACAGGGTGGGCAGGCCGCTGACCGTCTGCATGTAGCGCCCCAGAACGGGATAGATCCCCCAGCCAGTGTGCGCCAGCAAGGCCGCGGCCACCCATGGCCAACTGACGCCGGGCGGGCCGGCCTTGCTGGCGGCATCCACGGGCGGCGAAGGGGAGAGGGTTGGTTGCGGCATTACAGTCATTGATCGAATCCGTGTTTTCTGGTCAAGCGAAGGAGAGATTGAACGGAACGGCTGTGAATGGTATCATGAATTCGGGTATTTGAATAGGAACCAGCGAAAGGAAAAAATAATGGAGATCCAGGGACGAACCTTTTTGATCAGCGGCGGCGGATCCGGACTGGGTGCGGCCACCGCGCGCCTGCTGGCAGAGCGGGGCGGCAACGTGGTCATCGCCGACCTGAACGCGGAAACGGGCGCGGCCGTGGCCAATGACATCGGCGACCGGGCGCGCTTTGTTCGCACCGACGTCGCCAACGAGGGTGATGTGCAAGCGGCGGTGGACGCGGCCGTGGAGACCTTTGGCGAACTGAACGGCGCCATCAGCTGTGCGGGGATTGGCGTCGCCGCCAAGATTTACGGCAAGCGGGGCGTGCATCCGTTGGACCTGTTCATGAAAACCATCCAGGTCAACCTGGTGGGCGTCTTCAACGTCATGCGCCTGGCGGCCGCGGCCATGGCTGGACAGAAACCCCTGGAGGGCGGCGAGCGGGGCGTGATCGTCAACACCGCGTCGGTGGCGGCCTTCGACGGCCAGGTAGGCCAGGTGGCCTACGCCGCGTCCAAGGGCGGCATCGTGAGCATGACCCTGCCCGTGGCCCGGGACCTGGCCTCCCTGGGCATCCGGGTCATGACCATCGCACCCGGCATCTTCGACACGCCCCTGCTGGCCGGCCTGCCGGAAGCAGCGCGCGAGTCCCTGGGCAAGCAGGTCCCCTTCCCCTCGCGCCTGGGCCGGCCGGCCGAATACGCCGCGCTGGTGGCCCACATCGTCGAGAACCAGATGCTCAACGGCGAGGTCATCCGCCTGGATGGAGCCATCCGCATGGCTCCCAGGTAGAAGGATAGAACGCGGATGACGCGGATTTGACGGATTTACGCGGATAAAACAAAAAATCTGCGTCATCCGCGTTCCATTGTTTTTCCCCTCCCACTTAGTTCCACCGCCCGCCTGATGACTGGCGCATCTTTGATGCGGATGGTCGCTTCCAGCAGATTCACGCTTTCTCCATAGAGTTGCAGAGCCGCCCGCCCCCGTTGCACCGGCGGCGATTGGCCCGCGGGCAGGAAATCGAATTCAGCCGCCAGGCTGACCAGTTGGGAGATAATTGAAGGGTGGTGTAGGTTCATGGGATGGGCGTTGAGTAAAATCGTAATGTAAATTGTCACATCTTTGTAATCTAAATTGTAATATCTTTTCGTTAATTTTGTGCTATGATGTTGTGAGTTGTCGTTTTGGTTGCACAGTGACGAATAAAAATTTGTTATGTGACCTGTAAATTATTCATACCGTTCATTCCATTGTGATTTGTTCGCTCATATTTCCATATGGTGCGCATGTCAAAGAGACATTCAGAGATTTGTGCATCCGATATCCAAAACGATTTCGTGTTGTCACATACCACTCGTTCGTATCAGGAGGCTAGAGCAACGCAGCGCATCTGACACAAATGTAAACTGAATTTTCCCCAACCAATTTTCCCCCTGATTGGAATTCCCTCCCAATCTCCAATTTTTTCCCCCTTGATTGGAATTCCCTCCCAATCTCTAATCTGAATGTCCCAGGTTTCGGACTTGTTCCATGGACCGGTGATAGCTCGCGATTTTGACGGGTTATCGTTTCTGGAACGTTGTGCGTCGCCGGCGTCTGGCTGTACGCGGCCATCTTGGCTGCAGGGCGTGAATCCGCGCATGCATAGGTTATTTACATTGCCATAATGGCGATTGTAATAAAAGCAGGTTTGTTCGAGGGTAACTTTCAACCCCTTTCTCAATCCGGGAAAGGACAAAACGCAGGAAGGTATTTTGTAATGATGACGAAGTGCAGAGGGCCTGACTAACAACCGCCATTGTTTATCTTCCCCCCCTTCTCTGAGCAGCGCAAACTCAGTTCATCACACCATTACATCGATCCCAATCAACACCGCGCATGATCCAGCGCGGTGGTAGACGCGTTTTGCCCAAATTATTTTATAGGAGGAATCGACCATGCGCACTAAACGTTCACCCCCTCATTTCAAAGAAAGCATCAGTAAGAAATTCTGGACGACAGGGCGACCGGAGCTATTGACGCCAATTGTCAGGCCGCCGTCCTGTCACATCATGCTCCCTCACTAAGCGTAAGGAGAAGTTTAAGTGATTTCAAAACGAACAACGCGCGCACTACTTATCACTCTGTTCTTGACGGCGATTATGGCTGGAGCCTTTATTGGCGCTTCGCCACGGATCGCCCTGGCCGTGACTGGGGATCAGGATATGCAGCCTGTAAGCTTTACGGATGACCCCGATCCGTTGCCTGCGGGCGCCACACAGCACCTTTATGTTCGAGTTCAGAACAATGGGTCCAGCGCGGCGCCCAACGCCAGCCTCACGGTGACTATTGCCAACGGTTTCACTTTCACAGGGGTGAACAACGCCGCCTGCGCCTATAGTGGCCCGAACCCCAGCGACGGCGCAGGAAAAGTGGTTTGCACCTGGGCGAGTTTCCCGGGCGACAGCTTCGTGGACATCGACATCACCCAGGTGGCCCCCAATGTGGCCGGACATTATACGACGACGGCCACCGCCACAGCTGATGGTGACGTCAATCCGGCGAATGACAGCGAAAACAACCAAACTGAGGTGACCCAAAGTGCGGACCTGGAACTGGTGAGCAAATCCGGCTCGCCTGATCCTGCGCCGGCTGCAGGCATCGTCACCTATCGGTTCGAGGTGAAGAATAATGGCCCGTACGCAGCGACCACCTTCAAGTTGACGGACCAATTGCCCACCGGCCTGGCTTTTTACGCTGACAACGCCAGCCCCGCAGCCGATGACGATGGGGACTGGAACTGCTCCGCGTCCGGGGCGGATGTGACCTGCACATCCTCCGGGTTAGCGGTTGGCGCCACGAACATCTTCTATTTCCGGGTTAAGGTGAACGCCACCACGGTCGGAGCGCTGACCAATGCCGCCACCATCGAAAGCACGGACCCGAACAGGGAAGATCCCAAGCCCAACAACAATACGACGACTGACGATCTGGACGTGCTGCCCGGCACGGATCTGGCCATTGAAAAGACAGTGGACACGGATCCCGTGCTCGAAGGCGTTCCCATGCACTTCACTGTCACAGCCAGCAATCTGGGTCCGATGGACGCGGTCAACGCTGTTGTGGTGGATACACTGCCCAGTGGATACACGGATATTTCCGTCACCAAGCCATCTGGCTGGTCCTGTAGCGTGGCCGGAACAACCGTCACCTGCACCAAAGCGGCCTTCCCCGCCGGCGCCACGGCTGTGTTTGGGATCACGGCGACGCCGGGCGGAATCACATCATCTGTCGAGACTCATACCAATACTGCACAAATCTCCAATGACATCACCGACCCCATCCTTGGCAATAATGAAGACTCGGTAGATTATCAACTTTCCAAGGCACAAGCGGACCTGGGCCTGTCCAAGAGCAAGAGTCCCATGCCGGTCGCAACCGGTTCCAAAATGAAATCTTCGATCAGAGTCACCAATTACGGACCTCTGGACGCCACGCCGGTCGTGGTCCAGGATACGCTGAACGCCAATGAAACGTATGACAGTTTCGCTTCGACTACTAATTGGTCCTGCGCCCCTCCTCCCAGCGGCCCAGGCGGCGTGGTGACCTGCACCTATATCGCCAACGGGGGCGTGCTCCCTGCTGGTGAAAAAACCTATCTGTACATCTATACCATCGCCAACGCTGCCGGCTCTCTGGACAATGAGGCCTGCACCAGCGCGGGCGCGCCGCCCGACGCCGGCGATATCGTTCCGGACAATGACTGCAACACTGCTACGGTCACCGCCACCACAGAACATGCAGACGTCGAAGTCACAAAAACTGTGACCACGCCCAATGGCGACGACATCCTTCAGGCATCTGAAAGCGCGTTGACCTACACCGTCAAGGTGAAGAATAACGGGGGCGACGCCTCAGGGGCCGTCCGCATGACGGACAAGATCCCCATGTGGGTGGACGCAGGCCTGGGTGGACGTCCGGCCACCACTGTCAATATTGCGGTGAGCGGAGGCGGCAGCGGCGGAACCTGCTCGGTGTCAGGACCTAATGTTAAGTGTGATTGGACTGATATCCCTGCAGGCGACACCGCCATCGTCACGATTACGGTTGAGCGTCCAGTAAAAGATGGTCCGTTCAAGAATACGGCCTGCGCCTATTCGTCGGAAGTGGGCGATCCCGATCGCGGCAACAACTGCGGCCGGGTGGACGTGACGGTCGAACCAGTCACTGACATCGAGGTCGTCGAAAAGAACATCACGCCCAACCCGGTGAAGGCCGGCACCGAAGCCACCTATACCATCCAGGTGCGCAATAACGGGCCCTCAGTCGCTGCGAACGTGTCCCTGGCGGATGTATTCAGTGGCGCTGACTTCACCTATCTCAGTTCCAGTGTGGCCGGGGGCGGTTCCTGCACCTGGAGCGCGCCATCGTTGAACTGCTCGTTGAACAATATGAACCCGAATCAGGTGAAAACCGTCACGGTGAAAGTCATGCCGCATCACACCAATGCGCCGCCCAGCCCCTGGGTGATCGACAACACCGCGACCGCGTCCATGGACACCTCTGATTCCAACGCGACTAATAATAGCAAAGACGCCACGTTGGAGGTGCAGCCCGGCGAAACGGATCTGACCATCGAAAAGAACGAATCGCCTGATTTCCAGGAACCGGTGCGCTTCGTTCCGGGTGGGACCAACAACATTCTCGTTTATCAGGTGGAGGCGAGCAACTTGGGGCCGTCCATGGCCACCGGCGTCGTCTTCGAGGATACAGTGGATAGCGTATTCCCGGAACAGTCTCCGGTTCAACAGTTGAAATTGCTTTACGACACCGCGAACGCCGATGGAACGGATGATGGTTTCAACATCTGTAACAATCTTGGAACAGCCTTCACCGTCGGAACAGGCTTCACGTTCACCTGCGATCTGGCGAATGATTCCGCCAATGACTTCGACACCCTGACCGGCACGCTGGATAGCGGCGAGAAGTACACGCGCTATCTGGTCTTCGAGGTGCTCAATCAGCCCGATCCCCTTACCGGTGACGTCTATCACGATGTGGCGACCATCTCGGGCAATGAGGTCGAAACCGAGCCGGCCAACAACTCTGAAGACGAGAACACCACCGTGCGCGTTATCGCCGATCTGGGAATCACCAAGACTGGTCCGGCCGACCCGCTGATGGTGAACCAGTTCTTCGATTACACGGTCACGGTCACCAACTACGGTCCTGGCAACAGCCCCAATACCACGGTAACGGACTCGCTGCCTGCGGGCGTCAAGTTGACTGGCGCGCCTACGCCAACAGCCGGGACTTGCACAGGCGCGGCCGGCGACAGCAGCTTCACCTGTGACCTGGGGCTCCTCAACAAGGATGACTCCGTGGTCATCACGGTTCCTGTGGAAGTGGTGAAGTACACGACCTCCTCCCTTACAAACGAAGCGTGCGTCTCAGGCTCCGCTCCCGAACCCAGGACGGACCCCCACCCGAATTGCAACAACCACGATATCGAGGTGGTCGCCGATTGGGGCGATCTGCCTGATGCATTCGATACGACGTCCGGTTCTGGCGGTCCGCGCCATGGCGTCACAGAGAAGCTCTATCTTGGCGTCTGCGTAGACGCCGAGAGCACTGGCGTCCCTGACGCCCAGGCCGGCATGGTCAGCGGCGGCGACGATCACGCCGTCGGCGCGCCTGTGGCCGGGACCTGCGTCGACAACGACGACGAAGATGGCGTGACCCTGGTGACGCCACTCATCCCCGGCGCCGAGGCCTGCGTTCAGATCGATGCAGTCAACAGCCTCGGTTCCGACGCCACCCTCTATGGGTGGATTGACTTCAACGGTGACGGCGACTTCAACGGCGACGCCAACGAATTCATCGCCTTTACCAGCGGGAACACGGTCGCCGTCGGCGGCGCGAGCGGCCAGCAGGCCTGCTTCACTGTGCCCGCCGGCGCCACCTTCGACGGCGGCGAAACCCACATGCGCTTCCGTCTCACCACGGACTCGCTCTCCGCTTCCGACTGGGACGGCGTGGCTGGCAACGGCGAAGTGGAGGACTACTGGCAGCCCCTGGCCTGTGTGGGCAACTACGTCTGGAACGATGGCGGCGGAACCACACCCAACGTTCAGGATGGCGGCGACACGGGCATCGCGGGCGTGGATATACGCCTTGTCTGGGCGGATGGCGACGGAACCATCGACACCGACGCCTCGGACGCTACGGCCCAGGGAGATGACCGCATCTACACCGCCTCCACGGATGGGAGCGGCGTGTACAGCTTCTGCGGTTTAATCCCCGACGTCTACCGTGTGGAGATACCGACGCCGCCCGCGAGCGCAAACAGCGCAGTCACCCCGGATCAGGGCGGAGATGACGTCAAAGACAGCGACGGCGTGCAGAGCGCTTCCGGCGATCCAGTGAACGGGCCAGACTTCAGCGTACCGGATCCGATTGCGCTGGCGGAAGGCGAGAATGGCAACCAGGACAATCCCGGCCAGATCAACGGCTACCCTGATGGACAGGACGATTTGACCTTTGACTTCGGCTTCCAACAGCTCTACACGCTGGGCGACTATGTGTGGACCGACAGCGACGGCGATGGCGTGCAGAACGAGACGGACGCCGGCGTGAACGGCGTGGACGTGGCGCTGTACGACAACGCAACGTGTGCGGGCGACCCCGTGGCGACGACAACCACGGCCAACGGCGGCTCCCCGGCTGCGGATGGCTTCTATGCGTTCACGGGCCTGAAGGCGGGCGACTACTGCGTCGAATTCACCAACATGCCGGCGGACCACG